>NZ_JAMYKZ010000008.1:0-348729 GCF_040317735.1 Mesorhizobium sp. M1399
GCGAGACGCCGGAGTTCCTGGCCATCGCGGCACGGGTGCGCGACGGGCTGAGGGCAGGGCACAGCTATGATGATTGAGCGGGATGAGGGTCCTCCTCTCCCCGACGGGGAGAGGGTGGCCGGAGCGAAGCGGAGGTCGGGTGAGGGGGCGGCGCCGACAGATCCAACTAAAAGAAATGTTGGGGCAACCGCTCGTGCCCGAAAGCTCCGGTTTGACGAGACCGAGGCTGAGTACCGGCTTTGGGGGGAACTGAGAGGACGTCATCTCAACGGCTACAAATTTGTGAGGCAGGTGCCGCTTGGCCTTTTCATCGCGGACTTCGTTTGTCGCGAGAAGGGTCTGATTGTTGAAGTCGACGGCAGTCAGCATGCGGATTCTCCAACCGATACGGCGAGAACTGCTTGGCTGAATGGCTATGGCTATTCCGTTCTTCGGTTCTGGAACCATGAAGTTCTGGCCGAACGTCGAGCGGTCCTTGATACGATATTGGCTTGCCTCGACGGAAAGATTTCTACCCCCTCACCCGGCCTCCGCTTCGCTCCGGCCACCCTCTCCCCGTTGGGGAGAGGAGGGCGCCAAGCGCCCGAGGATCGCTAGATGGACTCGTTTCGCGACAAGATCGTTCCCGTGACCTCGATCCTCCTGGGCGTGGTCGTCGTCTGGTACGTCATGGCCGTTGTCCTCAACGCGCCGTTCCAGCGCGATCTCGACCGCCGCGCCAATTTGACACCGGGCATTGTGGAATTCATCGGCAAGACGCTGGCACAACCGAAGCCGACGCTACCGGCGCCACACCAGGTGGCGGTGAATTTTTTCGAAAACACCTTTTTGCGCAGCATCACCTCGAACCGCAGCCTTGTCTACAATGCCTGGGTGACGCTGTCGTCGACGCTGCTCGGCTTTGCCTTCGGCACGGCGCTCGGCATCGTCATCGCCGTCGGCATCGTGCATGTGGCGACGCTCGACCGCAGCATGATGCCGTGGATCATCGCCTCGCAGACCATTCCGATCCTGGCGGTGGCGCCGATGATTATTGTCGTGCTGGCGGCGGTCGGCATCACCGGGCTGATCCCGAAAGCGCTGATCTCGACCTATCTGTCGTTCTTCCCGGTGGCGGTTGGCATGGTGAAGGGGCTTCGCTCGCCCGAGCTCACCCATCTCGACCTGATGCATACCTATAATGCCAGTCCCTCGCAGACCTTCTGGAAATTGCGGGTGCCGGCCTCGGTGCCGTTCCTGTTCACCTCGATGAAGGTGGCGGTGGCCGCCAGCCTGGTCGGCGCCATTGTCGGCGAGCTGCCGACCGGCGCCGTCGCCGGCATCGGCGCCAAATTGCTCGCCGGCGCCTACTACAGCCAGACGATCGACATCTGGTCGGCGCTGGTCGCCGGCTCGGTGGTGGCGGCGCTGCTGGTTATGCTGGTCGGCATTGCTGGGCGCCTTGTCGACCGCGCCATGGGCGGGAGGCCGGCATGAGCTCGCTCCTGAGCCTTTCCTCAATCACCCCCCGATCCTGGCAAGGATATGCCGCGCTTATCCTTCTTGTCGGCGCGCTGCTTCTTTGGCCGCTCGTCAGTGCTACGCCCGGTTACGGCATGGCGACTACGGTTTTGATTTTCATTTTGCTGCTCATGGCAATCGAGGCCGACAACTTTCCACCGATGATCGGGGTGGTGTTGCTGTTCCTTGGCGCGCACGGCGCGGCGTGGATGTTGCTCGCCGGCATAACCGGCAATGAGGGCAGCGCTCGTGGCTCCTTCTATCTGCTGCTCGTCGCGGCGTGGTTTTTGGCCTGGCGCTGCGTAACGGTCTTGTCGTCGGTTCGCCCGACGTCGCGCTGGGCGTCAACCGCCTTGCGCCTGATCATTCCAGCCATCTTCGGCGCTTGGATCCTGATCATCTGGGAGGCGGTGACGCGTGGCGCCGGCATTCCCTTCATCCTGTTGCCGCCGCCAAGCGCCATCGGTGCACGCATCGTCGGCTCGCTGCCGGTGCTGGGGGCCGATGTCAGGCAGACCATCTTCAAGGCGGTGATCTTCGGCTATGTCGTGGGCAGCAGCGCCGGCTTCCTCGTTGCCATCGCCGCCGACCGTGTGCCGTTCCTGCGGCGCGGGCTTTTGCCGATCGGCAATATGGTGTCGGCGCTGCCGATCATCGGCGTCGCGCCGATCATGGTCATGTGGTTCGGCTTCGACTGGCAATCCAAGGCAGCCGTGGTCATAATCATGACCTTCTTCCCGATGCTGGTGAACACCGTCGCCGGGCTTACCGCCTCCGGCCATATGGAGCGCGACCTGATGCGCACCTATGCCTCGAGCTACTGGCAGACGCTGTTCAAGCTGCGGCTGCCGGCGGCGGCACCGTTCATCTTCAATGCGTTGAAGATCAATTCGACGCTGGCGCTGATCGGCGCCATCGTCGCCGAGTTCTTCGGCACGCCGGTGGTCGGCATGGGATTCCGCATTTCGACGGAAGTCGGCCGGATGAACATCGACATGGTGTGGGCCGAAATCGCAGTTGCAGCACTTGCGGGTTCGGTCTTTTATGGCGTGGTCGCTCTTTTCGAGAGAGCAATCACGTTTTGGCATCCCTCTGTCCGTGGTGGATAGGGGCGGTGGGTTTAGGGCGCTAACTTCAGAGGGTAAAAACATGAAAAGACTTGTTGTTTCGATGCTGGCCGGCGCGATGTCGCTTGCCGCCTTCCAGGCGATGGCCGCAGACAAGGTGACGCTGCAGCTGAAATGGGTCACCCAGGCACAGTTCGCCGGCTATTATGTCGCCAAGGCCAAGGGCTTCTATGACGCCGAGGGCCTAGACGTCGACATCAAGCCCGGCGGCCCGGACATCGCACCCGAGCAGGTCATTGCCGGCGGCGGCGCCGACGTCATCGTCGACTGGATGGGCGGCGCGCTGGCTGCACGCGAAAAGGGCGTGCCGCTGGTCAACATCGCCCAGCCGTTCAAGAAGGCCGGCATGGAGCTGGTCTGCCCGAAGGACGGCCCGATCAAGACCGAAGCCGATTTCAAGGGCCACACGCTCGGCGTCTGGTTCTTCGGCAACGAGTATCCGTTCTATGCCTGGATGAACAAGCTTGGCCTCAAGACCGACGGCGGGCCGGACGGCGTCACCGTGCTCAAGCAGAGCTTTGACGTGCAGCCGCTGATCCAGAAGCAGGCGGATTGCATTTCGGTCATGACCTACAACGAATACTGGCAGCTCATCGACGCCGGCTACAAGCCGGAAGAGCTGACCGTCTTCAACTATTCCGCCATGGGCAACGATCTGCTCGAAGACGGGCTCTATGCGTTGGAGGACAAGCTCAAGGATCCGGCCTTCGAGGACAAGATGGTGCGTTTCGTGCGCGCTTCGATGAAGGGTTGGAAATACGCCGTCGACAATTCCGACGAGGCGGCCGGCATCGTCATGGACAATGGCGGCCAGGACGAGAACCACCAGAAGCGGATGATGGGCGAAGTCGCCAAGCTGATCGACAATGCCGACGGCAAGCTCGATCCGGCGACCTACGAGCGCACCGCCAAGGCGCTGCTCGACCAGAAGATCATCACCAAGGAGCCGACCGGCGCCTACACGACCGCGATCACCGACAAGGCGATCAAATAGAGCTATCAAGCAGGCTCTGTTGGAAGACGAAAAGGGGCGGGCGACCGCCCCTTTTTAGTGGGATGTAAAATGAACGTTACCCGCGGAAACATCCGTTCGCAAAATCGTTGTGCCGATGCATCCAACTCAAGGGTGCCACAACGGAGGTTTCCATGCGCATCCAGTCCTTCACGCCGATGCTTTCGGCGCTGGCCATTTCTGCCGCCATCTTCTCGGTGTCACCGGCTCTGGCCGAAACCGTAAAGATGACCGCGACGCTCGATGGTGCTCAGCAGAGCCCGCCCGTCACCACGAAGGGCAAGGGTACCGCCACGCTCAGATTCAACACCGCCACCAAGAAACTCAGCTGGACGGTGAGATATTCCGGCCTCAGCGGGCCGGCGAAGGCCGGGCACATTCACGGCCCGGCGGCAGAGGGTCAAAACGCCGATCCAGTGGTGCCGTTCGAAGGCAAGCTGAAGAGCCCGATCAAGGGTTCGGCGACATTGACCGATGCCCAGGCGACCGATCTTGAGGCGGGCAAATATTACGTCAACATCCACACCGCGGCCCACGCCGACGGCGAGATCCGCGGCCAGATCGAAAAGGTCAAATAGGCAGATCAAGACGACAAAACAGGGCAACCACCCTGTTTGTCAGGCCTTGTCGCGAATCTGGGTCATCGTGCGGGTCGGCGTGATGGCTTCGGGGTCGAGCCTGATCTCGACGATCGACGGCTTGCCGCTAGCACGCGCGCGCTCGAAGGCCGCCGCGAAGTCGGCGGTCTTTTCCACCGTCTCGCCATGGCCGCCATAGGCACGGGCCAAAGCAGCAAAGTCGGGGTTTTTCAGATCGGTGGCGACGACACGGCCGGGATATTCGCGCTCCTGATGCATGCGGATGGTGCCATAAATGCCGTTGTTGACTACGATGACGATGATCGGCAATCCGTATTGTACGGCGGTGGCGAATTCCTGCCCGTTCATCAGGAAACAGCCGTCGCCGGCGAAGGCGATCACGTCGCGGTCGGGGAAAAGCTGTTTGGCGGCGACCGCCGCCGGCGTGCCGTAGCCCATCGAGCCGGAGGTGGGTGCTGCCTGCGTGCCGAAACGCCGGAAGCGATGGTAGCGATGCACCCAGGTGGCGTAGTTGCCGGCGCCATTGGTGAGGATGGCGTCGTCCGGCAGCATCGTTTCGAGATAATTCATGATCGGCCCCATCTGCACGGCGCCGGGGCCGCTCTCCGGAGGCGTCGACCAGTCGAGATAGGCGGTGTGCAGCTTCGCTGCCTCCGCCGCCCACACCGGCGTTGCGGCCGGCTTGCGTTTGGCAAAGGCTTCGACGAAAGCGGCAGGCGAGGTATTGATCGCCAGCGCCGGCCGGTAGACGCGGCCGAGCTCGCCGGCGTCGGCATGGATATGGACCAGCGTCTGGTCGGGGTAGGGGCTCTTCAGCAGCGTGTAGTCGGATGACGGCATCTCGCCCATGCGGCCGCCGATCAGCAGCACAAGGTCGGCCTGCTTGATGGCGGTTGCCACTTTGGGATTGATGCCGATGCCGACATCGCCGGCATAGTTCGCGTGGAGATGGTCGAACAGCATCTGGCGGCGGAAGGAGCAGCCGACCGGCAGCGACCAGGCTTCGGCTATCGTCCGCATCCGTGCAACGGCCTGCGCATCCCAGCGCGTACCGCCAAGGATGACGAACGGCCGCTTTGCCTTGTTGAGCAGCTCGTCCAGCGCGTCGAGCTCGGCTTCGCCAGGCCGCGTCTCGACAGGGGTGTAATGCCGGGCTTCCGGTGCCTCGGCAAGGCTGGTCAGCATGTCCTCGGGCAGCGAGATGACGACCGGGCCCGGGCGGCCGGACGTCGCCACTGCAAATGCCCGTGTGACGAATTCGGGGATGCGCGCGGCGTCGTCGATCTCGACCACCCATTTGGCGATATCGCCGAAGAACCTGACATAGTCGACCTCCTGGAAGGCCTCGCGCCCCTTGGCGTGGCTGGCGACCTGGCCGATGAACAGGATGAGGGGGACCGAATCCTGCATGGCGATGTGGATGCCGGCCGAGGCATTGGTGGCGCCTGGGCCGCGGGTGACGAAGCAGATGCCGGGCCTGCCGGTCAGGCGGCCATGGCAGTCGGCCATCATTGCGGCACCGCCCTCCTGGCGGCAGACGATGGTGCGGATTGGCGAATCATGCAGCGCGTCGAGCACCGCCAGATAGGATTCGCCGGGCACGCAATAGATACGGTCCGTTCCGTTGGCTTCGAGCGCATCGACGATGAGTTGTCCGCCGGTCTTCATTTTCCTGACCTCTCCAGTTCGGCAAGGATTTCTTCGGTGTGTTCGCCGAGACGCGGCGACGGCCGTTCATAGACCAGCGGCGTGCCGGACATGACCATCGGCGCGCGCACCGAGGGCAAGAGATTGCCATGGCCGTCATCGAGGTCGAGCCGCATGCCGCGCGCGATGGTCTGCGGGTCGGCAAACATCTGGCCGATATTGTTGATCGGGCTGGCCGGCACGCCGGCTGTCTCCAGCCTGGCCAGCAGCGGGTCGCGATCGAAGACCTTCAGCGCCTCGACCATGTGCTCGCGCAGCTTTGCCCGGTTGGCGACGCGGGCGGGATTGGTGGCGAAGTCAGGGTTCGACGCCAGCTCCTCGAGGTCGACGGCAGCGCAAAACTTTGCGAACTGGCCGTCATTGCCGACCGCCAGGATGATGTGGCCATCTTTCACCGGCACCACCTCGTAGGGCGCGATGTTCATATGCGCATTGCCCATCTGCACCGGCGATTGTCCGGAGACGAGATAGTTGAGGTTCTGGTTGCCGAGCGTTGAGATCTGGGTGTCGTAGAGCGCCATGTCGATATGCTGGCCTTCGCCGGTCTTCTCGGCGTGGCGAAGTGCCGCCTGGATGGCAACGACCGAATAAAGCCCGGTGAAGACATCTGAAATAGCCACGCCCGCCTTCTGCGGTTCGCGGCCGGCTTCGCCGGTGATCGACATCATGCCGGCCATGCCCTGGATGATGAAATCATAACCGGCGCGCGGCGCATACGGTCCCGACTGGCCAAAACCGGTGATCGAGCAATAGATCAGCCGTGGGTTGATTTTCCTCAGGCTGTCATAGTCGAGGCCGTATTTCTTAAGTCCGCCGACCTTGAAGTTTTCGATCAGCACTTCCGAGGTCGCGACCAGCCGGCGCACCGTCTCGGCGCCCTCGGGCGTCGAGAAGTCGATGGCGATGGAGCGCTTGCCGCGGTTGCAGGAATGGTAATAAGCGGCCGAAAGGTTCTCGCCATCATGGCCGATGACGAAGGGCGGTCCCCATTTGCGGGTGTCGTCGCCGCTGTCCGGGCTCTCGACCTTGATCACGTCGGCGCCGAGGTCAGCAAGCAGCTGCCCGGCCCATGGCCCGGCGAGGATGCGTGCGAGTTCGATGACGCGGATGCCTTTGAGCGGAGGCTCAGTCATGGATCACCGTGGTTGGCCGAAAGCGCAGGCTTAGATGTTTTTTGTGCATGTCGTTATCCCAAAACCGCTGCGCACCCTCGGGTCTAGCCCAAGGGCATGCTTTGGGCGACATCCCACTATCAATCCCGGGTGCCGCTGTCACGGCCCTTGCAATGGGCCAAGTATCAAGGCGCCCTCAGCACGCGATCGGCCCAAGCGGCAAAATCCTCCATGATGATGTCTCGATTGACCTCGTTCAGGCTCTCGTGGCGGGTTTCGGCGTAAACCTTTGAAACGAGATTCGAAAAGCCCAGCATGTGCATCCGGCCGGCGAGATGGCTGACCGCCTTGCCGCCGTCCGAGGCCGGATCCTGCTCGCCTCCGACCAGATGGACGAACAGGTCGCGCCGCACGCCGGAAAAATTGCGGTCGCGGCCGCAATGCAGCGTCATCTTGACGATGTCCTGCCACATCGACACCGATGCGTCCCAGCCGCAGAGCGGGTCGGCGATGTATTTCTCGACTTCGGCGGCATCGCGCGACAGCCAGTCGAAGGGCGTCCGGCGATCGGGCACTGCCTTGCCCCAAGCCCGGAACGTCAGCCGGGGCAGCATGCGCGACGGCACGTCTGAGCCAAGCCGGAACTTTTCCCAGGCAAGCATGCCCAGCGCGATTTGGCCGAGCAGTCCGGCAGAGAAATTGCCGTTCCAGATCGCGGCGGCATGGATGCGCGCCGAGTTGCGGAGGACAAAGTTCAGAGCGACCGACGCGCCCAAGGAGTGACCGAAGGCGATGACCGGCAGGCCGGGCTGTTCCCTGGCGATCAGATCATGGACGGCAGCGACATCGGCGATGACCTTGGCACCTCCATCCGCATCGGCGAACCTGCCAGGTGGCGCGTCGGGCGCCTTGGTGACGCCGTGGCCACGGTGGTCGTGCGCGTAGACCTGGTAGCCGCGCGCGCCGAGGAAATCGGCGAAGCGGGCATAGCGCGCCGCGTGCTCGGCCAACCCGTGATTGATCTGGACAATGGCGCGCGGCTGGCCTGTGGCGTGTTTCACATAAAGGTTGAGCTCGGCGCCGGTCGGCGATGCCAGCATCCTCTGCTTGTCAAATGGCATGTCTCGCTCCCGTCGGCGACTGTTGGGCGACGCAGCGATCGACGTCAAGAGACGTAGGGTACCCATTCGACGCTAGTTGACAGTATGCTGTCAATATGATTACATGACAGCATACTGTCAATTGGCCAGCAGATTGGGGGTATGACTATGAAAACCACCGGGGCCATTTCGCGGCGTGCAATCTTGCTGGCGGGCTTCGCCTTCACGACGGCCACCCTGTTGCCAGGGATTGCTGCGTTCAGTCAGGAAACCAGGGAGATGACCCATGATGACGTCCACCGTTCCAGGCCCGCAAGGCCAGCTTGCCACTTATAGGATCAACGCCGGCAATGGCCTGCCGATCCTGTTCCTGCATGGAGATTGCAGCCGCGCTTCCCACTGGGACCGGGTGATGCAGCTCTCCGTCGAAGGCCGCGAGGCGGTAGCCTTCGATTTTCGCGGCCATGGCGCCTCCGCGCCGGCGCAGGACGGTGACTATGGCTATGACGGCCGTGCAATGGATGTCGGTGCCGTGGCCGACGCGTTTGGCCTGAAGCGGTTTCTCATTGTCGCGCACAGCGGCGGCGGTGGTGTGGCGCTCGCTTATGCCGCCAGCCATGCCGACCGGGTCGCAGGTGTCTTGCTCGTCGACCCGGCGACCAATCCTCGTGCGCTGCCGCAGGCGATTCGCGACGGCTTTGTCCGCGATCTGGCCGGTCCGCAAGGCCGCGATGTCCTGAACGCCTATTACACGTCGATTGCCGGCCCTAACGCGGCTGTTCGCCAGCGTGTTCTGGCCGATGTGGCAGTGGTCGATCCGGCGGCGAGGGCAGGTGTCGGCAAGGCACTGGCCGAATGGAACCCGGAGCCGGCACTCAATGCGTATCGCGGGCCTATGTTCGTATTGGCTACCGAGGCCAGTGACACTCCAGCCGCGCTCTACCGGCTGCGCACGGACATTCCGCGCCAGATCGTGGCGGGCAGCGGCCATTGGGTGATGCTTGACAAGCCCGAGGTCGTAGCCGAAGCCGTTAATAATTTCGTCGCGACCATCGAGGCCGGCCAGAAATGACGACCAGGACCGAAGCGGCAAATGTGTTCACGGAACTCGTGCTTGCCGTGTTCAGGATGAACGGCAGTTTTCTGGATGCGGCCGACCGGCTGGCCGCTCCAACCGGGCTGACGGCAGCGCGCTGGCAGGTTTTGGGTGCGGTTTTGAAGGAGCCGAAATCCGTGGCCGACGTCGCCCGCGACATGGGTCTCGCCCGTCAGAGCGTACAGCGGCTGGCCGACATACTGGCTGCGGAGGGGCTTGCCGCCTATGCCGACAACCCAGCGCATCGCCGCGCCAAGCTGTTGTCGATAACCGATGCCGGCCGGGCAGCGGTCAAGAATATCGGCACACGCCAGCATGTTTGGGCGAACCGCGTTTCGGAGGGTATGGACGCCGACGCGCTAAAAGCCTCGCTTGATCTGCTGCGCACCTTGACAGAACGCGTGGAGGCGGGCGGATCCTGATCGACCACACGGGAACCGTCTCAATGCGCTGGCGATTGTTTTTACGGCCGACGAAAGAAATCGTAATTCTGACATGTCGCAAGTTCTAGCTTGCGGCGTGAATACGAGGAGTGCCGGAATGCGGATTTGGGCGATATGGGGGGCGGTGTTTCTTGCGTTTGCTGGCGCAAGCGCGGCGCGGGCCGATGTGAAGATGACCGGCTCTTTCGTCGCCGATGCCGCCTGTCCGGCAACGCAGGCGATCAAGAGCGGCAAGAATCCCCGCAACGTCTCGACCGCGGCTGGCCAGAGTTACGATCTGCTGGCCGGCAACAAGGACGCGCCCACGCACTATCTCATCCGCGTTCCGGGCGCCGATCCGGAGCGCCGCTGGGTTAAGATCAGCTGCGGTCACGTTTCGGGCGGCAGCGCGTCGACGATACCGGCTGCACCGGCGCCTGCCGAGCCGAACAAGCCATCGGCGTCCGGAAAGCCGGAATATGTCTTCGCGCTGAGCTGGCAGCCGGCTTTCTGTGAGACCAAATCCAGCAAGACCGAATGCCGGGCGCAGACCGCCGCCGGTTTCGATGCGACCCACTTCACCTTGCATGGGTTGTGGCCGCAACCGAATGGAAATTTCTATTGCCAGGTCGCGGCAAGCGACAAGGCGAACGACGATCCGGCACATTGGCGGGATTTGCCGCCGGTCACGCTGGACCCGAATACGCGATCGGAACTCGACCAGGTGATGCCGGGCACCGCATCCGCCCTCGAAAGGCATGAATGGATCAAGCACGGCACCTGCTACGGCAAGAGCCAGCAGGAGTATTTCTCCGACGCTTTGAACCTGATGCAAGCGGTGAACGCGTCGCCGGTGCGCGATCTCTTCACCAGGAACGTCGGCAAGCAGCTGACATCCGATCAGATCCGCAGCACCTTCGACAGCGCCTTCGGCAAAGGCGCGGGCGACCGGGTCCGCGTATCCTGCGTGGTCGATCCCTCGAGCGGCAGGCGGCTGATCGACGAGCTGACGCTCGGCCTGGCCGGCCCGATCGCTTCGAACTCTTCGCTCGGTGCGCTGCTGCTTGCCTCGGCACCGACAGCCAAGGTGGGTTGTCCGAAGGGCACCGTCGACGCCGTCGGGTTCCAGTAGACAGGCCGAACGCGACTGTCGCCTTGCGCCGGGGGTGGTATGGTCTTGAAGGCACACATTCGTAGGGGGTGGCGATGAGTGGCATGACGAACGGGGCGCTGGCGCGGCTGGCGTTCTGGGCCAGGGGCATGACGGCGATCCGAGACGGCCATATGGAATGGCCGGGCTTTTCCTACACCGAAGTGGAGTGGGCGCGCATGACCACGCTGGCCAAACCGATCGGCGGCGGCACCTACCAATTGTTCACGCTGGTCAACGCGGCGATCTTCATCGCCATCGCCGCGCTCGGGATCTTCTGTGTCTTCCTGCCGCTGGCGACGCTGCTGTTCCCGGTACCACCCGAAACCAGTGCGCTCAAGTTTTCGCTGCTCCTGGCGGCATGCGCCTTGCTGATCATCGGCATCGGCTTGCCGATTTCGCTGCGTCTCTCGACCGCGCTGGTCGCGCCGAAGGCAATGCGGGCCGCGCTTGTCGCCGTGCCCGGCGACCAGATGCTTGCGGCAAAAGTGTCATGGCAGATCAACCGGATCACGCTCGTGCTTTGCGGCCTGCTGGTGCCGGGCATTCTTCTGTTCATCGCCTACGACATCGATGCCGGCCCGGTCATCGCGGCAATGAAATGGCTGGCGATCGGGTTGATGGCGGTTTCGGTTGCGATCGGCGCATGGCAGCGGCGCAAACAATCCTGATTGCGCCAATCCGAGACCAGAGTGAGAGTTACGCGCCGGCGCTGCGCTCCGGCCTGTTCCATGTGTTGCGCCCGTCTGCTTCGTTGCCACCCGGTTCGCCGACAACGCGATCGCGTCCGGTCGATTTGGCCTTGTAGAGAGGCTGGTCGGCCAGCGCAAAGAGATCGGCAAGGCAACGCGTCGTCTCGCTGACCGTCGAGATGCCGGCGCTGACGGTGATGTCGAACCGGCTGGTGCTCGCAGACGTCTTGACCGCTTGCCTGACGGTTTCGCCCAGCAGTCTGGCGAGCGGCTGTGGACGCCAGCAGAGGATGGCGAATTCCTCACCGCCGATCCTGAACAATTGATCTTCGGTCCCGACAAGTTCGCCAAGCAAAATCGCCAGGGCTTTCAGCACCTTGTCTCCCTCGGCGTGGCCGAAGCGGTCATTGATCGATTTGAAGTGGTCGACATCGATGATCAGCAGGCTAAGCGGCCTGGCAGTCCGCAGGCTGGCGGCGACGGCGGCCTCGCCATCGCTGTCGAAGCGCCCCCTGTGCAGGAGGCCGGTGAGGCCGTCGCGACCGACATGCTCGACCAGCGCCTCATAGCGCTCGCGATAGGTCAGCGTGTCGAAAATGTCGGAAAGCCCGCGCGGCGCCGGCACCTGCCGCGCCTCGAACCACCTGATATAGGCGACCAGCATGGTGCTGTAGACCAGGGCCGCTGCCATCTTGGCGAACCAGCCGCCGAAGAACACCGCGACCGGCGCACCGGTGACGAAATGCAGCGCCGTGAAAAAGCCTGCCTGGTCGAAGGTGAGCACGCAGGCGACGGAGACCAGGATGCGGGTGAAAAGCGCCTTGCGCAGATATTTGCCGAGCTTTTCATAGAGCAGGATGATCAGGATGGCGTCGACGAACAGCAGCGTCGTGCCCCACACCATCAGCCAGCCCATCTCGTCGATGAAGCCGATGTCGGGAAGCTTGCCGTCGGGCAGCGGTGCGATGTCATGCAGGCGCAGGATCAGCACGAGCCCGATCATCAGGGCATTGCCGAGCAGCAGGCCGTAAATCGGCTGCCGGACAGTTGCCGCGTCCTCCTTGATGTAGAGCAGGAGCAGCATGACCAGCTTGCCGGAAAACAGCACGGCCGAACCCGGCGATACCATGCCGAACGGCAGCGCGACGTAGAAGACGCTGGCGAGATAGGTTTCCAGGAAATGCATGACGCCAATGGCGCAAACAAAGACACCGAGGCCGATGCGGCCCCTGAACCGGAAAAGCGTGACCATGATGCCGAAATAGAGAACCGCTTCGGCAAAAAGCAGGAAACTGTTCAACACGGCCCGATCTCTCTCCCCGAAATCGCGGCTGCCAGCGATTTCCCATCCAAACACTGTTTTGACGCGGAATGGTTAACCGGAGCTTTCGCCCGGGCGCCGGCACGAAATGAAGCGGCTAAGCGTTCGCGGTGCGACCAACTCCGCCTGGGACCAAAACTGTTTGCCGTTCGGGGCCGCATCGCTTACATAGCCCCCAACTTCCATTCAATCCGACATCAGTCGACTTTTCAGGGAAAGCGCGCGTGGCACGCCAGTTCATCTATCACATGGCCGGCCTCAACAAGGCCTACGGCACCAAGAAGGTGCTCGAGAACATCCATCTGTCCTTCTACCCGGACGCCAAGATCGGCATCCTCGGTCCCAACGGCGCCGGCAAGTCGACGATTCTCAAGATCATGGCCGGCATCGACAAGGAGTGGAGCGGCGAGGCCTGGCTGGCCGAGGGTGCTACCGTCGGTTACCTGGCGCAGGAGCCGGCGCTCGATCCGAACAAGAATGTGTTCGAAAACGTCATGGAAGGCGTTGCCGCCAAGACCGCGATCATCGAGCGCTACAACGAATTGATGATGAACTATTCCGACGAGACGGCGGACGAGTCGGCCAAGCTGCAAGACGAGATGGACCGGCTCAATCTGTGGGATCTCGAGCAGCAGGTCGAGATGGCGATGGAGGCACTCGGCTGCCCGCCCAAGGAGGCCGATGTCACCAAGCTGTCGGGCGGCGAACGCCGTCGCGTCGCGCTCTGCCAGCTCTTGCTGCGCCAGCCCGACCTTCTGCTGCTCGACGAGCCGACCAACCATCTCGACGCCGAGACGACGGCGTGGCTGGAAAAGCATCTGCGCGCCTATCCGGGCGCGGTGATGATCATCACCCACGACCGCTACTTCCTCGACAATGTCACCGGCTGGATCCTCGAGCTCGATCGCGGCCGCGGTATCCCGTACGAAGGCAACTACACCAAATATCTCGAAGCCAAGGCCAAGCGGCTCAAGCAGGAAGGCCGCGAGGACGATGCGCGCCAGCGGGCGATCGGCCGCGAGCGCGAGTGGATCCAGTCCAGCCCGAAAGCCCGGCAGACCAAGTCGAAGGCCCGTATCCAGGCGTTCCAGGATCTGCTGGATGCGGCCGACAAGCGGCGTCCGAGCGATACGCAGATCGTCATTCCGCATGGCGAGCGGCTCGGCAATGTGGTGATCGAGGTCGAGGACCTGTCGAAGGGCTTTGGCGACACGCTTTTGATCGACGATCTCGAATTCAAGCTGCCGCCCGGCGGCATCGTCGGCGTCATTGGCCCGAACGGCGCCGGCAAGACGACGCTGTTCCGCATGATCACCGGCCAGGAAAAGCCCGATGCCGGCACCATCCGCGTCGGCGAGACGGTCAAGCTCGGTTATGTCGACCAGAGCCGCGACGCACTCGACCCGACCAAGACCGTCTGGGAAGAGATCTCGGGCGGCGCCGAAGTGGTCAAGCTCGGCAAGTTCGAAGCCAACACCCGCGCCTATTGCGCGTCGTTCAATTTCCGCGGCGGCGATCAGCAGCAGAAGGTCGGCAACCTGTCCGGCGGACAGCGCAACCGCGTGCATCTGGCAAAGATGCTGAAGACCGGCGGCAATGTGCTGCTGCTCGACGAGCCGACCAACGATCTCGATACCGAAACGCTGGCCGCACTTGAAGACGCGCTCGAGAGCTTCGCCGGCTGCGCCGTCATCATCTCGCACGATCGCATGTTCCTCGATCGTCTGGCGACGCACATCCTCGCCTTCGAGGGCGACAGCCATGTCGAATGGTTCGAAGGCAATTTCGAGGATTACGAGCAGGACAAGATCCGTAGACTCGGGCCCGATGCCGTCAATCCGCACCGCATGACGTATAAGCGGCTGACGAGGTAGGGTCTCGATCCGTTGCGGGCGATCGTCGTTTGGCCTAAATTGATCGGATGGAGTTGCCCATGATCACGGTCAAATTGCCGCAAAAAGCCGAGAAGCTGCTGGCCGATATTGCCAAGGCCAGCGGCCGTACGATCGATCAGGTCGCAGTTGAAACGATCCTCGAAACCATTGAGGATTGGCAGGATGCCAGGATTGCGGAGGAACGCCTGAGGGATGACGACGGCGTACGCATTCCGTTGGAAGAGGTGATCCGGAAGCTTGAACTTCGCGAAGTCGAGGAGCGGCACAAGAAACCTGCCGCTGAATGAGTTGGCAGGTCGAGTTTACGCGAGCCGAAAAAGACATTGAAGGGCTTTCACCGAAGGACTAGCGCCGTGTCCTAGAATTCCTGTATCAAAGAGTTTCTGTGCACCCCAATCCAAGAGCACTCGCCAAACGGCTGACTGGGACCAAGGAAGCTTGGCGGTTTCGCGTCGGCGACTACAGAATCATTGCCCAGTTTCAGGACAGCCGGCTCGTCGTGCTGATCGGGAGATAGGCAACCGTCGCGAGATCTATCGATGAATAACAGCATAGCGGTAAAGGCAAAACCCGACTGGTCCGCCGCACTCTACCTGAAATTCGAGGATGAGCGCACGCGGCCGGCGCGCGACCTCCTAGCGCAGGTGCCAGTGCCGGAACCGCGCCGGGTGGTGGACATTGGCTGTGGGCCGGGCAATTCGACCGAATTGCTGGTCGAGCGCTGGCCGCAGGCACAGATCAGCGGCTTCGATACCTCGCCCGACATGATCGAGAAGGCGAAGGCGCGCCTGCCCGGCGTCACCTTTGCCTTGGCGGACGCGGCGACGTGGCAGCCGGCCGAACCGGTCGACGTGATCTTCGCCAATGCAGTGTTTCAGTGGCTACCGGAGCATCCGGCTGTCTTCCAGCGGCTGATAGGATTTTTGGCGCCCGGCGGCGCGCTTGCCGTGCAGATGCCGGACAATATGGGCGAGCCTTCGCACCGGCTGATGCGGGAGACCGCGGCCGAGATGCCGTTCACTGAAAAGTTCGAGCGTGCGGCCCGCGCGCCGCTGCCGCCTGTCGCGTTCTATTACGACCTTTTGTCGCCATTCTCGGATCGGCTCGATATCTGGCACACGATCTACAACCATCCGCTGGCCGATGCCGAGGCGATCGTCGAATGGGTGAAGTCGACGGGGCTGAAGCCGTTCCTCGATCCGCTCGACGAAGGCGAGCGGCAGCTTTTCCTGAAGCGCTACACGGCCAGGATCGCCGAAGCCTATCCGAAAACGGCAAGCGGCAAGGTGTTGCTGCGCTTTCCCCGTGTCTTCATCGTGGCGCGGCGTTCTGCTTAGAAACTCTTAGCTACACCCAAAAACAGCCAGCAGCGGATGCTTGACCGGCTTTCGCCGTCATGCGCATCTCGCTGGGGCAGGGATGGCGGCCCTCATGGGCCATGGGGGGTGGATGATGACACTGAAAACGCTCATTTTCGGCGGCAGCATTTGTGCGGCCGCTGTGCTTGCCTTTTCGATATCGGCGCAGGCCAAGCGAGCGCGCTGCTTCACCAGCGATGACGGGCATTTCTCCTGCAGCTATCGGGCGCTGGATGATGCCGGCAGCTTTCGCATCTCGGCGCCGGGCTATCCGACTTACGTCCTGGAGATCGACGACCCGGGTTTTGCCTACGGCTATGTCAATCTCGGCCAGCGCAACGTGCCGCTGTCCGGACAATTCGTGCGCAGCAATGATGACGGTGCCTGCTGGAACAACCCGCAGACCAATACCAAGCTCTGCGCCTGGTAAAGACCCGTTCCAGGGACTTGATTTAAGCCGGCATAAACTGGCTAGGTGCAAAAAGAGGTTGCGCCGAGCTTTTGCGGCGTCGACATGAAGCCGCAACGCCTGCGCACGGGACGAACTGGAAATGCATCGCGTCATCATCAGCGGCATCGGCGTTGAAATCCCCGAAGCGTCGATCACCAATGAGGAGCTCGTCGCCAGCTTCAACACTTGGGTGGACATGGAGAACGTCCGGCGCGAGGTCTCGGGCGAGCCGCTGCTGCAGAAATCGGACAGTGCCTTCATCGTCCACGCCTCGGGCGTCCAGACCCGCCATGTCATCGAACGGGAAGGCATCCTCGACCCGACCCGCATGGCGCCGCGCTTCCCGGCGCGGCCCGACGATGCGCTGTCGCTGGAGGCCGAGTTCGGCATCGCCTCGGCCAGCAAGGCGCTCGATCATGCCGGGCTGAAGCCTGGGGACATCGACCTGGTGATCTGCTCGGCCTCGCACCATCAGCGGCCCTATCCGGCTATCGCCATCGAAATGCAGCAGGCGCTGGGCACGAGAGGCGCCGGCTTCGACATGGGGCTTGGCTGCTCTTCGGCGGCGGCCGCATTGCACATTGCGGTCAATCTGGTGCGGGCAGGGGCGCATAAACGCGTACTGGTGACGACGCCGGAGATCATCACGGGCCACCTCAATTTTCGCGACCGGCAGACGCATTTCATCTTCGGCGACGCGTCCGTGTCGATGATCGTCGAAGGGCTCGCCCAGGGCGAGAAGCGGTCGGGGCGTTTCGAGGTGCTCGACACGCGTGCCTGGACGCAGATGTCGAACAGCATCCGCACCAATCTCGGTTACTATACCCGCGCCACCCAGGACGATCCGTACATGATCGATCTGGAAGGCAATCTGATCAAGCAGATCGGCAACAAGGTGTTCAAGGAAGTCACCGTCGCCGGCCACAAGTTCATCGTCGAATTCCTGGCCGAACACGGGCTGACACCGCAAGCGATCCGGCGCTTTTGGCTGCATCAGGCGAATGCGCGGATGAATGCCATGATCCTGAAATTGTCGTTCGGCCATGACGTCGACCATGACCGCGCGCCGATGGTGCTGGAGCGCCTCGGTAATACTGCCGCCGCCGGTGCCATCATCGCTTTGTCGGAGAACCATGCCGATATGAAGGCCGGCGACTACGGCCTGCTCTGCGCCTTCGGCGCCGGCTACTCGATCGGCGGCGCGCTATTGCGCATGCTCTGACCATTTCGGCGCGAACGGAACCAGCATCGGAACCCCGCCGGGCATAGTCACATCAGTCCGCTTGATCGGAGCATCAGCGCTTTCGACTGGACCCGATGAGCTACCGAGGCTAATTGCGCGTATCACGCGAGGAACGAACCCATGCCGGATCTTTTCCCCGAGGCCGAAAATCCGGTCGAGATCGTGCCGGCGCGAAAGCTCACCGCCAAGGTGGCCGCGCTTTATCTCGCGCCGTTCGATCATTTCGAGACACGAGCCATCGACACCTTGCAGCTTGGCTTCGACGGCATTGAAGGCGATTTCCACGCTGGCACGACGCGGCGCTCCGGCGGACGGGAACCCTGGTATCCGCGTGGCACCGAGATGCGCAACGAGCGGCAATTGTCGATCGTGGCGGCGGACGAACTGACCACCGTCGCCGAACGGATGGGCATCGCCGAGATCAAGCCGGAATGGATCGGCGCCAATCTCCTAATCGAAGGCCTGCCGCACCTCTCGATGCTGCCGTCCGGCGCGCTGCTGTTCTTCAAAGGCGGCGCGACTGTCAAGATCGACGCGCAGAACGGGCCTTGCCGCATCGCCGGGCGATCGGTCGCCGAAAATGCCGGGATGGCCGATCACGAGGCCGGCGCGCTGCTGTTCGCGAAAGCGGCGAAGCGTTTGCGCGGCCTCGTCGCCTGGGTCGAGAAGCCCGGCACGATCACGGCCGGCGAGGAGATTTCGGTGCGCGTGCCAGAACAGTGGATTTACCGGGCCTGAAGACTAAAATCTTAGAGGATCAGGGATTGTCTGTTTGTAGTTGGCTGCTGAAACAGCTTCCAATCCATCGCCTTGTTTGGCCGTTTTCTTTGTTCGCCGCAATTTCGTCACCGCAATTCTTGCAACGATAGATGCCGGAATTCGGTGGCTTGCTGCCTGGCGACCATTCGTTGTCGTAAGCAACGCTGTCTTCTTGTGCCGCAAGCTCGGTGTTATCATAACAGTTTCAGGCGTGGCCGCGTTTCATCCGCGCCTGCTTAAGGATGGCGCGCCAGCGGATCATGGCGAAGGGGATCGGCTCGTTGTTGTTGGCGATGTGGAAGATCTCGTTGTTGAGGTTCTTCAGCGAGCGCCAGAAATCATAGTCGGTGATGCGTGGGTCAGCCGCCAGCCTGTCCGCCTCGACCTTGATGTCGGTTTTCATGCACGTTCCCCGAACCGCTGCTGCTCCGCCGCCCGTATCGCAACTCGATGCGGATGGTTTTCCAACGCCGCGCTGAGTCGTTCAACGTCTCAATTCGGCTTGTTCACGTTAAAACCTCGGTAAGGTTAACGGCGGTTGGGTTGCGGTTCAAGCCGGCTTACGACGAATACCGATCGAGCGGCCGGCGCGCTCCGGCATCGGCAGGGCGGCATGGGCGGCGCGCATCGCTTCCACCCTGGCAAGGACGTCGGCGGGGAAGGGCGCCACCTTCGGGCCAGCCATGTCGACATGCAGCGACAGCGTTTCAGACGTGGCGGCAAGCCAGCCGTCGACATGGCGGATTTCCTGATAGGCCCTCAGCCGCTTGTCGTCATGGTCGAGGAGCTGGAACGAGACCGTGACCTTGTGGTCGAGATGCAGCTCCTGGACGTAGCAGACATGGACTTCCGCGGTGTAGATGGTCAGCCGCCGTTCCCTTACATAGTCCATCCCCATTCCCATCATCTCGAAGGCTTCGTCGGAGCAACGGTCGAACAGCACGTTGTAATAGGCCATGTTCAGATGGCCGTTGTAGTCGATCCAGGCCTTCTCGATGTCCATGGCGCGAGAGACGAAAGGGGCGGGGATGGGCATCGGAAACTTCCTTCTCGTCATGCCGGGATGAGCGTGGACTGGACAGAGCGTGGTCGGTGAGACTACGCATCCCTAGATGCAGAACAAGGGTGGACGCTGGTCCATTCGCGGAGGAATCGATGGCTCTAAGCGACCTCAACCCGGTCGAACGCAACGAGGAAGGCATTGCCGCCGTGCTCGGCATCCTCAAGCAGCGGCTCGGCGAGCGCTTCCAGACCGGCCAGGCGATCCGCGCCCAGCACGCGCACACCACGACCTATATCCCGACGCAGGCGCCGGACGGTGTCGCCTTTGCCGAGACGACGGAGGAGGTGCAGGAGATCGTGCGTGCGTGCGCTGCACATCGCGTGCCGGTGATCGCCTTTGGCGTCGGCTCTTCGCTGGAAGGCCATACCAATGCGCCGGGCGGCGGCATCTCGCTCGATACGTCACGCATGAACCGTATCGTTGCAGTCAATCCGCAGGACCTCGATTGCACCGTCGAGCCCGGCGTGACGCGCGAGGACCTCAACCGGCATCTGCGCGACACCGGCCTGTTCTTTCCGATCGACCCGGGCGCCAACGCTTCGCTCGGCGGCATGGCGGCGACACGGGCGTCGGGCACCAACGCCGTGCGCTACGGCACGATGCGCGACAACGTCCTGTCACTGACGGCGGTGATGGCCGACGGCGAAGCGGTTACGACCGGAAAGCGCGCCAAGAAAAGCTCGGCCGGCTATGATTTGACGCGGCTGCTGATCGGCTCGGAAGGTACGCTTGGCATCATCACCCAGCTGACCTTGAAGCTGCAGGGCATTCCGCAGGCGATTTCGGGCGGCGTCTGCCCGTTTCCCAGCGTCGAGGCGGCCTGCAACGCGGTGATCGCGACCATCCAGATGGGCATTCCGGTGGCGCGCATCGAATTGGTCAATGCGCTGCAGATGCGAGCGATGAAGACCTATTCGAAGCTCGACTATCCGGAGAGCCCCTGCCTGTTCGTCGAGTTCCACGGCAGCGATGCCAGCGTCGCCGAACAGGCCGAGACTTTCGGCATGATCGCCGAGGAAAATGGCGGCGGCCCGTTCCTGTGGACCAGCATCGCCGAAGAGCGGACAAAATTGTGGAAAGCCAGGCACGATGCCTACTGGTCATCGCTGACGCTGCGGCCGGGCGCCAAGGGCCTGTCGACCGATGTCTGCGTGCCGATCTCGCGCTTTGCCGAATGTGTCACCGAGACCGAGGCGGATATCGCCGAGATGGGCCTGATCGCACCGATCGTCGGCCATGCCGGCGACGGCAATTTCCATGTATTGGTGCTGATGGACGTGGACGACCCGAAGGAGATCGCATTGGCGGAAAAATTCGTGGCGCGGCTCAATATGCGCGCCATCGGCATGGACGGCACCTGCACTGGTGAGCATGGCATAGGTCAGGGCAAGATCGGCTTCCTGCGGCATGAGCTCGGTCATGGCGTCGACATCATGCGCACGATCAAGCAGGCGCTCGACCCGCTGAATATAATGAACCCCGGCAAGATATTGCCGGCCGAATAGTGGAAGAAGATCCAGATGGTCCCTGGCTTGACCGCACCACCATTTGGACCGAGACTCCAAGGACCTGAGAGGCAGGCAGGCGTCACAGACGGAGGAATGGTGTCATGGCGATTTCACGCAAGGAAGAGGCTCGGGCGCTGAGCGCCGACGAACATGCTCTCGTCGAGAAGTCGCACCATCCAGCGGTACAGCATCTTGCCGACGCCGAACTCGCCAACCTGGTCAAGCTCCTAAGGGAACGGCGCGACAAGGCCCAGACCGAGGCGCATCGCCGCCGCCGCGAAATGCGCGGCAAGGGTGCGCCAAAGGGCGCCGGCGCCTCGAAGGCCGATGAAGGTTCGCAGTTGAAGCTGGCGGTTCTGGCGATGACCATGCGGCGGCTCAATGGCGAGGCCGAACGCCGCCGCCAGTTGGCAGCGCGTGTTTCGCTGGTCGAGAATGCACGCAAGGCGCTGTCCATGAAGCAGGGCGCTGCGGCAGACGGTCCCGAGTTCAACACGCGCACCGCGCACAAAGGCATGCGCGCGATCGTGAGCCGGCGGCCCGAGAATCTGATCCGGCCGATGGAACTCGGCCGGCAGCGGCAGGCGGCAAAGGTGGCGCAGGCAAAGCGCGACGCGCGCTGAGTTTTCTTGGCCGCCTTCTTTTGCCCTGGACGCCTGTCTGGCGGGAATTGCCTCTTTATCGACACGCTGATGCGGGTAGAGTGCGGCTGATTTTCAATCAACCGCTTCGGAGTTCATGCTCGCACGCCTGTTCGTGATCTTCGGTGGGCTTCTCGTGCTGGTGCTGTGTGCGGCGCTGGTGGTGCCGTACTTTGTCGACTGGACGGGTTACCGTGCCGATTTCGAACGCGAGGCGAGCGCCGTTCTTGGCCGCAAGGTGACCGTGCGAGGCGATGCAACGGCAAGGCTGCTGCCGTTTCCCTCGGTGACCTTTTCCAACGTCGCCGTCGCCGGTGGCCCCAACGGCCAGCCGGCGATGACCGTCGAAACCTTTTCGATGGATGCAGAACTCGCGCCATTCCTGCGCGGCGAGGTGCTGATCTTCGACATGCGCCTGGTGCGGCCGAAGGCGACGATCGACATCGCCGCCGACGGCACGGTCGACTGGACGATACGGCCGTCCTCGCCGTTCGATCCCGGCCAGATCTCCATCGAGAAGCTGACGGTGACGGAAGGACAGATCGCGCTCAGCCACGCCGCCGGCGGCCGTAGCCATCTTATTTCCGAGATCAACTCGACGATCTCGGCCAAGTCTCTGGCCGGACCCTGGCGGCTGGACGGTTCGCTGTCGCTGGACGGGTTGCGGACCACGATCGCCGCTTCCACCGGCAAGGCCGAACCGGACGGGCAAATGCGGCTCAGGCTCAAAGCCGGTCCGGATGACTATCCGCTGGTCATCGAGACCGACGGCAATGTGGGCCTCGTCGAGGGCGCCGCGGTCTATTCGGGCCAGTTCAAGATATCGGGCGCAGACCAGACTGTAGCGCAGTTGCGCGGCACCGACGGCGAGGCAGTGAAAGTCAGCGCCGGCAAGCCGGATCCGGGGTTCAGGCTGAACGGCAAGTTTTCGCTCGACCACCAGGAGCTCGGCGTCGACGAATTCCGCTTCGAGACCGGACCGCTCGACAATCCCTACACCGCCGATGGCAAGGCTGCGGTCGACCTTGGGCTGAAGCCGCATTTCTCGATCGAGGCCAATGGCGCGCAGGTGCAGTTCGACGAGGCAGTGGGGGCGGCGGCCAGTGCCGGATTGACGCTGTCCGAGCGGGTGGCGGCGCTGGAGCAGGCGCTGCTCGATCTGCCGAAGCCGACCATACCGGGCACGGTCGAGGTGAAACTGCCGGCGGTGGTGGCAGGCGACACGACGATTCGCGACGTGCATCTGTCCGCCGAACCGGCCGAGGGCGGCTGGGCGGTAAAATCGCTGGCCGCCACGCTGCCCGGCCGCGCCAAGCTGGAAGCCAATGGCATGGTCAGCGTCGAGGATCATTTTGGATTCACCGGATCGCTGCTTCTGGCCGTGGCGCAGCCCTCCGGCTTTGCCGCCTGGCTGTCGAAGGACGTCGACGAGGCGATCCGCCGCTTGCCGGCCGCTGGCTTCAAGGCAAAAGTAGATTTGAGTGAAAAACACCAGGCCTTCAGCGATCTCGAACTCATCCTCGGCAAGGCGAAGTTCTCCGGCCGCATCGATTCCACCCAGCCCGAAGACACAAGGCCATCGGTGCTGATGCAACTGGAAGGTGGCGAACTCGACGTCGATGGGCTCGCCGCCTTCGCCTCGATCTTCGTCAGCGACAAGGGCGCCAACCGCTTTTCCGACCGCGACCTCGATTTCCGGATCAAGGCCGGGCCGGTCAGCGCAGGTGGGTTGACCGCCGATAGCGTCGACACCGCGCTTAGATTGCGCGACGGGCTGCTTGAGATCGACCGCCTGTCGGTCGGCGGACTTGCCGGCGCCTCTATCAGCGCCACCGGCCGGATCAAGGACTTCCCAGCGAGCCCGACCGGCAAGCTCGACGCCTCGGTGGTCACCGTCGACCTCAAGCCGCTGATCGACGTCGCCGTCCGGCATTATCCGGACAATGCGGTGCTGAAGGGGCTGGCGGCGCGCGCCGCTGCCTATCCGGAGCTGTTCCAGGATGCGCGTATCGACGCCGTCACGAGTGCCGCAGACAATGGCGACGGTACGACTGGACTGGCAATGAGCGCACAGGGCAGGGCCGGTGGTTCGGCCTTTTCGGCGTCGCTGTCCGGCAAAGGGGCGCTCGACCGGCCCCTCGAAGCGCCGGTGACGTTGACCTTCAATGCCCGGAACGCCGACGCCACCGCACTTCTGGCGCTTTACGGGTTGCCGGCGCTGCCACTCGGCATGCTCGGCGAGGCGACCACCGACGTCTCGGCCAAAGGCACACTTGGCGGCGGCCTGGCGACACGCTTCAGCCTGGCCGGCAACGACTTCAAAGCTGGTTTCGACGGGACAGTTGCCGACACGCCTCAGGGCGCGGCCGCCAAGGGCAAGGTCAGCCTGGAAACGGCCGACATCGAGCCATGGCTGATGACGACCGGCGTCGGCCTGCCTGGCATGGGGACCGGCATGTCGACGTCGCTTGCTGCCGATGCCGACTACGGCAATGGTCTTTTGGTGCTGAGCGGCCTCAACGGCGCCGTCAACGAAGCGGCGGTTTCCGGTGACGTAAATATCGACGTCAAGGAGGGGCTGCCGCATCTTGCCGGCGCGCTGTCGCTGGACGAGCTGGACCTCGATCCGATGGCGATGATGCTGTTCGGCGACCAGGCCTTCCTCGTCAATGACGGGGCCTGGCCGACGGCACCGTTCAGCCAGAAATCCAGTTTGCCATTTACCGCCGATCTCGATCTGACGGCGGCGTCGCTTGCCGCCGGCCCGCTTGCCACCGCCTATGACGCTGCGCTTTCGCTGCAGCTCGACCAGGAGAGCATTCGTGTTTCCGACCTCAAGGCAAAATTCCTCGGCGGCGAGTTGAGTGGCCTGTTCGAGCTCAAGAACAATGACGGCACCGGGCTTTTCTCCGGTCAGATGAAACTCGCCGGCTCCGATCTGGCAGCCGTGCTGCCGGAGGCCGGTTTCAGCGGAAGCGGCGATTTCTCGACGGCGCTTTCGACCAGCGGCAAATCGGTCGACGCGATGGTCGCGGCGCTGTACGGTTCCGGCACGGCGACGCTGAAGGGCATGACTATTGCCGGCTTCAATCCCGATGCCTTTGGCGCATTCATCGCCAAGGCCGACGCGATAGGGCGCGATATCGACGCGTCGAAGACTGCCGGCTTCGTGCCGCAGATCGCCGCGGCGGGAAGTTTTCCGGCGCAGGACACCGATATTGCCTTCACCATCGCCGGCGGCACGCTGAGGGCGCCACCGGTCAAATTCGAAAGCCCGGGCGCGACGCTGTCCGCCGACATCACCGCCGATCTGAATACCAGCACCGTCGATGCCAAGGGCGAGATCGCCTACCGACCCGGCGACGAGGCGCTGGTCGGCTCCGAACCAATTTTGAATTTCAGCGTCGACGGTCCGTTCGGCGCCATCAAACGGCAGTTCGACAGCGAGCCACTGGCACAGTTCCTGACCCAGCGTGCGCTGGAAAAGGAGCAGCAGCGGGTCGAAGCCATGCAAGCCGCGCTGCTCGAGAAACAAAGGCTGCGGCGTGAGGTGCGCTACTACGCTGCCCTGCAAACCGAGCGTGAAAGAGCGGCGGAGGAACTGCGCAGGCAACAGGAAGCAGCGCGGCTGAAGGCCGAGGCCGACGCCAAGGCAAAGGCCGAAGCTGAGGCGCAGGCCCAAGCCGAAGCGGAGGCGAGGGCGCAGGCTGAAGCCAAGGCGAAGGCTGAAGCGGACGCTAAGGCACAGGCCGAAGCCGAGGCTCAGGCCCAAGCCGAAGCGGAGGCCAGGGCGCAGGCTGAAGCCAAGGCGAAGGCTGAAGCGGACGCCAAGGCAAAGGCCGAAGCTGAGGCGCAGGCCCAAGCCGAAGCGGAGGCCAGGGCGCAGGCTGTAGCCAAGGCGAAAGCGGATGCAGCGGCGAAGGCCGAAGCCGAGGCCAGGGCGAAAGCCGAGGCGGCTGCAAAGGCCAAAGCGGATGCCGAAGCCAAAGCCGAGGCGGCGCAACAGGCTGCCGAGGAAGCAGCGCAGGCCGAAGAACAGCAACGCCAGAGGGCGGAAGAGGCGTTGCGGATCGCCTCGGAAGAGAAGGCAAAGCTCGACGCCGAACGCAAGGCCGCGGCGGAGCAAGCGCAGAAAGCAGAACGTGCGCCACCGGCCGCAAATAACGTGCCACCCTCAGTGCCGCCCCCGCCAAAGCTCAAGTTCGATCCCTCGTCGATCGACGATCTGCTAAAATCGCTGAATGGCGGGTGACGGCGCATCCCTTATGCGCCGCGTCCAGCAAGCAAGCGCTTCAGCATCGGCTCGATCCGCCCGAGTTCGTCGAGATGAGCGGCTGACAGATCGGCGAGACTGTCGTCGGCGCGGTCGGTCAGCCGCAGCAGCACGCGGCGGTGGTCCTCCTCGTAGTGGTCCCTCGCGACGAGCCCGGCTTCGCAAAGACGGTTGCCTATCCGGATGAGTATCTCGAGGGCCCCTCCGACAAGCTGCTGATGGCGAACGTGTCCCATTTGCCCGTCGTCACGCGAGAAAATGCGCGGCTGGTGGGCTATGTCGGCTGGAAGGACCTGATGCGTGTCAGATCGAAGAAGCAGGCCGAAGAACGCGACCGCTCGGCTTTGCTGGGCTTCCGTATCCGGCGCAGGAAACAAAATAGCGTTGCCTGAAGGCTACAACTTGCGGCGCTTGGCCCAGTCCAGCACATAGAGCCTGAGCGCCGAGGAGAGGTTCGCATCGCGCGGGCGGCTCTCGTCGATTTCGGCGACAAGCGCGGCGAGCGTCAATTTTCGCGCGGCCGCGATGGCGACCAGGTCGTCGTAAAAAGGCTTTTCGAGCGAATAGCTGGTGCGGTGGCCGCGAATGGTGACCGAGCGCTTTTCGACCGGGCTCACGCGACCGCCCTCACACTTCAAGCATCGGATTTGTCCGAATCGCCCGATTTTTCCCGGCGATGACTGGCGACGAATTTGTCGGCCTTGTCGGCGATCAGGCGGTCGCGATCCCGGCTGGTTTTGGAACGGCCATGCAGCGCCCGGTTCTGTTCGGCCAGGCGCTCCTTCTCGGCTCGCGCCTTCTGCTTGCGTGCCTGACGGAGATTGACGATCTCGGCCATGTCACGCCGCCCGTCGGGTCACTTCTTGCGGAAGGCGTCGAGCGACACCACGTCGGCCCCCTTGGCGCCGGCGTCGGCCGCGGCAGGCTTCTTTTCCGCCTCAGCGGTTTTCTTCTTCGTCTCAGGCTTTTTCTCGGCGACGATGGCCAGCGGCTCGGGAGCAGGCTTGGCCTTTGTCTCCTGTTCAGCCGGGGTATCCGTCTTGACGTCGAATTCGAGCTCGAAGTTGACGGACGGATCGTAAAAGCCGCGTACGGCCGAGAACGGGATTTCCAGTTTCTCCGGCACGTCGGAAAACGACAGCCCGACCTCGAAGCCGGTGTCGCTCACCTTCAGGTCCCAATATTGGAACTGAATAACGATGGTCATCTGTTCGGGATAGCGTTCGCGCAGCCGCGAAGATACGCGCACGCCCGGCGCGCCGGTGAGAAATGTGATGAAGAAGTGATGGTTGCCTGGGAGACCGGTGCGCGCGACCTCGGCCAGGACCTTGCGCATGACGCCGCGCAACGCCTCCTGGGCCAAAATGTCGTAGCGGATGTGGTCGTCGGCCATGTGGCTGTCGGCTTCCGTTGAATCGTCCTGATAGCTGTAATCAAGCTTGAGCGCGGCGTAAACCGGATATAGATCGCCTGCGTGCGGAAGCGAAGCCCATTGGCGACGATTTGATCGTCAAACGGCTTTGACCGTCAAGCGCTGGCGAGCGCGCCCTGCTTACGAGCCACAGGCTGCCGCTTGCCGAAGGCGCGCAGGAAGGTGCGCACGCCATTTGTCGCTGACTGCACCACCTCGTCCTCGGTTGGTGCGCCGCCGAGCATGAACGTCGTCTGCAACTCGGCATTGGCAAGCGCCATGAACTGGCGCGCTGCGACATCGGGATCGTCGATATCAAGGAAGCCGGCATGAGCGAGGCGGGCGAAACGGGCGGCGATCGCCGGCCATGTCCTGCCCGGTCCTTCTTCGCGCCATTCGGCGAACAACTCGGGATAGCGCCCGCCCTCGGTCTGGATCAGCTTGCGCAGGAATTTGCCGTCGCGGTTGCAGATGCAGTTGTGATTCATCCGCACAGCAAAGGCTATGAGGTCGGCTTCGAGATCCTTCGGCTGATCGGGAAAAGTGGAAATCGTGGCAAAGATGCCGGCGTTGCAACGTTCGGTGAGGTCGCGGACGATGGCACCGAAGAGTTTTTCCTTGTCGCCGTGATGATTGTAGATGGTCTGGCGGGAGACGCCGGCCTCGGCGGCAATCATGTCGATATTGGCACCGGCGAAGCTTTCGCGGCAGAAGACCGAGGTGGCGGCATCGACAATCGACATCCGCTTGGCCTCATGGCCCCGTGGCGGGAAAATGTCAGGAGAAACGTTGGCCTTCATGCAAAACTATATAGAGGTGGTTGACGAATTAGACAAGCCTGTCTAAATTTGTGGACTGCACGAAGGGAGTTTCGTTCCGCAGAAGAGTCGGAACTCCATGGGATGGAACGTCCTAGGGTTACGCGCCGGTCCTCGGCGGCAACCAGAATTCGAAAGAGCCTGCTATCATGAACGCCAAATTCCTCCGCATTGCGGTCGTGCTCGGCCTATTGTCCGCGATCGGCCCGTTTGCCATCGACATGTATCTTCCGGCCCTGCCGTCAATAGGCGAGGATCTGCATGCCGGCACTGCCGCGGTGCAGATGAGCCTGCTGATCTTCTTTCTTTCCATGGGCTTCGGCCAGATCGTCGTCGGACCGATCTCCGACATGGTCGGCCGCAAGCTGCCGCTCTACGGCGGCCTGGCGCTGTTCATGGTCGGCGGCGTCGGCTCGGCGCTGGCTCCCTCGATCGAATGGCTGATCGCCTTCCGTTTCCTGCAAGGGCTCGGCGCCAGCGCCGGCATGGCCGTGCCGCGCGCGATCGTTCGCGACCTGCATACCGGCACCGAGGCCGCCAAGTTGATGTCGCTGCTGATGCTGGTGTTTTCGGTGTCGCCGATCCTGGCGCCGCTGACCGGTAGCCAGATCATCGAGAACTTCGGCTGGCGCGCCGTGTTCTGGACGGTGACGGGCGCGGCCGTGCTCGCCACCATCCTGCTGGCGACCTCTCTCAAGGAGACGCGGCCGGTCGAAGAGCGCGCCGGTTCGTCCTTCGGGACGGCACTTTCCGGCTACCGCTTCCTGATGGGCGACCGCAACTTCCTTGGCCTGACGGCCATCGCCGGCTTCGGCATTGCGAGCTTCTTTGTCTATCTGTCGAGCTCGTCCTTCATCCTGATCGACCATTATGGCCTGTCCCCTTCGGTTTACAGCGTGTTCTTCTCGATCAATGCGGTTGCCTTCATCGGCATGTCGCAGCTGACCGGGTTGCTATCGGAGCGGTTCGGGCTGCAGCGCGTGGTGCGCGTCGCCGTGACCGGCTATGCGACGACGATGGTGGTGCTGTTTGCGGTGATGGCATCGGGTGTCGACCGGCTCGACGTAATGGCGGCGCTGCTGTTCATCGGCTACGGTTTCCTCGGCCTGGTTATCCCGACGACGTCGGTGCTGGCCATGGAAGAGCATGGTGAGATCGCCGGCACGGCGTCGGCGCTGATGGGCACGCTGCACTTCGCCATCGGCGCGGTCGCCATGGGTGTCGCCGGCGTGTTCTTTGACGGCACGCCGCTGCCAATGGTGGCGGGCATCACGCTGTGCGCGGCGATCTCCTTCACACTGGCCAAGATAACGCTCGGCCGCAGCCGGGACGTTGCGGAAGCGCCGGCGGAGTAAGCTTCACCTATCGAGACAAAAAGGCCGGGCGATGTTCCCGGCCTTTTCACGTTTGCGGTCCCGGTTCAAAGCAGCCTTTGCCTATATGACGGGTTCAAGACATGCAGCTTAGACATCTCAAGACCTTCGTGGCGGTCGCCACCACCTTGAACATCACGCGCGCCTCCGAGCGGGTTCATCTTGCCCAATCGAGCGTGACCGAACAGATCCAGGCGCTGGAAGCCGATCTGGGCACGTCGCTGTTCGACAGGTCACGGCGTGGCTTGAAGCTGACGGCGGCAGGACAGCGCCTGCTGGACTACGCAAACGATCTCCTCGACCTTGCGGACGAAGCCCGTTCCGCTGTCGCCGACGCGAGCGGTACGGTTGCCGGTCGCCTGACGGTCGGCGGCCTGGAGACGCTTTGCGTTACGCGCTTGCCAGCCTTGCTGAGCGAATTCCACCGGCGCTATCCAGACGTGGAACTGAACCTCCAGGCGGGCGATAGCAGCCGGTTGCGTGCCGGCGTGGCCAGCGGGGCGCTGGACGTGTCTTTGCATTTCGGGGCCGCCCCGGCGGCGGCGCCGGAGCTGCGAAGCGAGCAGGTGGCAGAAGAAGAGCTCGTCATCATAATGCCGGCAAATCACCGGTTGGCCGGATATTCTGCCATAACGCCCGACGATCTGGCTGACGAGGCCTTCCTCGTCACCCAGCCCGGTTGCGTCTACAGGCGGATGTTCGACGAAACGTTTGCCGCAACGTTGCCTGACCGTCCAAAACTGGTCGGCGAGTTCGCCAGCATGGGCGCGATACGGGGCCTTGTTGCAGCCGGTCTTGGATGCGCGCTGGTCCCGCGTCTCGTGGGTTCTGCGGCTGACGCCAATATCGTCGTGCTGCCTTGGGTCGGAAGCAGCCCGGTGACGCCGGTCACCATGGTATGGCGCCACCGGCGCATTCAAGCGCCGGTCTTGCAACTGTTCCTCGCAATGGTTCGCGAGGTCTGGCCATCACTAGACCAATCGCTGGCCACCATCGACATGAAGCACGGTTCCGGTGATGAAGCCGTTATGCATCAGGGACGTGATAGCTTGGGCAACGTCGGCTGCCCGGCCGATCCGGCCGACGAGCAGACGCTTTGCCATGGCGTCCAGCGCAGCCGTCTTTCCGCTGCCGACGACGGCATCCCAAATCGGCGTGTCGACCCAGCCCGGCGAGACGACATTGACGCGGATCGGCGCCAGTTCGACGGCAAGCGCGTAGGCGAGTGAGCCAAGGGCCCCATTAACGGCTGCCACCACCGAGCCTTTCGCCGCCGGACGATAGGCGGCGATGCCCGAGGTCAGCGTGATCGACCCCCTGGGCGTCAGATGAGGCGCGCCGTGTTTGGCGAGAAGAAGCGGCGCGACGACTTTGGAATCCATCACTTTCCGCGCTATCGAGACGTCCATCTCGGGAAGCAACACATAGACGCCGATGATGTCTGCGGCGGTCGAGACGATGTGGTCGAGCGTACCGACGTCCTCGAACAGGCGCTGGACCTCGTCCTCGCTTGTGACGTCGGCTGCGATCGTCCTCAGCCTTTCCGGGTGAGGCAAGTGCTGCCGTGCGGCCGACAACCGGTCCTCGGAGCGGCCGACGATCGTAACCTCGGCGCCGGCAGCAAGCTGCTGTTCGGCAAGCGACAGTCCCATGCCGGAACTGCCGCCAACGATCAGGATGCGTTCGGGTGTTGGTGTGGTTTCCTGGTTCATCTTTTCTCCATCAGGTAGCTCGCGGGGCGTGACCGACACGCGGCGAGAAACTGAAGCCTTGTTCGACAAAGGCAGGGGAGAAGGGAAACGGGAAGATACGAATGCTGCCATCGGAAATTCCGATGAAGGGAAGCCCTTGGGTTTTCGCCTTGGCCTGAGACGCCTTAGCCTGAGACGTTGACGATGCGCGATTTTCTGTGTTAGCAGCGATGATCATGAAGATCGCTATGGTTCTTGCAGTGGTAGGAAAGCGCATGGGCAGGATGGTGTAACCATCCGGCGACAGCCACCCGTGCGCGACAAACAGGCTCCTGACGGGGCCTTTTTTTATGCCCGAAATTCTTCTTACGCCCGATTTCGGCGATGCCCCGTCAACCCATCCTCATCACGCTACGGGACAGAACCATGACAAGCGATAATTCCATTCAGGATAGGAGCAACCGCATGACAGGAGCGGAGATCGTTCTCCGCGCACTCAAAGACAATGGTGTGGAGCATATTTTCGGCTATCCCGGCGCGGCTATTTTGCCGATCTATGACGAGATATTCCAGCAGGACGATCTCAAGCATATCCTTGTGCGCCACGAACAGGGCGCCGGCCATGCCGCCGAGGGTTATGCCCGGTCCACGGGCAAGGTCGGCGTGATGCTGGTCACGTCAGGCCCAGGCACGACGAATGCCGTGACGCCCCTGCAGGACGCACTGATGGATTCAGTGCCGATCGTCTGTCTGTCCGGACAAGTGCCGACAACATTGATCGGCTCCGATGCCTTTCAGGAATGTGACACGATCGGCATCACGCGATCCTGCACCAAGCACAACTCTTTGGTCAAAGACGTCGATGACTTAGCGTCAGCGATCCATAGGGCGTTCCACATCGCCCAGTCGGGGCGACCGGGGCCTGTTCTCGTCGACATGCCAAAGGACGTTCTGTTTGCGTCCGGCATGTACACGCCGCGTTCGGACGTTGCTGCGCTGAAAAATTATCAACCGAAGCTGCAGGGCGACATCAACAAGATCGGCCAGGCGATAGCGCTGATGGCCAATGCCAGCCGTCCCGTTATTTATGCCGGCGGCGGCATCGTCAATTCCGGCCCGAAAGCATCGACATTGCTCCGGGAGCTGGTTCAACTGAGCGACTTTCCGGTCACCTCGACGCTTATGGGCCTTGGAGCTTACCCCGCCTCCGGCAAGAACTGGCTCAAGATGGTCGGTCTGCATGGTTCCTATGAGGCGAACATGGCGATGCACGATTGCGACGTCATGATCTGTATCGGCGCGCGCTTCGATGACCGCGTGACCTCGCGTGTGGATGCTTTTTCGCCCAACTCCAGGAAGATACATATCGATATAGATCCGTCCTCGATCAACAAGAACGTCCACGCCGATATCGGCATACAAGGCGATGTCGGCAATGTTCTGGGTGACATGGTTCGTCTATGGCGCGCATTATCTCAGAAACCGGATGGAAGCCGCCTTCAGGACTGGTGGAGAAAGATCGCCGCCTGGCGCGCATGCAATTCGTTCTCCTATGAGATGAACAACGACGTGATCATGCCGCAATATGCGGTGCAGCGCCTTTACGAGCTGACGAAGGATCGCGACACATACATCACCACTGAAGTCGGCCAGCATCAGATGTGGGCGGCCCAATTCTACGGCTTCGAAAAGCCGAACCGCTGGATGAGTTCGGGCGGCCTGGGGACGATGGGTTACGGCCTGCCGGCGGCGCTCGGCGTGCAGATCGCTCATCCGGACAGCCTCGTCATCGATATCGCCGGCGACGCGTCGGTTCAGATGACCATGAAAGAGCTGTCGACGGCAGTCCAGTACGACGCGCCGATCAAGATATTCATCCTGAACAACGGATATATGGGCATGGTTCGCCAGTGGCAGCAAATCCTTCATGGCAACCGCCTCGCGCATTCCTATTCCGAGGCCTTGCCCGATTTTGTCAAATTGGCCGAGGCGTTCGGAGCGGTCGGCCTGCGCTGTGACAAACCAGCCGACCTTGACGATGCGATACAGGAAATGATCGACGTGGACCGGCCGGTGCTCCTCGACTGTCGTGTTGCCAAGCTCGCCAATTGTTTTCCGATGATCCGGACGGGCAGAGGGCACAATGAGATGCTGTTGCCCGATGAGGCTACTGGTGAAACATTCGCCGGTGCGATCGACGCGGTCAGCCAGGGGCTGGTATAAACGCCGCGGCGTCTTGAGCGTATCAGGGCGCATAAAAAGCCCAGCCGGCGAGGCCTGCAGCTGCACATATCAAAAAAGAAGAAATGGAGGTTTCTGTTGCCAGGTACCTCCGAACCCCGCCTAGAAGTGCGAACCACTAGGGCTTGAATTGAAGCTATCGCACCGCTTACGCGGCGAGACGTGCTTCCGCATAGTTGTCGTTGGCAACTATAAGTTTAGCCCGATAACGGTGGTACAATGCCGGGCAAAAGTACGATCTTTACACCTTCGTCGATCCTATTTCGCCCCCAGCAAAAGCCGCTCTTGAGCAGCGGTTTTTGGTGGAGGCGCCGGGTACCGCCCCCGGGTCCGAACGGCTTATTTCATCGCCTGTTTATCACCATAGTCGGTCGAGCCGACGAGGCGAATATAGGGACTGGCGGTGGAAAATGAAAGGCCGGAATGCCACTTTCGTCCGTGTCAAAGTGGATCATCAAGGGGTTGACTTGCAGCCGGTCTCAACCGAAGCTTTGTGGCGGTGAGGAGACCCAGCGCACAGTTGCGGCAGCGCGCCACAATCCTCATCGACCGGATCCCGTGGCGCCGACGAGGGGAAATTCGATGGCCGATTATCTCGCAGACGTAAAAAAATATGATGCGGCGGCGGATGCCGACGCGGTCGCCAAGATCGTCAAGCATCTGGGCATCGCGCTCAGGAACCGCGATTCCTCGCTGGTGTCCTGCACCGACCCGGAGGAACTGAAGCGCGTCAGGAACAGCTGGGTCGCTGGCAAGCTCGGTGTCACCGACGGCGCCAAGGCGGATGCGGCTATCGAAAAGACCTGCAAGGCGATGGCGGCCGACAACAGCAAGAGCCGGGTGACGTTCTATTATCTTGTCGCCAAGGATCTGGGCATGCTCGGCTCGCTCTGAACAAACTCGCCGCTGATGCTGGCGAGGCTTCTGCTGGAATTGTCTCGCTTTGCTGTGTTCGGCCGACGGTCATTCGGCTATGATGGCTGACAACCCGAATCGGACCGGAGCCGATGCGCCAGTATCTCGACCTTCTGAAGCATGTGCTGGAAAACGGCGCAGATCGCGGCGACCGTACCGGCACCGGAACACGCTCGATATTCGGCTACCAGATGCGCTTCGACCTGGCCCGCGGCTTTCCGGTCACCACCACCAAGAAGCTGCACCTCAAGTCGATCATCCATGAGCTTTTGTGGTTCCTGGCCGGCGACACCAACATCAAATATCTCAACGATCACGGCGTCTCGATCTGGGATGAGTGGGCCGACGAGAATGGCGATCTCGGCCCGGTCTATGGCAAGCAATGGCGTTCGTGGCCGGACGGCCATGGCGGCGCCATCGACCAGATTGCGAATCTTCTGAAGGAGATACGCAAAAATCCTAACTCGCGGCGGCTGATCGTTTCGGCGTGGAACCCTGCCGAGGTAGAGGCCATGGCGTTGCCGCCCTGCCACTGCCTATTCCAGTTCTATGTTTCGGAAGGCAAGCTTTCCTGCCAGCTCTATCAGCGCTCCGCCGACATCTTTCTCGGTGTGCCCTTCAACATCGCTTCCTATGCGTTGCTGACGCTGATGGTGGCGCAGGTGACCGGATTGAAACCCGGCGATTTCATCCACACGCTCGGCGACGCGCATCTTTACTCGAACCATTTCGAGCAGGCGCGCGAACAATTGCGGCGTACGCCCAAGGCGTTGCCGACGCTATGGATCAATCCCGAGGTGAAGGATCTCTTTGCCTTCGGCTTCGAGGATTTCCGGCTCGACAACTATTTCGCCGACGCGACGATCAAGGCGCCGATCGCGGTTTAGCACCCTACCTGACTGTGCATATCGAAATTGCCTACTGCGGCTACGCCCTCGGACGTTGTCAGCATCCATCTTGATCGACCGACGTCTGTGGTGCGCGCAACAGATTCCATGCGATATTTTCTTCGACCTCGATACCGCTGTATCTAAAGGAGGTTATCGCAGGCGGAGAAAACCGCAGCTCAGAATGCCGTCGCCTGGTAAAGAGCTTTCCTTGTTATGTTCACATGGATATATCGATGGACGGCTTCGGGCGATCCGAGACGAGGAGAGTTCATGCTGGCGCGCAAAGGTTCGACGACGATTGCCATCGCGGGTCTCGCTGCCATGCTGATGGCCGCGGTGCCGGCGGCCCATGCCGATGACAAGGTGGTCGTGTTTGCCGCGGCGAGCCTGAAGGACGGGCTCGATGCCGTCAACAAGGCCTGCGAGGCCAGTGTCGGCGAGGCGGCAACCATTTCCTACGCGGCGAGCTCGGCGCTGGCCAAGCAGATTGAAAGCGGCGCGCCGGCGGACGTGTTCATCTCGGCCGATCTCGACTGGATGAAATATCTTTCCGACAAGGAGCTGACCAAGCCCGACACCGAAGTGAAATTGCTCGGCAACCAGATCGTGCTGATCGCGCCGCAGGATTCCAAGGTTGAAACCAGGATTGAAAAGGGTTTCGATCTTGCCGGGCTCGTGGGTGACGGCAAACTTGCCATGGGCGATTTCAAGGCGGTGCCGGCAGGCAAATACGGCAAGGCGGCGCTCGAATCGCTCGGTGTCTGGTCTTCCGTCGAAGGCAACGTGGCGCAGGCCGAGAATGTGCGCGCCGCCCTAAAGCTGGTGTCGACCGGCGAGGCAGCACTCGGCATCGTCTATGCCACCGACGCGCATGCCGAGCCTGGCGTGAAGGTGGTCGGCACTTTCCCCGACAATACACATCCGCCGATCATCTATCCGGTTGCCCAGCTTGCGGATTCGAAGGGCAAGGATACCCCGGCATTCCTGAAATGCCTGCAATCCGCCAAGGCTGGCGAACTCTTCAAGGCGCAAGGTTTTACCGTGCTTGCGCCGAGCAACTGACGAACGGCCCTGAGCATGAGCTGGCTGCTGGATCTCGCTCCCGACGAATGGAATGCGGTCCGACTGTCCATCAAGGTGGCGACCGTGGCGATGATTGCCAGCCTGCCGCCGGGCGTAGCGATCGCTCTTGTGCTCGCCCGCGGCCAGTTCTGGGGCAAGACGCTGCTCAACGGGCTGGTGCATCTGCCGCTGATCCTCCCGCCGGTGGTGACCGGCTATTTGCTGCTTTTGACTTTCGGCAAGCGCGGTCCGGCCGGAGCTTTCCTGGCCGAACATTTCGGCATCGTTTTTTCCTTTCGCTGGACCGGCGCCGCGCTCGCCTGCGGCGTGATGGGTTTTCCGCTGATGGTGCGGGCGATCCGGCTGTCGATCGAAGCGGTCGACCGCAAAATCGAGGCGGCCGCCGGCACGCTCGGCGCCAATCCATTATGGGTGTTCGGCACGATCACGCTGCCGCTGATCCTGCCCGGCCTGATCGCCGGTGCGATCCTCTCCTTCGCCAAGGCGATGGGCGAATTCGGCGCGACGATCACCTTCGTCTCCAACATTCCGAACGAGACGCAGACGCTGCCGTCGGCGATCTACACTTTCACGCAGGTTCCCGGCGGCGACGCCGGCGCGCTCAGGCTGACGCTGATCTCGATCGTCATCTCGATGGCGGCACTGGTCGCCTCGGAAGTGCTGGCGCGACGCGTCGGCCGGCGGATGGACATCGAATGACGGTTCAGGTCGACATCAGCCACCGGCTTGGCGATTTCGCCGTCAATGCCCGCTTCGAAAGCGCCGGGCGGCTGACTGCGCTGTTCGGGCCTTCCGGCTCCGGAAAGACGACGCTGATCAACCTGATTGCCGGGCTGATCCGCCCGGACAAAGGCCGTATCGCGGCCGACGGCCGTGTGCTGGTCGATAGCGATGCCGGCTTGTTCATGCCGAAGCACAAGCGGCGGATCGGCATGGTGTTCCAGGACGCGCGGCTGTTTCCGCATATGAGCGTGGCGAGCAATCTGCGCTATGGCCGCTGGTTCACGCCGGCTGCTGAGCGCTACGCGGATATCAATGGCGTGGTCGAACTGCTCGGGATCGGCCATTTGCTCGACCGGCGGCCGGCAAAACTCTCCGGTGGCGAGAAGCAGCGCGTGGCAATCGGCAGGGCGCTGCTTGCCAGTCCGAAATTGCTGCTGATGGACGAGCCGCTGGCGTCGCTCGACGAGGCGCGCAAGGCCGAGATCTTGCCTTATATCGAGCGGCTGCGCGACGAGACGAAAATCCCGATCGTCTATGTCAGCCACTCGATCGCCGAAGTGGCGCGGTTGGCGAGCGACGTCGTGGTACTGATGCAGGGCAAGGTCGCTGCTTCCGGTCCAACCGGAGTGATCATGCAGCGTCTGGATCTATTGCCGGCCGAAGAGCGCGGCGAGGGCGGTGCCGTGCTGGATACCGCGGTTCTGCGCCACGACGAGGCGTTTGGCATGACCGTGCTTGGCTCGGCGGCGGGCGAGATCCGTGTGCCGCTTCTGGCAACGCCGGTCGGTGCGCCGGTGCGCGTCCGCATCCGCGCCCGCGACGTGATGATCGCCACCGAGCAGCCGGTTGGCCTCAGCGCGCTCAACATATTCCCGGGCGCGATCATGGCGATAAAGCCGGGCGAAGGGCCTACGGTCGAGATCGGCATCGACTGCAATGGCGCAACCGTGCTTGCCCGCATCACTGAACAGTCGCGGCAGACGCTAGGGCTCCAGCTTGGTCGAAAGGTCTTCGCGGTGGTCAAGACGGTGAGCTTCGACCGGGCAAATACCGGCGCCGGCCTCCCCGCCGAGGCGGATGGGTGAACGGCCGATGATTCGCTATATCGTGTTGGAATAGCGGTATCGCTGGAGAACTTGTAGAATGGCGTGACCGCGGAGGAGCAAATGCCGTCGCTGAGCTTGCGGATAAATCTCGATCCAGATGGCCGCATCGGGCCGGGCAAGATCGAGCTTCTGGAACAGATCGCTGCCTTCGGCTCGATTTCGGCCGCGGCGCGCGGCATGGAGATGTCCTACAAGCACGCTTGGGATCTGGTCGAGGACATGAACCGCGTGTTCGGCAAGCCGCTGGTTGCGGCACAGACGGGCGGCAAGAAAGGCGGTGGCGCCCAATTGACGTCGGTCGGGCTTGCGGTGGTCAGCCGCTTCCGCGCCATCGAGCGGGCTGCGTCTTCAGCAGCGGCGGCGCATATGGAGGCGCTGCAGGCCGAGATCGATGCTGCGTGAACTCGGCGGAATTCATGCCGCGCTCAATCCCTGTCACTCCTCAGGCTCGCCCGGCTTGCGCAGCAGATAGGTGTCCATGATCCAGCCCTTTTTCCGGCGGGCCTCCTCACGAGTGCTGACGATCTCGTCGCTGACGTCGCCAATCCGGCCCGAGATGATGATCTCGTCGGGTGTGCCGAGATAGGCGCCCCAGTGGACGCTAACGTCCTTGTCGGCCAGCGTGTTGAAGGCGCATTTGCCGTCCAGCATGACGATGGTGCTGCCGGCGTTTTCGGGCAGACCTTCCTCGGCGAGCCGGCGGCCGGTGGTGATCAAAATGGCGTCGCCGATGCGGTTCAATGCCATTTTGTGACTGGCTGCGAGTGCCTGGATGGCGGTGATGCCAGGGATGACCTCCAGTTCGAACGCGACATTGCCTCTGAGGCGCACGCGCTCCAGGATACGCAGCGCGCTGTCATAGAGCGAAGGATCGCCCCAGATCAGGAAGGCGCCGCAGCCATCTTCGGGGAGTTCGCCGCGAATCAGGCCTTCATAGATCGCGGCGATCGCCTCGTGCCAGTCGTCGACGGTCGAGCGGTAGGAAGGCGCCGGCTCGGCGCGCACCGGCACATCGAATTCAACGCGGCGCGAGTTCGGATTGATGACGAAGCGGTCGCAGATCTGGCGGCGCAATTCGGCGAGATCGTTCTTCTTCGCGCCCTTGTCGGGGATGAACAGCACGTCGGCCCGATTGAGGCCGTTGATGGCCTGGACCGTCATGTGCTCCGGATTGCCGGCGCCGATGCCGATGACAAGAAGCTTGCGCATGAGCGAACTCCTGCCCGATCGAGACCGGCGTGTCTAGACCGACACGACAAGCCGGCACGCGCCGGCGCGTTTGCCGAAAGGCTTTGAAACGCCACATTGAACGGCTAGAGTCATGTTGGCATTTTCGCCGGGGGAGTTTCCATGTTCCGTTACGTCCTGACCGCAGCCTTGGCGCTCTCGGCTACGCCCGCACTCGCCAATGATTCGGTCGCCGAACTCGGCACCGGTGGGCTGATCCTGTCGCGCAGCGATGCGGTGGCGATGGAAAGCGAGGATCTCTACATCTCGCCGGAAAAGGTGACGGTCGATTACGTCTTCCGCAACAACACCGACAAGGATGTCGATGCGATCGTCGCCTTTCCGATGCCCGACATCGAAGGCGACCCCGAAGAAATACCGGCGATTCCCGAGGCGCAGAGCGACAATTTCCTCGGCTTCGAAGTGACGATCGACGGGGTGCCGGCAAAGCCGCAGCTCGAGCAGAAGGTGTTCGCGCTCGCCATCGACATCGGCGCCGACCTGGAGGCGCAGGGCGTGCCTTTCTATCCATTCGGCGATGCGGCCAAGGCAGCGCTGGCAAAGCTGCCGCAAGCGGTCACCGACGACTGGGTCAACCGCGGCATCATCATCGAAGACACTGCCGATGACGGTTCGGGCATGAAGACCGTCTATACGCCGTTCTGGCAATTGCGCTCGACCTATTGGTGGCGCTCGACCTTTCCGGCCAACAAGGCGGTGCATGTCTCGCATCGCTACAAGCCGAGCGTCGGCGGCACCTCCTCGGTCAGCTTCTTCTATGACGGCCAATTCCAGGGCCAGTATGCCGCCTACAAGACCCGCTACTGCATGGATGGCACGTTCGAGAATGCCGTGCGCAAGGCAGCCAAGGACGATCCCGACGGCTACCCCAAATATTTCGAGAACCGCATCGCCTATATCCTGACCACGGGCGGCAACTGGGCGTCGGGAAACATCGGCACGTTCAAGCTGACCGTCGACAAGGGCGATCCGAAGAACCTGGTCTCGTTTTGCGGCGAAAACGTCAGGAAGATCGGACCGACGACGTTCGAGATGAAGGCGCAGAACTTCTACCCCGAGCACGACATTGACATATTGCTGCTGGAGCCATCCGATGGCGGGAACGGCGGCTGATGGACCTCGCGATCTACGTCGCCATCGCCGAGAACGGCGTGATCGGGCGCGAGGGTGGGTTGCCGTGGCGGCTTTCCACCGATCTCAAGCGGTTCAAGGCCGATACGATGGGCAAGCCTATCATCATGGGCCGCAAGACCTATGAAGGCATCGGCCGGCCGTTGCCGGGCAGGCTCAACATCGTGGTGACGCGGGACAGGGCATGGCGCGCCGAGGGCGTAGAAGTCGCGCACTCGATCGAGGACGCAATCGCGCTGGCGACGGTGCGCGGGCGCTGCATGGCAGGCGCCGACGAGATCTGCGTCATTGGCGGCGGCGAGATCTATGCTCAGGCGCTGCCGCTGGCCGATCGGCTGCACGTCACCCATGTGCTGGCCGCGGTCGACGGCGACGCCCATTTCCCGCCGATCGACCCGGCACTATGGCGGATAGTCCACTCACAGGAGGTTGAGGCCGGTGAGAAGGACAGCCATGCGACACGCTATTCGGTTTACGAGCGGCGCCGCGATGTGAATTGAAGACGACAAAGCGTCGCGACAGGTCTAAATGGACCCAAAGGCGGACTGTGACGGCAGCCGATCGCGTTGAAAGCGTGCCGTTGCATCCCTATAGAAGAATAATATTGGATTTTGCGCCGGTGAGCCGGCGCTTGAGGGAATTCCAAGCGAAAGGACATTCATGCCCTGGAACGACAAGAGCGGCGGCGGCGGCCCGTGGGGCGGCGGCAACAATCAGGGACCTTGGGGACAGGGACCCAAGGGACCCAGCGGCCCGCAGGGCTCGCCTCCTGATCTCGAGGATATCATCCGGCGTGGGCAGGACAGGTTGCGGCGCGCACTGCCGGGCGGCGGTGGCGCGAGCCCGGCGGTGTTCGGGCTGATTGCTGCGGCGCTGGTGGTGCTGTGGGCGTTCAAGGCGGTCTACACCGTGCAGCCCGACGAAGTTGCGGTGGAGCTCAGGTTCGGCAAGCCGAAGGCGGAACTCTCGCAGCCTGGCCTGCATTTCCATTGGTGGCCCATTGAAACGGTCGAGACCGCCAACATCGCCGAGCAGCTTGTCAGCATCGGTGGCGGCAGCACCAGCGGCAATGGTCTGATGCTTTCCGGCGATCAGAACATCGTCAACGTGCAATTCTCTGTGGCCTATCAGGTTTCCGACCCGAAGGCCTATCTGTTCGACGTGTCCGACCCCGGCGGCATGCTGCAGCAGGTCGCCGAAAGCGCGATGCGTGAAGCGGTCGGCCGGCGCCCGGCGCAGGACATTTTCCGCGACGACCGGCAAGGAATTGCGGCGTCGGTGCGTGAGATCATCCAGACGACGCTGGACGGCTACAAGGCCGGCCTCAACGTCAACGCCATTTCGATCGAGGATGCCGCGCCGCCGCGCGAGGTGGCGGACGCGTTCGACGAGGTGCAGCGGGCCGAACAGGACGAGGACAAGTTCGTCGAGCAGGCCAATCAGTATTCCAACCAGAAGCTCGGCCAGGCGCGCGGCGCTGCCGCGCAGATCCGCGAAGACGCGGCCGCCTACAAGAACCGGGTCGTGCAGGAGGCCGAAGGCGAGGCGCAGCGCTTCATCTCGGTCTATGACGAATATGCAAAGGCGCCGGAGGTGACGCGCAAGCGGCTTTACCTGGAAACAATGGAGAGGGTGCTGAAGGATTCGAGCAAGGTCATCGTCGAGCAAGGCAATGGGCAAGGGGTCGTTCCCTACCTGCCGCTGCCCGCATTGCAGCAGAAGGCGCCGGCACCGGCCGCCGGAGGAAACCAGTGATGGCCAACCGTCTTCCCGTCATTGCGGTCATCGCCGCGGTCATCCTGTTCCTGCTCTATTCGTCTGTCTTCGTCGTCAATGCGCGGCAGCAGGCGCTGGTGCTCAGGTTCGGCGAAATCGTCGACGTCAAGAACCAGCCAGGCATCTATTTCAAGGCGCCGTTCTCCTTCTTCGATGCCGACACCGTGCAGCTGATCGAAAACAGGGTCCTGCGCTTCGACCTCGATAACATCCGCGTCCAGGTTTCGGGCGGCAAGTTCTATGAGGTCGATGCCTTTATCGCCTATCGTATCTCGGATCCGCGCGTGTTTCGCGCCGCGGTCTCCGGCCAGATCGAACTGGCCGAGGCCCGGCTGAGGACGCGTCTCGACGCCGCCTTGCGCCGCGTCTACGGCCTGCGCGACTTCGAGGCGGCACTCTCGGAAGAGCGCGCCGTGATGATGCGCGAGGTACGCGATCAACTGAGGCCCGACGCCACCTCGCTTGGCCTGCAGATCGAGGATGTCCGCATCCGCCGCACCGATCTCACGGCTGAGGTCTCGCAGCAGACCTTCGACCGCATGAAGGCCGAACGTCTCGCCGAAGCCGAGCGGCTGAGGGCGCGAGGCAATGAGGCAGCGCAGCGGATCAGGGCCCGCGCCGACCGTGAAGTGGTGGAAATCGTCGCCGAAGCGCAAAAAGAGTCTGAAATCCTGCGTGGTGAAGGTGAAGCCCAGCGCAGCGCGACGTTTGCCGGGGCCTATCAGCGCGATCCGGCCTTCTTCGATTTCTATCGATCGATGAATGCCTATGGCACGGCGCTGAACAGCACCGGAACGACGATGGTGCTGTCGCCGAATTCCGAGTTCTTCCGCTTTTTCCGCGACCCGAACAGCAAGGAAACGCTCGCGGCACCGGCGGCACCACCGCCAGCGCCGCCCGCTCCCGCCGCGCCAGCGGCACAGCCAGGCACCGGCCAGTAGGGCCGGTGCAGGGGAAGCCGGCGTAATGGAGGATTTATCCTCTGGCGGTAGCCGTAGCCGCAAACGTGCCTTATTTCTTGCCAACATGACGCGACGCGGCGTTTTTGCCGAAGCGCTTTTTTAGAACACCCGGAGGCCTTTCGATGACATCCACCACCCTTCTGCGTGCAGCGAGGCGGACGTTCATCGCCGGGGCCGCTGCGCTTCTGGTCGGCGCCGTTGCCGTTCCGTCGTTCGTGATGCCGACAGTGGCAGCCGACGGGCCACCCTCGGTTGCCGATCTCGCCGCCGGCCTGCTCGGCGCGGTGGTCAACATCTCGACTTCGCAGACGGTGAAGGGCACGGAGGGTCCGGGCGCCGTGCCGATGCCGCAGCTCCCGGAAGGCTCACCCTTCCAGGACTTCTTCGACGATTTCTTCAAGAACCGCGGCGGCGACAAGGGCGGCGGCGGGCAAAAGGTGCAGTCGCTGGGCTCCGGCTTCGTGGTCGACGCCGAGCAGGGCATCGTGGTGACCAACAACCACGTCATTGCCGATGCCGACGACATCGAGGTGAATTTCTCCGACGGGGTGACGCTCAAGGCGACGCTGGTCGGCACCGACACCAAGACCGACGTCGCGGTGCTGAAGGTCGATCCGAAAGGGCACAAGCTGACAGCGGTGAAGTTCGGCGATTCCAATACGATGCGTGTCGGCGACTGGGTGATGGCGATCGGCAATCCGTTCGGTCTCGGCGGCACGGTGACGGTCGGCATCGTCTCGGCGCGCAATCGCGACATCAATTCCGGCCCGTATGACGACTTCATCCAGACCGATGCCGCGATCAACCGCGGCAATTCCGGCGGACCGCTGTTCAACAGCAGCGGCGAGGTCATCGGCATCAACACGGCAATCATCTCGCCGTCGGGAGGCTCGATCGGCATCGGCTTCTCCATTCCGTCGCAGCTCGCCTCGGGCGTCGTCGACCAGCTTCGCCAGTTCGGCGAGACGCGGCGCGGCTGGCTCGGTGTGCGCATCCAGCCGGTGACCGACGACATTGCCGAAAGCCTGGGCATGGCGACCGCCAAGGGCGCGCTGGTCGCCGGCGTCATCAAGGGCGGACCGGTCGACAACGGCACCATCCAGGCCGGCGACGTCATCATCAAGTTCGACGGCAAGGACATCCATGAAATGCGCGACCTGCCGCGCGTCGTGGCGGAAAGCCCGGTCGGCAAGGCGGTCGACGTGATCATCGTGCGCAAGGGGGTCGAGCAGACCGTGAAGGTGACGCTCGGCCGACTCGAGGACGGCGAAAAGCTTGCCAGCGGCGGTGAAAACGGCAACACCGACCAGGACGATGCCGACAAGGCGCCTGCCGTTTCGACGGCTGCCGTGCTTGGCATGACGATCGGCGAGCTCAACGACGAGACGCGCACGAAATTCGGCATCGCCGCCGACGTCTCCGGCGTCGTCGTGACCGACGTCACCAAGGATTCAGCCGCTGCCGAACGCGGCATCCAGCCGGGCGAGGTGATCACCGAGATCGCGCAGGAATCGGTCGCCACGCCCAAGGACGTCATGGACCGGATCGGCGCGCTGAAGGAGCAAGGGCGCAAGAACGCGCTTTTGATGCTGGCGTCGAAGACCGGCGAGCTGAGGTTTGTGACAATCCGGATGGATTGAGTCCGGAAGAGCCTGTAACACTCTGATCTTGAAAAGAAAAAGGGCGGCTAGCGGGCCGCCCTTTTTCTTGCTTGCCAGTCTGTGCGTGACAGCCTGTAGAAGACATGTCGCCTGAGTGCGGTGTGGCTGTCCGGAACGCCGGGATGGTCGAAATCGGAGGCCGGGTCGGCGATCATGTTCAGGCGCTCCATGACGGCAGTGGACCGGCTGTTATCCTTGACTGCGAAGGACACGATTTCGTCGAGGCCAAGTCTTTCAAAGCCATAGGTGAGCCAGGCATCGGCTGCTTCGGTGACATAGCCGCGGCCCCAGAATTCGGGTGCCAGCCGCCAGCCGATCTCGATCGTGCCGGGCGGCAGGAATGGCAAATGATCGGTTCGGGTTATGCCGACGAAGCCGATGCATTCACCTGTGGCTGTGATCTCAGCGGCCGCGAAGCCGAAGCCGTTGCGATCGATAGCGGCGCGCAACTCCTCCATCTTGGCATCCGACTGGGCACGGTCGCGCCGAAACGGAAAGAATTCCATGACGCGCTCGTCGGAATTGATGCGATGGAAGAGCTCGCGGTCACGATCTTCCCAGTTGCGCAGGATCAGGCGTTCGGTGCGGATCGGCGTCACTCGACAAATTCCTCCCGGCGATAACCCTGCAGATAAAGCAAGGCGGTGAGGTCGCCGTGGTCGATGCGGATCTTTGCCTCGGCTGCCACGGCCGGCTTGGCGTGCAAGGCGACGCCGATGCCGGCAAGACGGATCATGTCGAGATCGTTGGCGCCGTCACCCACGGCAATGGCATCGGCAGGCGTCAGGCCGAGGCGGGCGGAAATCTCGATAAGGGCTTCGGCCTTGGCGGCGCGGCCGAGGATCGGCTCGGCGACCAAGCCGGTGAAGCGGCGATCCTGCTCGATCAGCCGATTGGCGCGATTTTCGTGAAAACCGAGCAATGCTGCGATGCGGGTGGTGAAGATGTCGAAACCACCGGAAATCAGCGCCGTCCACGCGCCGTTGGCCGCCATTGTCTGGACGAGCGTGCGACCGCCGGAGGCAAGCGTCAGGCGATTGTCGATGATGCGGTCGATGATTGCGGCATCGAGACCCTTAAGCAGCGCCACGCGCTCGCGCAAGGCCGGCTCGAATGCGATCTCACCGTTCATCGATCGCGCCGTGATGGCGGCGACGCGATCCTTGACGCCGATCTCGTCGGCAAGCTCGTCGATGCATTCCTGCTCGATCATCGTCGAATCCATGTCGGCGATCAGGACCTTCTTGCGCCTGTTCTCAGCCGGTTGGACGGCCACGTCGATGGGTTCGGAAGCAAGCGCGGCATGCAGGCGGGCCGTTATTTCGGAAGCTTCGGCGGTCTCCGGCAAATCGAGCTCGCAGGCGATGCCTTCGGCCAGCCAGCGAACAGCGCTTGCGCCGACAGACCCAGACGCCATATTCGCTAGCGTCGGCGTCAATGCGCGGCCGGCGGGATGGGATAGAAGCGTGGCGATCAGCATCGAAAATTCCAGCGGACAGGCGGGCGAAGGCCGCGTGAAGAACGCGATCCTGATAGCCGGGCCGACCGCCAGCGGCAAGTCGGCGCTCGCACTCGACCTCGCCGAGCGCAATGGCGGTGTCATCGTCAGCACCGATTCCATGCAAGGCTATTCGGTGCTCGACGTGCTGACGGCGCGGCCGGGTGCTGCCGAACTCGCCCGCGTCCCTCACTTTCTTTATGGACACGTCGATCCGTCCACCGCCTATTCCACCGGCGCCTGGCTGCGTGATGTCATGAAGCTGATCGACGACGGCACGCTTTCGGCGCGGCAAGTGATTTTCGTCGGCGGTACCGGGCTTTATTTCCGGGCGCTCACGGAAGGTATTTCGGAGATGCCCGACATTCCGCAGTCGATCCGCGAGCGCTGGCGCTACGAGCTGCAAGAACAGGGCGCTGTGAGATTGCACCGCATCCTGTTGGGCGAGGATTCTGCGGCCGGCATGATGCTGAGGCCGACGGATGGCCAGCGCATCGTGCGGGCGCTGGAGGTGCTCGACGCGTCGGGCCGCTCCATCCTGGACTGGCAGGCCGCGCGTGGCCAGCCGTTGATCGACAGGAGCAGCGCGCGCTTTTTCGTCATCGAGCCGGAGCGGGCGGCGCTGGTGGAGCGGATCGATGCCCGCTTCGACCGCATGCTGGACAAAGGGGCATTGGACGAGGTGAAGCAGCTTTCGGCGCTCGGCCTCGATCCCGACCTGCCGGCGATGAAGGCGATCGGTGTACGCGAGCTTCAGGCCGCGCTGGCCGGCGCCATCAGTTTTCCCGAGGCTATCGAGCGTGCGAAGATCGCGACGCGGCAATATGCAAAGCGGCAGGCGACCTGGTTCAGGCACCAATTGGGTCCGGAATGGCACAGGTTGCGTCCCGGTGAGGGGATCAACTGGGTGATCTCACCCCCTCCTTCGAGCGCAACCTGAAAAGTCGACATCGAAGGGACATTTCGCGTTGAAGTTGTCCAGGTTAACTGTCCGTAAGCTCCCGCATGCCATAAGATCGATAGGAACTTTTCAACGGGGAGCAGATGCATTTCCACAAGGCGGAATCAGCGTTTTTCGTCTTTATTTTTGTGATCCTGGCCGCCGGCCTGGTGACGCTTTACGCCTATGGACTCCTGCAAACCCTGGCGGCCGACATTAGCAATACGCCTTCGGAACTCGATGAAATCGTCTATCTCAACAAGCTGCTGTTTGCGATCGGCGTGCTGCTGGCGACTGCGCTGTTCTTCGGCATTTTCTTCATCTATCCGCTGATCCGAAAGCAGGCGACGGAAGAAGGCAAGCTGCGCGCGATGACAGTTTCACTCAGTGCGCGCTCGGAGACGCTGGAGCATGCGGCGCTGACCGACAGCCTCACCGGCATGCAGAATCGGCGCTATTTCGACGATGCGCTGAAAGAATATCTCGAGGAGTTTCGCCGCATCGAAAAACCAGTCGGGCTGATGATCCTCGATCTCGACCACTTCAAGCAGGTCAACGACAGCCACGGCCACGATGTCGGCGACGAGGTGTTGCGGGCCGTCGCCAACTGTCTCAAGGACATGACACGCTATCACGACGTGGTGGCGCGCCTGGGCGGCGAGGAGTTCGCGGTGGTCACGCCCAATATGGACGCCGAGCTGCTATCCAAATTCGCCGAGCGCATCCGCAAGGCGATCGCCAGCATGTCGGTGCTGACAGGCAATGTCCGACTGAAAATCACCACCAGCGTCGGGCTTGCCGTCTGGGACCGCAAGGAAACCGCCGAGGAGTTCTATCGCCGCGCCGACCGCCAGCTCTATGAGGCAAAGAGGCAAGGCCGCAACCGCGTCTGCGCCTGAATCCCGTCATTAAATTCGTGATGCTGGCCGTCTAGTGCCGTTTTCTGTGCTTCCGGTGCTCGCAGACCGACGTCGCCAAATAAGCTGAGACGGCGCCTTGCAAGGCTTGTGGGAGATAGAGGTGTTGCCGTGATCAAATCCGACCTCTCCGATCTTTACCGAGGCTATATTGCATGTCTGAACAAGCAGGATTGGCCAAATCTGGGGCAGTTTGTTCATGATGAAGCGATCCACAACGGTCGGCCGCTCGGATTATCCGGGTACCTCGAAATGTTGGAGAGAGACTTCGATGAAATTCCGGACCTTTACTTCGACATTCGGCTATTGGTTGCCGATCCGCCTTATATAGCGAGCCGGCTAAGCTTCAACTGCACCCCAAGGGGAACGTTCCTTGGGCTCGATGTAAGCGGGAAGAGAATTTGGTTTACCGAGAACGTATTCTATGAGTTTCAGAGAGGGAAAATTCGCCAGGTATGGTCCGTTATAGACAAGGCAGCCATCGAAGTTCAGCTTTGATGGTTGCCGACGCACCGATGAGGTCTGCCTAAACGTCGCTCGGCTCAATCGTTCTGGGGACGCAGGCCGAAGGTCGCCGGCTTGAGGCCGTAGCGCAAGTCGAAATCCTCGTCCCGCTGGGTACGTACGGCCGGCGGTTTGCGATAGTCGGAATCGCCGGCCTGCCGGCCCGGATCAATGACTTCCGCGAACGGCATTGCCTGTTGTGGTCTAGGCACGTTGCGCAGCCGTTCGACGATCGCAACGAGGTCGACATCGTTGCCGGTTTCGGAGGGCAAGGCGTCCTCGCGCTTGGCCGTGCCGGGGATCAAATCCTCGGAGAGTTTTTCGAACTTCATCCGCATCGTCGTCGCCACGCCTTCTCCGAAGGCGATGGCCTCGCGCTGGCCCATGGAGGAGAGGAACGCCAGCGTCGAAGCCGAGGAATCGGCGATCGCCGAGCGGATGATCGCCTGGTCCTGCTCATTGGCGAGCCGCATGGCGAAGAACGTCGAGCACTGCGACAGGATGGTCGGATCAAGCTCGCCCGGGCGCTGGGTGACGACACCGAGATAACAGCCATATTTGCGGCCTTCCTTGGCGATGCGCGACAGCGCGTGCCGGGTCGGCGCGAAACCGAGGCGGGGATCGGCCGGCATATAGCGATGCGCTTCCTCGCACAGGAAGAGCAGCCGCAAGCGGCCTTCGCTCCACAACGCCAGGTCGAACGCCAGCCGCGCCAGCACCGAGCATACGGAATTGACCACCTCGGACGGCATACCGGCCATTTCGAAGCAGGTCACCGGGCGGCCGTGATGCGGCACGCGGAAAATGTTGCCGATCGTCTCGTGAATGGTGTCCTCGATCAGGCGCGAGTTGAACATGAAACGGTAGCGCGGATCGGATGCCGCCGATTCGATACGTGTCTTCAGTGACCTGAGGGTTGGACGATCGTTCTTGCTTTCCAGCAATCCCATGCGTTCGTCGACCAGCTTGATGAGGTCGGCAATGCGATAGGGTACCGGCGCGTCGGCGGTCAGCGCGTCGGTGCTGCGCCGCAGGTAGTTGCCGGTGTTCGGATTGCGATAGAGGTTCTTGGCCGCGGGAATGAGATCGCGCAAGGCGTCGACCTCTTCCGGCACCGTCTCGCGGCCGCGAAACAGCACCTCGGCGAATTCCTCGAGTTTGAACATCCAGAAGGGCAGGTCGAGCGTCGTCGAATCGACCCTGAAGCAATATTCGGGCAAGGACGCGGCGAACTCGTTGTGTGGATCCAGGATCAGCACGCGCAGGTCGGGCCGGGCGGCAATCGACTTGCGCAAGAGCAGCGAGACGGCGGTCGATTTGCCGACCCCGGTGGTGCCGACAATGGCGAAATGGCGCGCCAGCGTATCGTCGATGGCAATATTGGCGTCGATAGCCTCGTCCTGCGACAGCGTACCGATGGTGATCGAGTGACGCCCGGCGAGATCGTAGACGGCCTGCAGGTCGCGGCTGCGGATACGATGGGCAATGGCGCCGATATGCGGATAGGTCGTGATGCCGCGGTCGAACACCGGCTTGGCGCCGGGTTCGGCGCCGTCGCGCACCTCGCCGATCAATTCGATGCTGACCTCGATCGGATTCTGGCCCTCGCTGCTCCAGGCACGATCCGACTTGCCGATTTCGTAGACCAGGCCGACGGTTCGTGATGTACCGAGATTGATCGAGATCATCTTGCCGACGCTCCATAGGCCGGTGACCGTGCCTTCGATATCGTCGGCATAGGCGCTGATGGTGGCGCGCGCGCCATCGCATTGCACGACATTCCCCAGAATCCGCTTGTCGTTCTGCTCCGCCCTGCGGCGCTCCAGCAAAGTCGGTTCTCCAATGGAGGTTTCGCGTTCGACGAGCATGGACAGGCCGATCCCCTTTTCCCAAACAATGAGCCTAGGCGAACGGGGTTAAGGTGGGGTGAGGCCGGATGGTTTAGCGGACATTAAGGAGTTTGCGAAAACTGGACGAAACGGCCGTCGCCCGAGCGCGGAATATCGCTATAGTGGATGAATGGATAATATAGCGAACGATATCTCATCGACTATCGGCAGAAGGATACATGCCGAAAGGGTGGCTCGTAGCTGGTCCCTGGCGGAATTGGCGGAGCAGTCCGATGTTTCGAAAGCCATGCTGAGCACGATCGAGCGCGGCATGACGAGCCCGACGGCGGCACTCCTCGTGCGCATTGCGGCCGCGTTCGGTATGACGCTTTCCACTTTGATCGCAAGGGCGGAGTCGCAAGGCGGTGGCCTGCTTCGCGAACGTGACCAGCCGGTCTGGCGCGATCCGTCTACGGGTTATGTGCGGCGGCACCTTTCGCCGGTTTCGGACATGCCGCTCGAACTGATCCGGGTCCAACTGCCGGCGGGCGCCAAGGTGAGCTTCCCGGCGGCCTCCTATGCCTTCATCAGACAACAGATCTGGCTGATCTCCGGGCAGCTGGAATTCGTCGAGGGCGACGTCATTCACAGGCTCGACCCCGGCGACTGCCTGGCGCTCGGCGCGCCATCCGATTGCGTCTTCCACGCTCCGGGGCCGGGCGCCGCCGACTATCTGGTTGCATTGGCCAGGAGCTGAGACGATGGCGCGCCGTCCGAAACGCTCCGACATGGCGGTCCGCCGCTCGGCGACTACGACGGTCCGCCTTGGGGCAAGGGAGACCCCTATATCTTTCTTGCCTGGCGGACCGCCCATGCCCAGGCATGGAAAGTGCCGAGCCGCGAGATCATGCTGATGCGGCTGGACAAGGCCGAGCGGCTGGGCCTGACTTATGAGGAATACACGCTCGAACTGCTGGAACGCGGGCGACATCTGCAAGAGGAAGACGCCGAGCGCATCGGGGAAATCCGCCGAGCCAGGAAACGGAAGCGGACCAGTCATTTCGACTGACTGTGCGGCGCAGGGGAAACCACATGAGTTCGATCGAAATCAGGCCACTCAGCAATACTGCCGGAACGAAAAAAATGCTGGTCGATTTGCTGATCGGCACGGTTGCCGCCGGCGGCTCGGTCAGCTTCATGCATCCCTTGGCGCCGGAGATGGCCGCAGCCTTCTGGAACAAGTCGCTTCAGGCGGTCAACAGAGGCGAAAGGGCGGTGCTCGGGGCCTGGAACGGCGAGGCTCTGGTCGCACCGTCACCTCTGCTCGACTGCCCTCCCAACCAGCCGCACCGGGCCGAGATTGCCAAGCTGATGACCCGCCTCAATTATCGCGGCAAGGGCGTCGCAACCCGCCTGATGGAGGCGGCGGAAGCCGTTGCCATGGAGAAAGGCCGCACGCTGTTGGTGCTGGACACGGCAAAAGAGGAGGGGGCTTCCGGCCTCTATGAAAAGCTCGGCTTCACGCTGGGCGGCGAAATACCAGATTATGCGATGAAGCCGCATGGCGGGCTGACAGGCACCCTCATCTACTGGAAGCGCATTGGTACAGTCTGATCCGGCCCGCGCACATTCGCCGTTGACAGCACCATCAAACCAATTCTATTGTCCGCGACCATGAAAACGGCACTCATTCTCGTAGGAAAGCGCGTGGGCAAGGCGGTGTAACCGCCAGGCGGTGACCTCCCATGCGCAAGACACAGGCTCCCTCGGGGGCCTTTTTTATTGCCCGAAACACGACTAAACGACCAGCAATCGCCCGATGGCGAACAGTACGGGACCAGACCGATGAGCAGTGGACAGAATGAGCGGCGCGAAACGCCAAGAACCGAGATGACTGGCGCCGAAATGGTGGTGCAGGCGCTGAAGGACAATGGCGTCAAGCATGTTTTCGGCTATCCGGGCGGCGCGGTTCTGCCAATCTACGATGAAATCTTCCAGCAGGACGAGGTCGAGCACATCCTCGTTCGCCACGAGCAGGGCGCTGGCCACGCGGCGGAAGGCTATGCGCGCTCGACCGGCAAGGCCGGCGTCATGCTGGTGACCTCCGGGCCGGGCGCCACCAATGCGGTGACGCCATTGCAGGATGCGCTGATGGATTCGATCCCGCTGGTCTGCCTGACCGGCCAGGTGCCGACCTCTCTGATCGGCTCGGATGCGTTCCAGGAGTGCGACACGGTCGGCATCACGCGGCCCTGCACCAAGCACAACTGGCTGGTGAAGGACGTCAACCAGCTCGCGGCAACGATCCACGAGGCCTTCCATGTGGCAACGACAGGGCGCCCCGGTCCGGTCGTCGTCGACATCCCTAAGGACGTTCAGTTCGCCAAGGGCATCTATGTCCCGCCGCAGACGGCGCCGCGCACCAGCTACCAGCCGAAGGTCCAGGGCGACCTGGAGAAGATCAAGGCGGCGGTCGAGCTGATGGCCGGCGCCAGGAGGCCGATCATCTATTCGGGCGGCGGCGTCATCAATTCCGGCCCGGAGGCGAGCCACCTGCTGCGCGAGCTGGTCGACCTGACCGGCTTCCCGATCACCTCGACGCTGATGGGCCTTGGCGCCTATCCGGCGTCGGGCAAGAACTGGATGGGCATGCTCGGCATGCACGGCACCTATGAAGCGAACATGGCGATGCACGATTGCGACGTCATGCTCTGCATCGGCGCGCGCTTCGACGACCGCATCACCGGGCGGCTGACAGCGTTTTCGCCGAATTCGAAGAAGATCCACATCGACATCGACCCGTCTTCGATCAACAAGAACGTCCATACCGACGTGCCGATCATCGGCGATGTCGGCCGTGTGCTGGAGGATCTTGTGCGACTGTGGCGGGCAACCGCCAAGGCCGACAAGAAGGCGCTTCACCCGTGGTGGGAGCAGATCGCCAAATGGCGCGCGCGCGATTCACTCGCCTACAAGATGAACCATGAGGTGATCATGCCGCAATATGCCGTCCAGCGGCTTTATGCGCTGACCAAAGACCTCGACACCTACATCACCACCGAGGTCGGCCAGCACCAGATGTGGGCGGCGCAGCACTATCATTTCGAGAAGCCGAACCGCTGGATGACCTCCGGCGGGCTGGGCACGATGGGCTACGGCCTGCCGGCCGCGCTCGGCGTGCAGATCGCGCACCCGGATGCGCTGGTCATCGATATCGCCGGCGACGCTTCGGTGCAGATGACGATGCAGGAGATGAGCGCGGCGGTACAGCACGAGGCGCCGATCAAGATCTTCATCCTCAACAACCAGTACATGGGCATGGTGCGGCAATGGCAGCAGCTGCTGCATGGCAACCGGCTGTCGCATTCCTATACCGAGGCGATGCCGGATTTCGTCAAGCTCGCCGAAGCCTATGGCGGCCACGGTATTCGCTGCGACAAGCCGGACGAGCTCGATGACGCCATCAAGGAGATGATCGCGGTCAAGAAGCCCGTCCTGTTCGATTGCCGCGTGGCGACGCTCGCCAACTGCTTCCCGATGATCCCGTCCGGCAAGGCGCATAACGAGATGCTGTTGCCTGATGAGGCGACCGACGAAGCTGTCGCCAACGCGATCGACGCCAAGGGCAGGGAACTGGTGTAGCCTGGTTCAAGGAAGCTGTGCGGAAACAGCAGATTAGCACAAAAGTTTGAAATCGAGATTCATGTCATGAACGCACAGTTGCAACCGACCGGCTCCGCCTATTTCATCGCCAAGGAGACGGAAAAACCAGAGAACCACACGCTTTCGGTCCTCGTCGACAACGAGCCGGGCGTGCTTGCCCGGGTCATCGGCCTGTTCTCCGGACGTGGCTACAACATCGAGAGCCTGACGGTCTCGGAAACCGAGCACGAAAAGCACCTGTCGCGCATCACCATCGTGACGCGCGGCACGCCGCACGTGCTGGAGCAGATCAAGCACCAGCTCGAGCGCATCGTGCCGGTGCATCGTGTCGTCGATCTCACTGTGCGATCGCAGGAATTCGGACAGGAGCGGCCACTGGAGCGGGAGCTCGCGCTGGTCAAGGTCGCCGGCACCGGCGAATCCCGCGTCGAGGCGCTCAGGCTCGCCGATGCATTCCGCGCCAGCGTCATCGACGCCAACACCGAGCATTTCATCTTCGAGATCACCGGTAAGGGTTCGAAGCTCGATCAGTTTATCGCCATCATGAAGCCGCTCGGGTTGGTCGAAATCTGCCGTACCGGAGTGGCGGCGATGAACCGCGGCCCGCAGGGGATGTAATCGTCCTGCTCGCATTGATTAGGGGAACGGCATGACCTTCGACGCATTCTTCGCCCTGCTGGTTTATGCCTTCGTGACCTCGATCACGCCGGGTCCGAACAATTTCATGCTTTTGGCCTCGGGTGTGAACTTCGGCTTGGTCAAGACCGTGCCACACATGCTCGGCATCGGCTTCGGCTTCCTCGTGCTGTTGCTTGCCGTAGGCTTCGGGCTTGGGGCCGTGTTGACGGCCTTTCCGGTGCTGCATACCGGGTTGAAGATCGCCGGCGGCCTCTACCTGCTTTATCTGGCCTGGAAGATCGCCATGTCGCGCTCGCTCGGCGGCGAAGGCGAGGCGAAGGGCCAGCCGATGCGCTTCATCGAGGCTGCGGCTTTCCAGTGGGTCAATCCTAAGGCCTGGGTGATGGCGATTACGGCCATGGCCGTCTATACCAATCCGGAACGCCCGTTTGTGTCCGTGGTGCTGATCGCGGCCGCTTTCGCCGTCGTCATGCTGCCGAGCATTTCGACTTGGGCCGGTTTCGGCATGGCGCTGCGCGGTTTTCTGGCTGATGCGGTGCGGCTCAAATGGTTCAACATCGCCATGGGCGTGATGCTTGCGGCGACGCTGTGGCCGATGCTGCGTTAGCTGCCGTTTTATTGTGCACTGCACATTAAATCTTCGTAATGACGGCTTTTGGCCCTTTTTCGCCTTCGGCATTCTCTATTATCTGGCAAAAGCGCGGCAAGAGGCTGCGAGTTGAGCTAGACTGCGGCCACCGGATAGCGGCGTGTCGGATCGAGAGGCCTTTTGTCGATGCGCGGAAAGATCGTATTTGCGGTGATTGCTGCAGCCTGCGTTGCCGCGGCGGCGTGGCTTTATCATTCGCCCACCGCAATGAGCGGTCTTCAGCAGATGCTGTCGGCGAAGCAGACGACGGCGGCGGCGGACAAGCCCGCTGCAGCGGCAAATGCCGCGCGTTCGACTTCGGTGGTTGCCGCCACCGCCTCGACGGCCGATTTCCCGGTCCGGCGCTATGCCATCGGCTTTGTGTCCTCTCCCGCCGTGGTCAGCATCAACGCACGGGTCTCAAGCCAGATCGTCGCAATCGCGGTCAAGGACGGACAGATGGTGAAGGCCGGCGACCTTCTGTTCTCGCTGGACGATCGCTCATTGAAGGCCCAATTGGCACGCGATCAGGCGACGCTCGCAAAAGACCAGGCGCTGCTTGCCAGCGCCACGGCCGATCTTCAGCGCGCCAAAAATCTCGTCGCCAGGCAGGCCGGAACACAGCAGACCTATGATCAGGCCGTCGCGGCGCAGAAATCCGCCGCGGCCACTGTCGACGCCGATAAGGCGACGATCGATGCGGACGAGGTCCAGCTTGGCTTTGCCACGATCAAAGCGCCGATTTCCGGCAGGCTTGGCGCGGTCAGCGTCGCGGTCGGCGACCTCGTCACCACCAGCAACGGCAGCAGCACGTCGACGCCGCTGGTGACGATCACGCAGGTCGACCCGCTGCAGGTGAACTTCAATCTTCCGGAAAGCGATCTTGCCTTACTGCACAAGGCGCTGGCGGCGCCGCAGCAAGGCGCGGTGACGCTGACCAAGGACGGCGACCCGAAGCCGATCGGCAAGGGAACGCTGGATTTCGTCGATTCCAGCGTGGACACGGCATCCGGCACCATCGCAACGCGGGCCAGCGTGCCCAACGCCGATCTTTCGCTGTGGCCGGGCCAATATGTAAATGTTGTGCTCGATGCCGGCATCATGCCGCAAATGACGTCCGTTCCGACGGTCGCCGTCCAGCCCAGCCAGAAGGGGCCGTTCGTCTATGTGATCAAGCCGGACAACACCGTTGAAATGCGGCCCGTGCAGGTCGCGCTGACAGAAGGCGCCAACACCGCGATCAGCCAAGGATTGGAAAGCGGCGAGCGTGTCGTCGTCGAAGGCCAGACCAAGCTGAAAAACGGCGCGGCGGTCCGCGAAGGCAAGGCCTCGACCGGTACCGACGACCAGGCGACTCCGAAGGTCGCGGAGGCCGACAGGACGGGCGGAACACAGCCATGATTTCCGAATTCTGCATCCGCAGGCCCGTCGCCACGCTGCTCATGTCGTTCGCCTTGGTTCTGGGCGGGCTATTTGCTTACAAATTCCTGCCGGTCGCGGCGCTGCCAAGCGCGGAATTTCCGGTTGTCAACGTCTCGGCCTCGCTGCCTGGGGCCTCGCCGGAAACCATGGCGACCTCGGTGGCAACGCCGCTGATCAAGCAGTTTGCCACTATCGCCGGCATCGATTCGATCTCGACGACCAATTCGCTCGGCACGACCTCGATCGCCATTCAGTTCGTGCTCAACCGCGACATCGATGCAGCCGCCGCCGATGTGCAGGCGGCGATCGCACGCACGCAACGACAATTGCCGCCGGAGATGACCAGCCCGCCGAGCTATCGCAAGGTCAATCCAGCCGACGCGCCGATCCTGCTGATGTCGCTGGTCAGCGACACCATTCCGCTGACCGATCTCGATGCCTTTGCCGAGAATGTGATTTCGCCGTCGCTGTCGACGATCGACGGCGTTGCGCAGGTTTCGATCTACGGCCAACAGAAATATGCCGTCCGCGTCCAGATCGATCCGACGGCGCTCGCCGCACGCGGCATCTCGATCGACCAGCTGCAGACGGCCATTGCCTCGGCCAACAGCAACACGCCGCTCGGTGTGCTCAAGAACAACAAACAGCAGCTGACCATCACGGCGAACACGCAGCTGACCAACGCGGCGGGATTCTCCAACATCATCATCGCCACCAAGAACGGCCATCCGGTGCGGCTCGGCGAGGTGACCCGCGTCATCGATTCGGTCGAGACCACGACGACGGCAAGCTGGTATGACGGCACCCGCGCCATCATCATGGCGGTGCAGCGTCAGCCGGATGCCAATACCGTCGATGTCGTCGACCGCGTCAAGGCGATGCTGCCTTCCTTCGAGGGTCAGATGCCGGCAGCTGCGAGCATCCAGTTGCTCAACGATCGCTCGACATCGATCCGCGAGGCGGTCGACGACGTGCAGTTCACGCTCCTGCTCACTATCGCGCTGGTGGTGATGGTGATCTTCCTGTTCCTGCGCCGGGTGACGGCGACGGTGATCCCGGCCGTGGCGGTGCCGATTTCGCTCATCGCCACTCTGGGCGTGATGTACCTGTTCGGCTTTTCCATCGACAACATCTCGCTGATGGGACTGACGCTGGCGGTCGGCCTTGTCGTCGACGACGCCATTGTCATGCTGGAAAATATCTTCCGGCATATGGAGGAGGATGGGCTCTCGGCAATGGAGGCGTCGCTCAAGGGCGCCCGCGAAATCGGCTTCACCATCATCTCGATCTCGATCTCGCTGGTCGCCGTGTTCATTCCCGTGCTTTTGATGGGCGGCGTGATCGGGCGCATCTTCAACGAGTTCGCGGTGGTGGTGACGGTCGCCATCCTGGCATCGATGTTCGTCTCGCTGACGCTGACGCCGATGCTGTGCTCGCGGCTATTGTCGTTATCGAAAGCCGAGCAGAAAGCAGCGCACGGTGAAGGCCATAGACAAAACGTCTTCATGCGGGGCTATGACCGGCTGCTGACATTCTGCCTGCGCCACAATTTCCTGGTTTTCCTTGTCTTCCTGGTAACCGCCGGGCTGTCGGTGTGGCTGATCCAGATATCGCCGAAGGGCTTCTTCCCGCAGGAGGATATCGGCCAGGTCTCGGTGACGACCATCGCGCGCCAGGACATTTCGTTCGACGCCATGGTGAAGCTGCAGGGGCAAGTGGCTGATGTCTTCACCCATTCGCCCTATGTCGCGCATGTCGGCTGGTCGGCGGGCAGCGGAAACAATGCGCTCAACCAGGGCCAGCTCTTTGTGCAGCTGAAGGACAAGGACCAGCGCCCCAACATCGACAAGGTGCTTTCGGATCTGCGGCGCCAGCTTGCCAATGTGCCCGGCATCGAAACCTACATGCAGCCGGTGCAGAACCTGCGGCTCGGCGCGCGTTCTTCGGCGAGTGCCTACCAGCTTGCCGTGCAGGGCCTCGATACCGGCCTGACGAACGTCTGGGCGCAAAGGCTGACGGACGCAATGGCCGCCGATCATGCCGCCTTCACCGACGTGACCAATGACCTGCAGAACAACGCGCTACAGGCGACGCTGGTGATCGACCGCGACAAGGCGGCGAACCTCGGCGTCGATACCGACACGCTGCGCTCCAGTCTCTATGGCGGTTTCGGCACCCAGCAGGTGTCGACCATCTTCGGCTCGGCCGACAGCTACGACGTGATCATGGAGCTCGACCCGAAGATCGAGTGGTCGCCCGAGCGGATGCTGGCCATCAAGGTGAGAACGGCGAGCGGCAGCCTGGTGCCGCTCGGTGCGTTCGCTCGCGTCGATCGGACCGCCGGTGCTTTGACCGTCAACCAGCTCGGCCAGCTTCCGGCTGTGACCATCTCCTACAATCTGCCGCAGGGCGTGGCCCTCGGCGACAGCGTGAGCCACATCAACGCGCTGAAGGACAAGATCGGCATGCCGCCGACGATCTCGACCGCCTTCTCGGGCACGGCGAAGACGTTCCAGGATTCGCTTTCCAACCAGGGGCTGCTGATCGGCGGCGCGATCCTGACCATCTATATCGTGCTCGGCATGCTCTATGAGAGCTTCATCCATCCGCTCACCATCCTGACCGGGCTTCCATCGGCGGTGCTCGGCGCGCTGGTGGCGTTGCGGCTGGCGGGGATGGATCTGTCGGTGATCGCGGTGATCGGCATCCTGATGCTGATCGGCATCGTCAAGAAGAACGGCATCATGATGATCGACGTGGCGCTGGAACTCAGGCGCGAGGGGATGTCGCCTGTCGAATCCATCCACAAGGCCTGCCTGATGCGCTTCCGGCCGATCATGATGACTACGCTTGCCGCGCTGATGGGTACCATCCCGATCGCGCTCGGCACCGGCGCCAGCGCGGAATTGCGCCAGCCTCTCGGCGTGGCGGTGGTCGGCGGCCTTGTCGCCTCGCAGGCACTGACGCTGTTCGTCACGCCCGTCATCTACGTCTACATGGAGCATTTTTCCGGCTGGCTCGTCAGCGTATGGGCGGGGCACCGGGGCGAGCCGAGCCCGGTCGAGGCGGTCGACCAGCCGTCACTGTTCGACGACGAGGAAGAACCGGTGCCGCAGAAGGCGGCAGCCGAATAGCACTGGCCCAAGCCGTGGTGCTTGCGGCCGGAGGTCCGCGATCGTAATTTGATGCCATGCTGCACAATCACGACCACGACAACGAGCTTGATGCTTTTGCGGCGCGTGTGCGCGCACTGGAGACGATTCTCACCCGCAAGGGGCTGATCGATCCAGCGGCGATCGACGTCATCGTCGATACCTACGAAACCAAGGTCGGGCCGCGCAACGGCGCAAAGGTGGTGGCGAAGGCCTGGGTTGATCCCGGGTTTGCCGCATGGCTGAAGCGTGATGCGACGGCGGCCATCGAATCGCTCGGCCACACCGGCCGGCAAGGCGAACACATGCAGGCGGTGTTCAACACGGCCGACACGCACAACCTCGTCGTCTGCACGCTATGCTCCTGCTATCCATGGTCGGTGCTCGGCCTGCCGCCGGTCTGGTACAAGGCGCCGCCCTACCGTTCGCGCGCGGTGATCGATCCGCGCGGCGTGCTCGACGAATTCGGGCTGACCTTGCCGGCGACGACGGCAATCCGGGTGTGGGATTCGACCGCCGAGCTGCGCTATCTGGTGGTGCCGATGCGGCCCAGGGACACAGAGGGCTGGGATGAGGCGCGGCTCGCCGATCTGGTGACGCGCGATGCCATGATCGGCACGGCGCTGGCGCGGGAACCGGCATGAACGGGCCGCAGGATCTCGGCGGCCAGATGGGTTTCGGGCCGGTCGCGCCTGAACAGGACGAACCCTATTTCCATGCCGATTGGGAAAGGCGGGCGCTGGGCGTGACGTTGTGCGCCGGCGCCATGGGCGCCTGGAACATCGACGAGAGCCGGCACGCGCGGGAATCGCTGCACCCGGCCGACTACTATGCGTCGAGTTATTACGAAATCTGGATCAAGGCGCTGGAGGTGTTACTCAAACGCCATGGTTTCGTCAGCGACCGCGATCTGGCCAGGGGCGATGCGGTCGACCCGGTAGCGACACCCAAGCGGGTCCTGAAGGCGCAAGACGTTTCGGCGGTGCTGGCCAAGGGCGGGCCTTGCGACCGGCCGGTCGCCGTCCCGCCGCGATTCAAGGCAGGCGACCTCGTGCGAACCAAGAACTTTCATCCGACCGGCCACACCAGGCTGCCGCGTTACGCGCGTGGCAAGCGAGGCGTCATCGAGGCCATGCGTGACGGCTTCGTTTTTCCCGACACCAATGCGCACGGCCAGGGCGAAAACCCGCAATGGGTCTATACGGTGGCCTTCACCGGCAGCGAAATCTGGGGCGAGGGCGCCGACCCGACACTTGTCGTGTCGATCGATGCCTGGGAGAGCTATCTTGAAGCGGCGTGAGACGGGCTCAGTCGCCAACGCGCTGCCCGCCGGTGTCGAGGCGCCAGTCTTCGCCCAGCCGTGGCAAGCAGAGGCCTTCGCCATGACGGTGGCGCTACACGACAACGGGCTGTTTTCGTGGAGCGAATGGGCGGACGCCTTGTCGGCCGAGGTGAAGCGGCCGGGCGCCGCGCGCGACGGTCATGACTATTACAAGCACTGGCTGGCCGCGCTAGAAAAGCTGCTTTCGGCCAAAGGCGTTGCCGGTAGGAGCGACGTCGACAGCCTTGCTGCTGCCTGGGAACGGGCCGCGCATGCTACGCCGCATGGCAAGCCGATCCTGCTGGAGAACGATCCACAGCGGGCTGGGTAAGCTGTCGTCGCCCGGCGTTGTTCTCTTTACGTTCCTCTTCGTCGCTGATAGCCTGGACTTGTCGCAGCAGCGTAATTGCAGGCGATGAAGTTGATGGTGACGGCAGTCACCTTGTCTTTCCCTCGCGAATCCGGTCTGTCGCGCTGATGGAATTCTCCCCTCAACAAGACGAGGCGCTGAAGGCGGTGGCCGGCTGGTTGAAAGCCGGCAAGCCGCAGCTGTTCCGGCTGTTCGGCTATGCCGGCACCGGCAAGACGACGCTGGCGCGCTATTTCGCCGAGCATGTCGACGGCCAGGTGCAGTTCGCCGCCTTTACCGGCAAGGCGGCGCAGGTGCTGCGTTCCAAGGGCGCGGTCAATGCCCGCACAATCCATTCGCTGATCTACCGGCCGAAAGGCGAGGAATCGGTAGCGGACGAGGTGACCGGCAAAACCTCGATGTCGCCGACCTTTTCGCTCAACCGGCAGAGCCCGATCTCGCGGGCCAAGCTCGTCGTCATCGACGAATGCTCGATGGTCGACGAGCAGCTTGGCCGTGACCTGATGAGCTTCGGCACGCCGATCCTGGTGCTTGGCGATCCCGGCCAGTTGCCGCCGATCTCCGGCGGCGGCTTCTTCACCGACCATGAGCCGGACATTCTGCTCACCGAAATCCATCGCCAGGCGCGCGACAACCCGATCATCCGGCTTGCGCTCGATGTGCGCGAGGGCCGCGAGTTCATGCGCGGCGACTATGGCGCGGCGCAAGTGATCGGCAAGGAAGACGTCACCCAGGAATTGGTGCTGAAGGCGGACCAGGTGCTGGTCGGCACCAACCGCACGCGCCGTCGCTATAATCAGCGGCTGCGCGAGCTGAAGGGGTTCAACGCCGATTATCCGCAAGCCGGCGACAAGCTGGTCTGCCTGCGCAACGATCCAGCCAAGGGGTTGCTCAACGGCTCGCTGTGGAAGGTGATGACCTCGTCGCGCGAGACGGTCAAGCCCGGCATCAATCTGCTGGTCTCGCCGGAGGAAGACGATCCGGATCGCGGCGTCGCCAAGATCAAACTGCTCAAGGCGGCGTTCGAAGATCCGGACGCCGACATTCCCTGGCAGCAGAAGAAGCGCTTCGACGATTTCGATTATGGCTACGCGCTGACCGTGCACAAGGCGCAGGGGTCGCAGTGGAACGAGATCGTGCTTTTCGACGAAAGCTGGGCATTCAAGGAAACCCGGCAGCGTTGGCTCTACACCGCCATCACGCGCGCGGCCGAACGGCTGACGATCGTCCGATAGGGCGGCCGTATCAGCGCTGGGCGATCGGTCTGGCGCCAAGCCATTCCCAGGCGGCGGTTTCGTCCTTAGCCTCGAAATGCCGGAGTTCGATAGGCAAAGAGGCTGGCAAGAAGGCTCTTGCCTCCGCTATCCAGTTCGGCTCACCGACCGCCGCGCAGCGGCCGATATGCTCCACCGCGTGAGCTATGCCCTGTTCGATCGTCTCGTCCGATACGTCGGTCCAGTCGACACCCTCATGATCGATCAGGCGCACCAGCACGTCGATTTTCGTGTGCAGCGCGTAGGCTGCCTCCAGCAATCCGAACAGGTTTTCGGCATCAGCCGCTGCGACATGGCCGACGACATCGATGGCGAAGAGGTCTTCGCGATCGGTATCGATGCGGCGGATCGCCGGCACGGCATCGAGAAAATTCAACAGGAAACTCCTTGCGCTCGATTTTCTTCGTTCCCCTGGAACACCTGAAACCCTCTGTCTGTTCCCCTTAAAGGCGCTATAGATGCGCGCCGAGATCAGCCTGGAACCGTGCAAATGCCTGCAAAGCTTTCCGTCAACCTCAATGCCATCGCCATGCTGCGCAACCGGCGCGACCTGCCGTGGCCAAGCGTGACGGGGCTCGGACGCATCGCCCTTGCCGCCGGTGCGCATGGGCTGACGGTGCACCCGCGACCCGACGAGCGGCACACCAGGCATTCCGATCTGCCTGAGATCAGGGCGCTGATCGACGACGAGTTCCCGAGTGCGGAATTCAACATCGAGGGCTATCCGACCGAGGAGTTCCTGGCGCTTGTGGAAAAGCATCAGCCGGAACAGGTGACGCTGGTGCCCGACGACCCGGTGCAGGCGACTTCCGACCATGGCTGGAACTTCGCCGCCGGGGCTGCGTTCCTGACACCGGTCGTCAAGCGCCTGAAGAAGGGAGGCTTTCGCGTATCGCTCTTTTCCGATCCGGATCCCGATGGCGTGAAAGCCGCTCGCGACACCGGCGCCGACCGGATCGAACTCTACACGGGTCCATATGGCAGCTATCATTCCGATTCGGCAAAAGCGGCGAAGGAATTGGAGAAATTGGGAAAGACGGCGGATGCCGCACTTGCTGCAGGGCTCCAGGTCAATGCCGGGCACGACCTTGTGGTGAGCAATTTGCCGGCACTGGCCAGGCGCATCCCGGCATTGGCCGAAGTGTCGATCGGACATGGGTTGACAGCCGATGCGTTGGAGTATGGCATGGCCGCAACGGTCAGGCGGTTTCTGAAGGCTTGTGGCTGGTAGAGAGAGGCGAGCCGATAGGCCGTGCGTTCCCGGCATGGCAGCGCGTCCTTTCCACCCCGCAGCATAGAGCACCGCACGTCTATGGGAGTGTCGTCCATGGCCCTTGCTCACGCCGGTAGCGAGGCAGAACCCATCGAGCAATCCAGCCACTCCACCGTCGAGCAGCACAGCACCAAGGTGCTGATGCTGGGCGCGCTGGGCGTGGTTTACGGCGATATCGGCACCAGCCCAATCTATGCATTTCGGGAAGCGCTGCACGCATCGTCGGGACCGGTAGCCCGCAACGACGTCCTTGGCGTGCTGTCGCTTATCGTCTGGGCGCTGACGATCATCGTCACGATAAAGTACGTCGCTTTCGTTCTCAGAGCCGACAACAAGGGCGAGGGCGGCACGCTGTCGCTGATGTCGCTTGCGCGCAGCGCTTATCCCAATGGAGCCAAGCTCATCCTGGGGATCGGGCTGTGCGGCGCGGCGCTGTTTTTCGGCGACGCCATTATAACGCCGGCCATCTCCGTGCTTTCGGCGGTCGAAGGCCTGGAAGTGGTGACCCCGACGCTGGAAACCTATGTGGTTCCGATCACGCTGGTCATCCTGGCAATGCTTTTTGCCGTGCAACGCTTTGGCACCGGCAGGGTGGCGGCCGTGTTCGGACCGGTGACGGCAGTGTGGTTCCTGGCGATCGGCGCCGCCGGGGTGTACCATCTGCTGGACGACCCGTCGGTCCTGCTGGCGATCAATCCCTATTACGCGGTCGCTTATCTGGCCAATACGCCCACCGGTGCCTTCGTCACGGTCGGGGCGGTGTTCCTGGCGGTCACCGGGGCCGAAGCCCTCTATGTCGACCTCGGTCATTTCGGGCGCAGGCCGATCGTGCTGGCATGGTTTTCCGTGGTGTTCCCTTGTCTGCTCCTCAACTATTTCGGACAAGGCGCGTTCGTTCTGGCCAACGGCGGCAAACCCACCAATCCATTCTTCCAGATGCTGCCTGATTGGGCGCTGATGCCCATGGTTGGGCTGGCCACGGCAGCGACCGTGATCGCCAGTCAGGCGGTGATCTCCGGCGCTTTCTCGCTGACCCGCCAGGCGGTGCAGCTCAATCTGCTTCCGCGCATCGAGGTGCAGCATACGTCCGAAATGCAATCCGGCCAGATCTACATGCCGCGCGTCAATCTGGTGGTTGCGCTGGGCGTGATGTTGCTGGTGGTCGGCTTTGGCGGTTCGAGTTCGCTGGCTTCCGCCTATGGCATTTCGGTGACTGGCGAAATGCTGATGACAACCATCCTGCTGTTTGTCGTGATGCGGTTCCGGTGGAAATGGCAGCTTGCACTGGCGGCGGCGCTCACACTGCTGTTTGGCACGATCGATACCGGATTTTTCCTCGCAAACATCGTCAAGATCCTCGAAGGCGGGTGGGTCTCGATAACAGTCGCTTGCGCCATGGGGCTGATCATGTCCACGTGGATCCGCGGCACCCGCTATTTGTTCGAAAAGACCCGCCGGAACGAGATTCCGCTCGATTTCCTTGCCGGCAATCTGCTGAAGAAGAAGCCGCATCTGGTGTCGGGCACCGCAGTGTTCCTGACCAGCGATCCGCTGAGCGCGCCGACCGCGCTGATGCACAGCCTCAAGCACTACAAGGTGCTGCACGAGCAGAATGTCATCCTTTCGGTGGTGACGGCACCGCAGCCGGTTGTGCCCGACAGCGAGCGCGTCAAGATGGAGACGGTCAACGAACTGTTCATGCGGGTGACGCTGACCTTCGGCTATATGGAGCAGCCCAACATCCCGCGTGCGCTGGCGATCTGCCGCAAGCAGGGCTGGAAGTTCGACATCATGACGACATCCTTCTTCCTGTCGCGGCGCTCGCTCAAGGCCTCGCCCAATTCCGGCATGCCGGTCTGGCAGGACAAGCTGTTCATCGGGCTGGCGCGCACGGCGGCCGATGCGACGGAATATTTCCAGATCCCGACCGGACGCGTGGTCGAGATCGGGACGCAGGTGGCTATTTAAAAACGTGTCCGTTGCGACATTCCAGGTAGTCTGCCGATGGGACTGAGTCTGCCAAGTCGTGGACGACTCGCAATATCGGGACGGAGCCATTACGTGACGGCACTTGATATTGCAGCGCAGCAAGCGTAGAGCACCGCCCGCTTATCGGAGTGTCGTCCATGGCCCTTGCCAATGCTGGTAACGAGGCAGAACCTGTCGAACAATCAAGCCATTCTGAGGTCGAGCAGCACAGCACCAAGGTGCTGATGCTGGGCGCGCTGGGTGTGGTTTACGGCGATATAGGCACCAGCCCGATCTATGCATTCCGAGAGGCGTTGCATGCATCAGCCGGCGGCAACGTCGCCAACCGTGGCGACATCCTGGGCGTACTCTCGCTGATCATCTGGTCGCTGACGATCACCGTCACCATCAAATACATCATGTTCGTGCTTCGTGCCGACAATCGCGGCGAGGGCGGGGTGCTGTCGCTGATGGCGCTGGCGCGCAACAGTTTCCCGACGCGCTCGGCGGTGATCCTCGGCATCGGCATTGTCGGCGCGGCGCTTTTTTTCGGCGACGCAGTCATTACGCCGGCGATCTCGGTACTATCGGCGGTCGAAGGCATGAATGTCGTCACGCCGACATTCCAGCCCTATGTGGTGCCGCTGACGCTGGCCATCCTGGCGATCGTGTTTGCGGTACAGCGGTTCGGCACCGGCGGCGTAGGATTGGTGTTCGGGCCAGTCACGGCGCTGTGGTTCCTGGCCATCGGCCTTTCCGGCATTAACCACATCATCGCCGATCCGGAAATCCTGCTGGCGATCAGCCCGCATTACATCGTGTCGTTCCTGGTCAACTCGCCCGACGTCGCCTTCGTCACTGTTGGTGCGGTCTTCCTCGCCGTCACCGGCGCTGAGGCGCTCTATGCCGATCTCGGCCATTTCGGCCGCAAGCCGATCGTGCTCGCCTGGCTGGCAATTGTGTTCCCTTGTCTGTTGCTCAACTATGTCGGGCAAGGTGCCTTCGTGCTCGCAAATGGCGGTGTTGTCGGCCATCCCTTCTTTGAGATGAACCAGGGCTGGACGCTTATTCCGATGGTCGTGCTGGCGACGGCGGCGACCGTCATCGCCAGCCAGGCGGTGATCTCCGGCGCTTTCTCGCTGACCAGGCAGGCGGTGCAGCTCAATATGCTGCCGCGCTTCGTCATCCAGCACACGTCGGAAAAACAGTCGGGCCAGATCTATCTGCCGCGCATCAACCTGATGCTGGCGCTGGTGGTGATGTTGCTGGTGGTCGGCTTCGGCGAATCCAGCCGCCTGGCCTCGGCCTACGGTATTTCGGTGACCGGCAACATGCTGGTGACGAACATACTGCTTTTTGTTGTAATGACGCGCATCTGGAAATGGCCGCTCGGCGTCGCGGTCGCCCTGATGGCGGTGTTCGCCTTCGTCGATACCGGCTTCTTTGCAGCCAACATAGTCAAGGTGTTTGAAGGGGGCTGGTCCTCGCTTGCCATTGCCGCGGTTATTGTGCTGACCATGTGGACCTGGATCCGCGGCACCCGCTATTTGTTCGAAAAGACCCGCCGGAACGAGATTCCGCTCGATTTCCTTGCCGGCAATCTGCTGAAGAAGAAGCCGCATCTGGTGTCGGGCACCGCAGTGTTCCTGACCAGCGATCCGCTGAGCGCGCCGACCGCGCTGATGCACAGCCTCAAGCACTACAAGGTGCTGCACGAGCAGAATGTCATCCTTTCGGTGGTGACGGCACCGCAGCCGGTTGTGCCCGACAGCGAGCGCGTCAAGATGGAGACGGTCAACGAACTGTTCATGCGGGTGACGCTGACCTTCGGCTATATGGAGCAGCCCAACATCCCGCGTGCGCTGGCGATCTGCCGCAAGCAGGGCTGGAAGTTCGATATCATGACGACATCCTTCTTCCTGTCGCGGCGCTCGCTCAAGGCCTCGCCCAATTCCGGCATGCCGGTCTGGCAGGACAAGCTGTTCATCGGCCTGGCGCGCTCGGCGGCCGATGCGACGGAATATTTCCAGATCCCGACCGGACGCGTCGTCGAGATCGGGACGCAGGTGGCTATTTGAACAAGCGGCCATGCCCTTCGAAGGGCACGGCCATTTGTGAGGCTCAGTTCACCAGAGCCGCCTTGTTTGCTTCAAGAAATTCCTTCAGCGGCTGCGGCTTCCTGCCGGACAGAGTCTCGACCGCGTCGGTCACCATGCCGATCCGGCCGGAGCGGGTGTTGGTATCGAAGGAAACGATCACGGGCGCAAAAGCTTCGGGAACGCCGGCTGCCTTCAATCCCTCGGTCAGCGCTTCATCCGAAAGCTGGACAACGTCGATCGGCTTGCCGGTGACCTCGGTGACGAGGGCTGCAATCTCGGCCATCGTGTGGGCCTTGGGGCCGGTCAGCGTGTATGTCGTGCTTTCGGTTGCGGTCGAAGCGAGGCCGGCGGCAATCGCGGCAGCCATATCGTCGCGCGCGCCGTGGGCAATGCGGCCGTCTCCAGCGGACGTGTACCACTGCCCAGAGGCGATGGCGTGCGGCAGCGCCAGGAACAGGTTCTCCTGATACCAGCCGTTGCGGAAGATGGTGGAGGGGATACCGCTCGCCTTGATCGCCTGCTCGGTGCCGTGGTGATCGGGCGCAAACAGCACCGGCGATCCTGGCTCCGGATTGGGCATCGATGTGTAGAGCAGATGCGAAACACCCGCGCCTTTTGCTGCGGCGACCGCAGTCTCATGTTGCTTCAGGCGCTTGCCCGGAATGGCGAGCTCGTTCGTCGAAATGATCAGAACCCTGTCGGCGCCGGTAAATGCACTGGCCAACGATGCGGTGTCGTCGAAGTCGACCGTCCTGATGGTGACGCCTCGGGCTGCCAGATCGGCCAGATTTTCCGGATTGCGGGTAGCGGCGATGATGCGCTGAGGGGAGACCTTGAGCGTGTCAAGCAGATGATTGATGACGCCGCGGCCAAGCTGGCCGGAGGCGCCGGTGACGAGAAGGGTGTCGGTCATGAAAGGTCCTGACGTTGCGCCGGAGCGGCGGGTGCATATGTTAGTCTCAAAAAGAGACCAGCACTAAAATAGGAATTGACCCATCCTCGTAAAGAAGGCAGTTTTGCGGGAGGTAGGCACAGCCAGGGAACCAGCCATGGACGGCAAGATCGTCAATCTGAGATCGAAGCTCGAGATCTACAAAGCAGGCAGCGGTGGCGGAAACCTTGCGGATTGCCCGGTTCGCGACGTGATCCAGGGCATAAGCAACAAATGGAGTTCGCTGCTGATGGAGGCCTTGGCCGAGAAGCCGTACCGCTTTGGCGAGTTGCGGCGCCTCGTGCCCGATATTTCACAGCGCATGCTCACCCAGACGCTGCACGATCTGCAGCGCGACGGCTATGTGCATCGCGAGGTTTTTCCGACCAAACCGCCGAGCGTTGAATACAGCCTCACCGATCTCGGGCGCTCGATGTTTGGACCCTTGCACCAGCTGATCCAATGGGCCGAGCTCAATCACGGCGCTGTACGCGAGGCGCGGAAGGTTTTCGATGCTGCCGAAGGCTGAGTCTCAAGGCCGAGACAGCGGCTTGATTTAGCGACAACGCTGAAGGATTGTCCGGCCTGGGTCGGGTCGGGCAAATGGGCAATTCTCTGGACATCGCGATTGCCGGCGCGGCGATCAGTTACGCGCTCATCGGAACGGACGTATCGATACTGCGCTGGAGGCTTGCGTCCGCGACAGGCTGGTGGCCAGTGGCAAGCATTCCGCCGGAAACGAATATCCTTGCCTCGATGATTACAGGCACTGTGATCAATCCATTCAAGCCGATCGGGCTTGCGGAAGCCCGGTGGCCGGATCGTTTCGGCGGATGATTTCCGAAAGGTGCGAGCCCTTCGCCTGTAGGAATGTATGGAGGCGTTGCGGATAATCGGGAGCGACCGCGTCCTTCACGGATGGGCGTTTGCGCAACGCCTCGCGCCACACCTGGACATGCGGCTTTCCGTCCAGGATGCCGAAATCGCCGATCCGGTCGAAGACGTCGAAATAGCGGAAAATCGGCCCGTAGACCGCGTCGACCAGTGAAAAGCGCTCACCGGCGAACCACGGCCCAACCGCGCCATTCGCCAGTTCCACTTCCAGGCGATCGAACACCGCCGATAGCGCCTCGCTTTCGGCGAGCAACGCGGCTTCCGTAGGCGCTGAATAGAAGCGGCCGATGGCATTGAGGATTGCCGAGCCAAACTCGATCCAGGCGCGATGTCGGGCACGGGCATAGGGATCGGTGGGATGCAGCGGATTGGGCTGGGTTTCCTCGAGGAATTCGAGGATGACGAGCGATTCGAAGATCACCGTTTCCTGGCCGTCATGCTCAACGCGAAGCAGCGGCACCTTGCCGAGCGGCGATATCGCCTTGAACCAGGCAGGCTTGTTGGCGAGATCGACGGCGATGCGCTCGAACGGCACGCCCTTTTCGCGAAGCGAAATCGCCGCGCGCTGCACATAGGGACAAAGATGGTGGCTGACGAGGATGAGCTTGTCGGTCATCTCACTCTCCCCAGACATAGTTCAAGGCGCCGTTCTCGACGCGGGTGGAGAGGAACATCAGGCGGGAGCCCTTCGGCGCTGGGCCTTCGAGGCGATCACCGTTCGCCATGTCGAACGAGGCGCCGTGCCATTGGCAGACGAGCTTGCCGTCCTTGCAGTCGAGCGGGCCACCGAAGTGCAGGCAGACGTTGGCGGCGGCGCGGATACGCTCGCCGCTGCGGTAGACATGGACCTCGCGGCCGAAAAACGGAGCGATCAGGCTGCCTGTTTCCGGAATGTCGGCGATCCTGCAGATTTCATGCTTCATCGGAATTGCCTTTCATGATTGATGCGATTGCATCTATATAGATGCATTTGCATCGATCGTCAAGCTTGATGCAGTTGCATCTATCGCCTACGATGTAATCATGACCGGGATTCCTTCACCTCCAGCAATCAAAGCCTGGGCCCGCCTGATGCGGGTTTCGCGCCAGTTGTTGGAAAGTGCCGAGGACGCGCTGAAGGACAGTGGCCTGCCGCCGCTTGCCTGGTACGACGTGCTGCATGAGCTTGCCGAGGCGGGCGAGGGCGGATTGCGGCCGTTCCAACTCACCGAGCGCACCCTGTTTGCGCAATACAACATCTCGCGGCTGCTGGCGCGGCTCGAAGCCGACGGGCAGGTCGAGAAGCTTCCAGTTGCCGATGACGGCCGCGGGCAAACCATCCGCATCACCGGCAAGGGGCGCGAGACGCGCCGCCGCATGTGGGTCGTCTACGGCCGCTCGATATCGGAGTTGGTCGGCTCCCAGCTTTCCAACGATGATCTGGACACGCTGTCGGCTCTGCTTGGGCGCCTGCGAGATCCGCCCGCCCTGGCGTGACACGCCTTCGTGCCGAAGATGGCGCGGATCTGCGAGGTCAGGCACTGCCCCAAAGGAATGCCAATGTCGCCAGAACCCCAAGCCCGACGCGGACCAGATGCAGATTGCCCCATTTGACGATCATTGTCCGAGCCTCAGGATTGACGGTGTTAGCGTCCATCACCTCCAGCAGCCGATTTGCCGGCATCATCACCAGCAGCGTCCATGGCCAAGGCAGGATGATCAGCACGGCGCCGGCCAGATAAGCGAGATTGCCGGTCTGCCACCACGCGACGAGGCCCAGAATACAGGCGATGACGGCGATCGAGGCCTGCATGGCGGCGCCGCGCTTGTAGGAAGGCTGCCATTCCTGCAGCAATGCCTTGTCATCGAGGCGAAGCCGCGCCGGCTGTTCGGCGACGCTGACGTAGATAGCCGCGCCTGCAAACACAGCGGCAACGGTCAAGGCAAGCAATCCGGCGAGCATGATCCGTGTCTCCCGTAATGCCCCGCATGGAGCAAGCTACAGAAATAAGGCTTGCGCCGGGTCGGGCAATACGCCATAAAGCCGAACCGTAACGTACGGTACGCGGTCGAGTTCGTATCTGAACTGCGGGTGAGTTCGCCTCCTGAGGAAAGACTGTGTTGCACGCTGTGACCGACATCGACACCAGCGAGACGCTGACGGAGCGGCAGAAGGCCGTGCTCGACGCCGCCCTTCGCCTGCTGGTCGAAGAGGGCGATCAGTTGACCATGACCGCCGTGGCGCGGCGGGCGAGCTGCTCGAAGGAGACGCTCTACAAATGGTTCGGCGATCGCGACGGGCTGTTGACGGCAACGGTGCAATGGCAGGCGTCCAAGGTGCGGGTAGTGCCGGTCGACCGCAAGGGACTCGATCTTGCCTCGCTGACGGCGAGCCTCGAACGCTTCGCTTCGGACTGGCTCAGGGTAATTTCGAGCGACACCTCGATCGCGCTGAACCGGGTGGCGGTCGGCCATGCTAGTTCGGGGAAGGACGATCTCGGCGCCATCGTGCTGGAGAACGGCCGCTTCGCGCTGGCCAGGCGGCTGAAGCCGGTGCTGGAGGCAGGCAAGGAAGCTGGTTTCCTCGAGTTTTCCGACGCTGAGATGGCTTTCCGCACCTTTTTCGGGCTGGTCGCCCGCGACGTGCAGATCCGCCTGCTGCTCGGCGACCGGCTGGAATTGACTGATGCGGCGATCGGCGGCGATGCCGTCCGGGCGACGCAGCAGTTTCTCGCTCTTTACGGGGCAAAAACCGGGCCGCAGGGCCTCTGAATTCAAAACGGGAAGGAAGAAAAATGCGTGTCTATTACGATCGCGACGCCGATCTCAACCTGATCAAAGGCAAGAAGGTTGCCATCATCGGCTATGGCAGCCAGGGCAGGGCGCATGCGCTCAACCTCAAGGATTCCGGCGTCAAGGATATCGCCATTGGCCTCAAGGCCGGCTCGGCGACCGCGAAGAAGGTCGAGGCCGACGGGCTCAAGGTGATGAGTGTGGCCGATGCCGCCAAATGGGCCGACCTGATGATGATGGCGACGCCCGACGAGCTGCAGGCCGACATCTACAGATCAGAGATCGCGCCGAACATCCGCGACGGCGCGGCGATCGCCTTCGCCCACGGCCTCAACGTGCATTTTGGCCTGATCGAGCCAAAAGCCTCGGTCGACGTCGTCATGATCGCGCCAAAGGGCCCGGGCCACACGGTGCGCGGCGAATACCAGAAGGGCGGCGGCGTGCCGTGCCTGGTCGCGGTCAACCAGGACGCTTCGGGCAATGCGCTCGATTTGGCGCTCTCCTACGCCTGCGGCGTCGGCGGTGGCCGTTCGGGCATCATCGAGACCAATTTCCGCGAGGAGTGCGAGACCGACCTGTTCGGCGAGCAGGTGGTGTTGTGCGGCGGTCTGGTCGAGTTGATCCGCGCCGGTTTCGAGACACTGGTGGAAGCGGGCTATGCGCCGGAAATGGCCTATTTCGAGTGCCTGCACGAGGTCAAGCTAATCGTCGACCTGATCTATGAAGGCGGCATCGCCAACATGAACTATTCGATCTCGAACACCGCCGAATGGGGCGAATACGTCTCGGGTCCGCGCATCATCACCGCCGAGACCAAGGCCGAGATGAAGCGCGTGCTCAAGGACATCCAGACTGGCAAGTTCACCTCGGAATGGATGCAGGAATACCGCGCCGGCATGTCGCGCTTCAAGGGCATCCGCCGCAACAACGACAGCCACCAGATCGAGGAAGTCGGCGCCAAGCTGCGCGCGATGATGCCGTGGATTTCCAAGAACAAGCTGGTCGACAAGGCCAAGAACTGAAGGAAATCCACGTTCGTTTCGTTACGCGTCCTCGGGCTTCGCCCTGCGGGCGCGTGGGAATTTCCAAGAACAAGCTGGTCGACAAGGCCAAGAACTGATCGCAATTTCATTGTCGATCAAGAAAGCCGGCGGAGCGATCCGCCGGCCTTTTTGCGTTGATTTCTCAGCAGGCGCGCTATTCCCGCTGTCGTGGTATGCGTGTGCAGGGCATGGCACAAAATGGCCAAGGGGGTGAGCGTTGGAACTCAAATTTCTGTTGGTCGGGTTTGCCGGCGCGGTTGCCGGCATGCTGTCCCTCGTCACCTTGCTGAAGTGGTGGGAGGTGAGGGCGGTCAGCCGCTGGTCTCCGACGCAGGGAAAGATCATCTCGTCGCGGGTCGAGGCTCGCGAGGTGACCAGTTCGGGATCCGGTTCGGACAGCAGAGGGTCGACCGAGATGCGCAACTTCCCGGCGATCACCTTCGAATACAAGGTGAACGGCAAGAAGTTTCGCAGTTCGCACTACAGCGTGCAGGAGAACCTTGGAAACTTTGCGGTGGCGGAAACCCTTGCGAAATTTCCAAACGGGGCCGGCGTAACCGTCTTCTACAATCCGGCCGATCCAGCCAAGGCCGTGATCGAACGCACCATGCCCGACGGTTCCTTCAAATTCATGGTCCAGCTTTCGGCCGGGTTGGTGGTCGGCGCGCTGGTATTGGTCTTCTCCGTTGGCGGCGTCCTGGAAGCGATCCGGCCGTTTTTGCCCAAGCCGCAGAACCTCGGCGCCGCGGCCCTGCTGCTTTTCATGGGATTGTTTGTCCTGCGCATGGGCTTTGCCCAGAAGTCACTTGCGGAACAGGCGGCCAAGTGGCCCATCACGGCAGGACGCATCGACGCCTCGGGCCTGCAGAAAGTCGAGACCCGCGACAGGTCCGGAGGCGGCTATCGGCCTTGGCACACAGTTTTCAAATCCCGCATCGTCTACAGCTATAGCGTTGCCGGCCAGCGCTACGCCGCCGATCGCATCGCTTTCGGCGCAAACGTGACGGCGTCGCTGCCGAGCCTCGTCAGCGGTCAATCGCAGCGCTACCTCGAGGGCGACAAGGTCGAGGTCTACTACGATCCCGCCAATCCGGCTGCAGCCGTTCTCGAATGCAGGGTGCGTGGGCTTTGGCTACTGTGGATCTGCGCCGCTGGCTTCCTTGGTGGAGCCGCGCTTCTGGTAGGCGTAATCTGAAGCTGCTGTTCTAGATGCTGCATATCCAGCGGAAGAAGGCACCTGTCGTCAGCATCTGACAAGAACTCCGCTGTCGAAGCCAGGCCAGGTCAATCTCACCGTCGTGCCATTGCCAACGATATGGACGAGACGCGAGAACGGCTCTTCGATCGTGGGATCAGAACCGTAGCATTGGCTGGCCCGCGCCACCCAGCCCGTGGATATCTTGCGAAACGTTGCGTGTTCGCAGCCGAAAGCAGGAACCGACAGTGCCTCAGGGTACAATGTGTAAACAGTCTGGCGTTGAACATCCGCGACGGCGGTACAGTTCGATCTGTCCCGGGACCATGTGCCCACATAGGGTTCCGTGGCAAAGGCGCTGCCGCACGAAAATGTTAAGATCGAAATGAGCATCAAGAGATTTCGCATCATCGATTTCTTTCTTTCGACCGGGCCTCGGGCCATGCTAAAGCATCGATGCTTAAACTTCACAATGCTGCTGCTCCAGGGACTCAAATGATCATCCGCAAAGCAGCAGCTATTTTTCTGAGCATGCTGAGCCTGTTGCAAGCAGCGAACGCGACAGAATGTTCGCTCAGCCACGCGACCTATCGCGAGCCGCGTTCGGGAGCGACGATACAGTTCCGGCCCATCGACCGCGAACCGGCCGCGCTGACGACAGAGGTCTTTTCGCTGATCGTGCCCAATACCCCCATTCGCCTGCCATCGGACATCACCTGGACCAATGGCAAGTACTCGTTTCCTGTGGGGACGATTCGGCACACCTGCAACGACGACGATCGTGAGGCGGGTCTCGAGGACGGCACCGGGCTGTGCAGAGTGTGGGATGGGCAGGTCTATGCGTTCAACGCAGGCGGTGCCGAGCAGTTGAGCTCCCTCGAAGCCTCGCCGGCACCAACAGGGTTGCTGCCGCCTGACTTTGGCGCGATTTTTACCGAATGGCCCGATTTCGCCAAAGCCAACCCCGATGGTTCAGCCTGGGATGCCTTTACCTTGCCGGGTTGCAGCGATGAATAGCAAGAGACTGCCGGCCTGCATCTGCGCCCTGCCGGTCCTTCTGGCCATGGCCATCGGGGCGCGTGCCGACCAAAGCAAGCCGTCGCGTCCGCCTGTCGACAAATGCACCTGGGAACGGCTGGCGGACAGAGATGTCGGGCTGGCTGCCTGGGTACAGCGCTGCGATTTCGGATTCCGCCAGATCCATTTCGAGCTTGGCGGCAATGCTCTTGCCATCAAATACAGCGATGGCGGGCCGGCCGATCCCGTCGTCGAAGTCTTCGATATGCTGCCGGGCGAGGCCGCTGGCGCCGCGTTGCAGCGAATATACTCGCAGAAGACCGAGAAGGCTGTCAGCACACGTTGCGTGCTCATGCCTTACACCGAAGGGGTCACGCCCACGGGCACCCTGCGGTATGTCTTCAGTCCCGATGCCGTTTATCTCAGTGAATTGAAAGCCGTTGCAGACCCTGACGAGGTCGGCGAACCGCCATGCGGCGAATGGGGCGAAGCCCCGGACGGCATTCAGTATTTCGAGGTACAATCACCCGAGCTGCGAAAGCTTCTGTTCATTCGCGTTGGCCAGGAGGAGCCGCTGTTTGACGAGCAGACACTGCAAGTCCTGCCACCCGGATAGGGCCGGGAACCTCAACCGTAGTGCCAGCTGGGCTTTGGTTCGGTGCCGGTGAACATCACCCCAATTCGGTCCTCGCGGCGCCAGCGGACCTCCGCCTTGTAGGCAATGCCGTCGGTTGGAACGTAGAGCAGGAACTCATCGGGCACGCGCGCGTCGATCGAGACCTTCAATTCGGCACCGCCGGCATGCATGTTGCGCAGCGTGCATGTGACCTCGGAGTTGGTCATGCCGGTCAGGATCGCCGCGCCCTTCAAGACGCGCTGCCGGCGTTTGTCCCTCTGTTCGTCCTCGGCCATCGTACGCAATCCAGCGATCTTTCGCGTCTCGGGCGTTCTGATCGGGAGGATTATTAGACCTGGCTGATAAAAATAGCGTTATCGCTGGTGGAGGCTGGACGATTTTCGCGATTCCTGGCTGAAAGAAAAAGGCGCCGCGAAGCACGGCGCCGAATGATGCTTGTTGTCGGCCTGCTCAGCTATAGGGCGAATAGCATTGCTGGCGCGGGCCGTTGTAGGGCTGGAACGTGTTGTCCCAGGCGCGGTACGACCGGTAGCGATTGTAACACCATTGGACATGCGCGCTGGACAGCCGCTGTGTCCGGTAATAGCGCCGCGGTGGCGGCGCGTCGTAGTAGTTGTAGTTGTTGTACAGGCTGCCAAGGCCGAGCCCCAGGCCCAAGCCAAGAATCGCGGCGCCCGCACCACCATCATCATAGTAGCCGCCACGGTAATGGCGGCGATGATGGCGCCTACGCCAGCTGTCGTCCCAGCCGCCATTGTCCCAGTGTCTCGAAAAATGACGGCCGCGGAAATTGTTGGACCGCCATCTCCAATCATTGTCGCCGTGCCATTGCCGAAAGCCGCGATGGCGCCAACGCCAGATCTGCCTGTCGTTGCCGCCTGCCCAATCTTCACGAATTTGCACGATGTCGGCGGCATTGCCCGCCACCGGCAGCAGGGGTTTGGGCATCGGCCCGGCAAGCGAGGGGGCCGAGAGGCCGGCTATCAGACCGAGGGCCATCAGCCCGGATCTGACGGAAGATAAAAAGAGCGGTTTCATCGCACTCTCCTAAGATTCAGGCCCCACGCCCAGAATACCCAGGGAAGAGCCCATTCATGGAACTTTCCATCTGAACGGAGGATGAACAAAAAAGGTTCCATCAACCATGACGAGCGCGCGGTCAATCGGGGCCGCCTGGGTTCTACGCCCTTGTTTTCGAGCGCGCTTGCGGGCAAAGGTCAAAGCCATGTCGCTGCGCCTTGCCACATTCAACGTCGAAAACCTGATGAACAGGTTTGATTATTCCGGATACCGCAATCAGCTCAACGAAGATCGCACGCTGGCGCTTTTCGACATCCAGAGCGAGGCCGAATACAAGATGCTCGAGCAGGCGCGGGCGATCGCGCAGTCTGACGACACGCGGCAGTTGACGGCACTGGCGATCGCGGCCACCCGCGCCGACATCATCTGCATGCAGGAGGTCGACAATATCGAGGCGCTGAGGGCCTTCGAATATGGCTATCTGTTCAAGATGGTGGGGCAAGGCTACCGGCAGAAATACACCACCGCCGGCAATGATTCGCGCGGCATTGACGTCGCCGTGATGATGCGCAACGAGACCGCGCAGGGCCAGCCGATCGAATTCGTGCGTATGACCAGCTACGCCTATGTCACGTTCGAGCAATTCGGGCTGCACACGGCGGAATTGGCAGCGCTTGGACATCAGGCCAATGAACGCATCTTCCGGCGCGACTGCCTGGAAATCGATCTGACGGTGGCTGGCGCGCCGTTGACACTCTATCTCGTGCATTTCAAGTCGATGGGCTCTCCCCGCAACGGCCTCGACGGCCGTGAAGCAACAATGCCGCTGCGCATCGCCGAGGCGCAAGCGGTGCGGCGGATCATTGAGGAGCGCTTCGGCAAGGACCATGCCGCCGACAAACGCTGGGCAATCTGCGGCGACATGAACGACTACCGGCAGCGCGTGAAGATTACCGGCGATGCCGTCGACGGCTATCGCTTCGAGGTCATCGACGAGACCCGGTCCTGCATCGACGTGCTCACTGCCGGCGGTTTTTGCGAAAACGCGGTCGAGCGGCGGCCGGAAATGGATCGCTGGACTTTCTATCACACGCGCGGACCGGAAGAGCGGCATCTCTGCCAGCTCGACTACATCCTTTTGTCGAGGGCGCTAGCCAGGCAGAACGCCACCGCCGTTCCCGATATCATCCGCAACGGCCAGCCCTGGCGGACCATATTTCCGGCAGGCCAGGAGGTCGAGCGCTTTCCACGCGCCGGGTGGGACCGGCCTAAGGCATCCGACCATTGCCCGGTAGCAATTGCCCTCGACATGGCGTGAGACACGCGTGAGTTTCGACCTGCCGCGCAACGTCATCCTGCCGGTCGATGCCATCGACGTCAGGCTCGATCCCGGCCCACATCCGTTCGAGCGCGATAATGCCGAGGCGATCGCCGCAAACTGGCGGCGTGAGACCGCAGCCAAGCCGGCGCTTTTTGACGGCACCGTGGTGCTGCTTTCCGCTCTCAGCTATCGCGACAATCGCCTCGTCGGCCGCTGCCATGCGGTGCGTTATTCGACCTTCATGCTTTGGCGCAGCAATAGGCAGGTGCCTGGCGCCGAACATGCCTACGCGCACGCCATGCTGGTCGCCGGCGACAACGCGTTGGTGGCGATCCGCATGGCGCCGCATACGGTCAATGCCGGGCGCGTCTACTTCGCCGCCGGTTCGTTCGAGCCAACCGATTTCCACGACGGCCTTGTCGACGTCGACTTCAACATGATCCGCGAGGTGCGGGAAGAGACCGGCCTCGACCTATCAGGCGCGGCACGCGGCAGGCACCATTACGCCCTGTCGACGGCAAGCGGCACGGTGATCTTTCGCCGCTACCGCGAGACGGCCTCCGCCGACGACCTGGCACAGCGGATCAGCGCTTTCGTCGCCGCCGAGTCAGAGCCTGAAATCGAAGGCCCCGTCATCATCCGCAATGCCGCCGATCTGCCGGACGGGCTGATGCCGCATATGAGACCGCTGATCGAATGGCACTTTGCGAGCGAGCAAGGCTTCCGACTCTAACGTCGTAGCCTGCCTTCAATAGCCTTGCGGTCGTTGCGGGCGGCGACAAAATACAACAGCACGCCGAGACCCAGGAGCGCCCCCATCGCCGTTCCCATCGTCTGCCCAATTACCTGCTGGAAGTCAGCGGTGACGCGATCGGGATTCTCCATCCCATAAAGGATCAAATTCCACCAAAGCCCTGCCAAGGCGGCTTCGACGATCACAATCGCCAGAGCCAGTCGCGCTTTCTTGCTCATCCATTGTTCCCCCTTAGTCCCCAACAGCATTGTTATCATTGCAGAATGTGCTGCGACAAGGGCAGGTTGCATAAAAAATCGGCAGCGTCTGGAGGCGACACTTGCTGCAACGCCTACTCATGTCTCAGCGCGTCGATCGGGTTAAGCCGCGCGCCGCGCAGCGCCGGGAAGAAGCCGAACACCATTCCGATCAGCGCGGAGAAGCCGACCGCAAGCAGGATGACCGCCGGGCTTGGCGCAAACGGGATCGTCAGCGTCAGCGAGGCAAGGCCGGCAAGCGCCAGGCCGATCAGGATGCCGATGATGCCGCCAAGCAGCGACAGCACGGTTGCCTCGACCAGGAACTGGATGAGGATATGCTTTTCGTGGGCGCCGATGGCGAGCCTGATGCCGATCTCGCGCGTGCGCTCGGTTACCGACACCAGCATGATGTTCATGATGCCGATGCCGCCGACGAGCAGGCTGACGCCGGCGACGGCGCCGAGCATGCCAGTCATGGTGGTGGTCGCGCTGGCCATGGCATCGGCGATCTGGGTCATGTCGCGGATCGAGAAATCATCGTCACGGTCGGGCGTGATGCGGCGTGTGTCGCGCAAGATGTCCTCGACGCGCTGCTGCAGCACCGTGGTCAGCGTACGGTCGTCGGCGGCGACATAGATCGAGTCGATGTCGCGATTACCGGCAATGCGACGCTGATAGGCGGCAAGCGGCATCAGCACGACATTGTCCTGGTCCTGGCCGAAGCCGGTATAGCCCTTCGGTTCGAGCAGGCCGATGATCTTGCAGGAGGTGCGGTTGACGCGGATGATCTCGCCTTCGGGATCGCCGGCGCCGAAGAACTGCTGGCGCACCGTCTCGCCGACGAGGCAGACGCCGGTGCCGGAGCGGGTTTCCGAATCGCTGAAGGGGCGGCCCGAGACCAGCTTCCAGTCGCGGGCATCGAGATAGGCGCTGTCGGTGCCGGTGACGCCCGAGGTCAGGCTTTCGGTGCCGAAAATGACGCGCACCTGCTTTTGCGACGCCGGCGAGATGGCGCGCGCGCCGTCCAGGTGCGCGACAAGCGCGACGAAGTCCTTGTCGGCAAGAGGCCGGACCACCTGGTCGAGCCCTCCCGGGCCGCCGGGTCCGGCCGGCCGGCCGGAACGAATGACGAGCAGGTTGCTGCCGAGCTTGGAAATGTCGGACTTGACCTTCTCGGTGGTGCCCGAGCCGATGGTCAGCATGGCGATAACGGCGGCGACGCCGATGACGATGCCGAGCAGTGTCAGGAACGAGCGCAGCACGTTGCGGCGGATGGAGCGGAGCGAGAGGCGAACGGTTTCCCAGATCATGGCTAGGCCATCTCGAGATTGGCTGTGTCCGAGGCGACATGGCCATCGAGGAAACGGATCGTGCGCTGCGCACAGCCGGCAACATCGGCTTCGTGCGTGACCATCGCGATGGTCAGACCGAGCTCGGTATTCAACTGCGTCAGGAGCTCCATGATCTCGTGCGTGCGGGCGGTGTCGAGATTGCCGGTCGGTTCGTCGGCGACGAGCAGCGTCGGCCTGGTGACGATGGCGCGCGCGATCGCCACGCGCTGCTGCTGGCCGCCGGACAGCTCGGCCGGCGTATGATGCTCGCGGCCGATAAGGCCGACCTCGGCAAGTGCCTGCATGGCCAGGCCGCGGCGCTCGCGGGCACCGACGCCGCGATAGATCAGCGGCAGTTCGACATTCTCGGCCGCCGTGGTGCGCGGCAACAGATTATAGCCCTGGAAAACGAAGCCGACATAAAGATTGCGCAGCTGAGCACGGCGGTTGCGGTCGAGACGGCCGGCGTCGATGCCTTCGAAGCTGTAGGTCCCGGCCGTCGGCGTGTCGAGGCAGCCAATGATGTTCATGGCCGTCGATTTGCCCGAGCCGGACGGGCCCATGATGGCGACGAATTCGCCGCGCCTGATGGCGAGGTCGACGCCGGCCAGCGCATGCACCCGGGCTTCGCCCTGGCCATAGCTTTTGCAGACCTTGTCGAAGCCGATGAGGGTCGCGCCGGATGCCACGATCAGCTCCTCTGCTGCGAGGCGGTAATGACTTGCGCGCCTTCCTCGAGGCCGGAAACGATCTCGGTCAGTTCGCCATCTGTCGAGCCGACCTTGACGTTGACCGGATGCGGCCGCCCATTCTCCAGCACGTAGAGCGTGCGCGAGCCGTCGGTGGGCTTCGTCGCCGCCTGGCGCTGGCGGTTGCCTCCGGGGCGTCCCATGCGGCCAGTGAACAGGTCGGTGAGGCTCCAACCGCGCTCCGCCGTCTGCGCCGGCCGGTAGCGGAAGGCGATGGACGGCACGGTTAGCACGTTTTTGGCCTGCTTGGTGACGACCGAGACGGTGGCGGTCATGCCGGGCCGCAACAGAAGCTCGCTGTTGTCGACATCCAGCCTTGCATCGTAAGTGACGACGCCGTCGGTAGTGACCGAGGCATAGGAAATGTCGCGGATTTCGGCGTCGAATGGCCGTTCAGGGAACGCATCGACGGTGAAGCGCGCATGCTGGCCGGGTTTGACGGCGCCGATGTCGGCCTCGTCGACCGCAGCCTTCAGCTCCATGTTCTTCAGATCCGCTGCGATGACGAACAGCACCGGCGCCTGCAGCGACGAGGCGACCGTCTGGCCGGGGTCGACCGAGCGCGTCAATATGATGCCGTCGATGGGAGCGTAGATGGTGCTCTTGGCAAGATCCGTCTGCTGCGCCTTGAGATCGGCATTGGCCATGGCGAGGTTGGCTCTGGCGATATCGAGCGCCGCCTTCGAGCGGTCGCGCGTGGCGGTTGCCGCTTCAAGCGACTGGTCCGTCGCCATGCCGCGCTTGGTCAATTGCGCCGCGCGCACCAGGCCCTTTTCGTTTTCGGCCAGGGTCACGGTGGCGTCCTCGACGCTCGCCGCCGCCGCCTTGGCGGAGGCCTGGGCGCGCTCGATCTGGACCTCCAGCTTGGCAGTGTCGAGCGCGGCCAGCACATCGCCCTTCTTCACCAGCTGGTTCTCGTTGACCGAGACCGAGCGGACGACGCCGGAGAGTTCGCTGGAAATATCGACCTGGGTGAGGGGCTGCAGCGTGCCAGTAGCCGAAACCGCGACGGTAAGATCGGCCATGGCAGCCAGTGTCGTGGTATACTCGATCTTGGCGGGCGAGCCCGCGTACCACTCATAGCCGGCAAAAGCCGCGGCGACGGCAAGCAGTGCGAACACTGCGTAAAGCCAACCGCGACGGCGTTTTGTCTTCAGGCCCTGGTGGTCAAGCCCGAGCGCCGTCTCGATGGCGGAAGTGGAATCCGTCTTTGGCAGATTGACAATCTGGTCCACGCCGGACCCCTATGTTCAGTGATGTCCCATCAGTGCACAAATCAGGCCTAATGGTTCAAAATTCAAATTAAATTTCGCTCATGTTGGGAATGAGGCAGAGGACTTACTGAAATGCAGAAGCGGAATTACTTGCTTTACGACGTATTCACCACCACCCGGCTGGCCGGCAATCCGCTGGCCGTGGTACTCGACTGCGACGGGCTGGACGTTGCGGCGATGCAGGCGGTGGCGCGCGAGTTCAACCTGTCCGAAACCGTCTTCGTGCTGCCGCCCGACAACCCGAAGCACCGGGCCCGCATCCGAATCTTCACGCCTGACTATGAAATGCCGTTCGCCGGCCACCCAACTGTCGGCTCGGCGATAGCGCTCGCCGAAATGGCGGGAGAGGCCGCCGGCATCTTCGTGCTCGAGGAGAATATCGGCCCGGTGCGCTGCGCTGTCAGCAAGCACGATGGTTCGACCTTCGCCGAGTTCGACCTGGCAAAACTGCCGGCGCAGCTGGAATTGTCGGCCGATCCCGAGGCGATCGGTGCGGCCCTTGGCCTTGGGCCGCACGAGATCGGCTTCGAGAACCACCGCGTTTCATTTTGGTCGGCTGGAGTGCCTTACGTGACCATCCCCGTCGCCAATCTAGAGGCGGCTGCCCGGATCAGGCTGGACAACCAGGCGTGGACGGAACTGGCGCCGCGCAAGAGCGAATGGGCCTTCGCCAGCCCCTATGTGTATTGCCGCGAGACGGTGCACCACGACAGCGCCTTCCATGTCCGCATGGTCGTACCCGGCAACCCTTCCTACGAAGACCCGGCGACCGGCTCGGCGGCCGCCGCCTTCGCCGGCGCGATCATGCATTTCGACCGGCCGACGGATGGTGCGTCGCAGCTGTGGATCGAGCAAGGGCTGGAGATGGGCCGGCCGTCGCGCATTCGCCTCGAACTGAATGTCGAAGGCGGCAAACTGGCAGCCGCCCGCATCGGCGGCCATGCGGTCAAGGTGGCGGAAGGCAAGCTGTTTGTCTGATCCTACCTTACGCTTCGTCTTCCTAGGGCGGAGCAGGAGCGAAGCGACTCGCGAAGACTCTGGGATCCATGCCGTGACCGGACGGCAACGCGCCGACGGTGCAAGCTGGACTTCAACTAGCCGCCGTCTTTCTGCTCATTTGCGGACGGATGCTAATCCGCGTCGCTGCGTTCTTCGACGACTGTCACGGCACGGGTCCCAGGGTCTGCGCTCCGCTTCGCGTTCGCTCCGCCCAGGGATGACGAGACCCCCGGTGCGATTTGTCGGGAAATGAATCCGGCAGGGCTGGACATGGCGGATGTCGGCGGCTATATGCCCGCCAACGCCGGTTTTGCCGGCCGAGTGGGTGCGTAGCTCAGTTGGTAGAGCAGCTGACTCTTAATCAGCGGGTCCACAGTTCAATCCTGTGCGCACCCACCAAAGATTTCAAAGACTTAGGTGGATAGACCCTGAGAACACAGGGAGAACGTGAGGCGCGAAAACCGCGCCTCACGCCCCACGTGGGGCTTTATGCCGCCGCCGACAGCCTGCCTTCCGCTTTGCGCAGGCGCTCGAGCGCCAGGTGCAGCAGCGTCACCATGGCGTCATTGAGGCGCAGCCGGTCGGGCGGCTCGGCCTCGAGGTGAAGAAAGATCAGGACATCGAGTATGCCCTCCGCTTCGCATAGGCTCAGTCCGATGCCGTTTAGATCCTCGTTTGTCACGTTTCATTTCCCAGTGCGTTAGGCTCACCGTCGGACCTCTCTTTCGGCCGGCAGCGCTATGGCTGGCCGCGCTTAAAACCTTGCGAAATACCGCCGCTTCTTCCCCGTCCAAGGGAAACCGCATAACCCGCCGCTGGTCTTGCTCGCCCCGCTTCACCCGGCGGGTTGCGTAAACACTTACCGACATCGCCCGGTTGATCAATCACGAGATGTTAACAAACCGTTGCACCATGTGAACAGCGGGGATAAGTCACCCACCGTGGGAGATTTGCCCCGCCGTGGAACGATTTCTTAGGCTTAAGCTTTCCGCCATAAGAACCGTGCATGGCACGTTCCGATCCCTCCTTTCATGTCCGCCTGCCGGCCGCGATGCAAAAGCGGCTGAAGATGGCGGCCGCTGAAAACGACCGCTCGATCAATGCCGAGATCCTAGCCCGACTTGAGCGCTCGCTCGAGCTCGACGCGGCCGATCTCGGCCAGGCGCTGGCGCTGCTCAAACAGGCCACGGTGCTCCTGGAGAAGGGCTCCGGCTAGATCGTGCGCCGGCCATAGACGATGAAGCGGTTGTGTCCGGGGTTGCCGCAGGCGGTGCAGCGCAGATAGCGGTCGACGAAGCGCAGCGCCTCGCCGTCGCCCCATCGCCTTTCGATGATCGCGCGGTTGACCGGGCCTTTGTGGGCGCAGGCCAGGCAGGCGCCGCCGAGAATGTAATCGGGCGGGATATCGCGAAAGCTGATGGCGTAATAGCTCTTGCCTGGCACGACATTGTATAGGACCATGTTCCTATAATGTTCCGCACCGGCAAAGCGTCAAGGCTAATCGGCGCCATCGCGCAGCGGCTTGCCCGACGTGTTGCGGGCCGGTGACGGCGTCCAGCCGGTGATCGCGGCGACGTCGACGGTCACCAGGCCCGGCAAACCCTTGACGGTGACCAGGCGGTCATCCTCGTCGACGCGGGTCACCTCGCCGACCAGGTCGATATGTTGGCCGGCCTTGGCCTTCTTCGGCGCTGGTATCGAATGCGGAAAGCCGTAGTAGGGAATGTCGACGCTGACGCGGCCGTCGTCGAGCAGCTTCACGATGGTGACGGTGATCGTCACCTCGTCGCCGATGGTGATGTCCGTAATATCCCAAGCCATCAACAAAGGATGGCGCGGCCGCCGCCGGCGTCAAGTGATGACGCGAGATTGGCCGTTCTTGCCCAAGATGACGATCTGGAAATGATCGGGCAGGCCGGTGACTTCGACCCTTATGCCCATGACCGAGAGCTTGCCGTTGACGCGGCCGTCTGAGATCCAGGTCTGCTGCCTTTGAAATTCGTCCCACACCGCAGTTCCGACAAGCGCCCAGGCGCTGACGCCATCGCTCCGTTCGGCTTTCTTTGCCGCATACATGCCCGAGATAAAGCGGAGCGCGGCCGATTTGACATCGGCGCTCACCGCGCGGTCCTCCGCCATTTTTCCATCTTGGCCATGCCGCTCCTGGCGAGATCCGGGTGCAAGCCGAAATAGTGCTTCAAGATGTCGTCGATCGATTTCAGGCTGTGGCCGGTGATCGATGCGATTTCCCATTTGTCATTCCGTGCCAGCGCCAGCCAGGTTACGGCCGTGTCGCGCAGGTCCTGGTCGTGGAAGTCGTTGAGGCTCGGCATCGGCTTGAGGCCGGCCGCCGCCAGCACGCCGGCGACATCGAGCTTGCCGAGCAGCTGCGCGGCCATGCGCGTCACCTTGCCGTTGACAGCCTCGAGCGTGCCGAAGGCGGCGGCATGGCGCAGCACGCGGAACGCCTTGCGGTAGCGGTGATCGTCCCACGGCCGGCGCAGCCGCTCGTCGATCAGCACATGCGGATAGTTCAACCGCCAGTCGGCCCGCCGCTTGGCCGCGGCGACGACGCGATCGCGCAGCATTTCGATCATCGGGATCAACAGCGGCTGGCCGCCCTTCTTGCGCTGATAGAAAAGGATCCCCTCGCTTGTGATCTTGCTGTCCTCGAGCGCCAGCCGGTCGGCCTGGCGCTGCGCCGTGTAGAGGCCAAGCACGATGCTGTCGCCCATGTCGGGAAAGCCGAGCGCATCGCAGACGGCAACAAAATGCACCATTTCGGCGATCGAGCCGACGCGGATCCGCGGCTCGAGCACCGGCAGCGTGTCCTCGAGGCCAGCGACCGGATTGTGCCGCACGATGTAGCCGCCGGCCTTGGAGCGGCCGAAGCCGTAGGCGGCCGAGATCATGGCGCGCAGCGCCCGCGCCTGCGCCAGGCCGTGCTTGACCTCGACCTTGTCCAGGATGCCGGTCAGCACTTTCGGCGTCACGTCGTCGGCCGGCTCATGCCAGGCGGCGCCGTCCTCGAGCTGCTCGAGCAGACGAGCCGAGCCGCGATAGCCGCGCACGGTGGCGGCGGCGAGCGGCTTGCGGCGCTTCTTGCCGTCGATGATCGGCACGCCCTGCATGCGCGGGTTCTTGGTCGTGAAGGCCTCGACCAACTGGCTAATGGTGACTACGCCGGCGAGGCGCGCGCGCTCGGCCGCGTCGACGGTTTTCTTTACGGTCGTCGCGCCGGCGGCGATCGCCGCGCGTTTTTCCCTAAGCTCGAGCTGGCGCGCCTGCGACCAGGTGATCGCTTCCTCGACCGTGAACCATGGCCCGGCCTTGCCATGCCGCAGATCCTCTCCCTGGTAGCCGAGTTGGCGATGCACCTTCGAGGCGAAGAAGCGCGGCCGGCCGTCGCGCCAGGTGACCAGCGGAATATTGATCTCGACCTTGCCCATGGTGTGGCCTTCGCGTCTGGAGCCGGCGAACATGGTGAAATCCTTCTCGGTTGTCAAAAATGGCTGTGGATCAGTGAGCCCGGCGGGTACGCGGGGGAGGTGTCCAATCCCGCCGGGCGATCCCCCTCAAAGGGATCTATCGAAGCCGGCGCCGCCCAAGGGCGATGCCGATATGGATGCCGCAGACCAGGCCGGCGGCGAACAGGTCGAGGCAGAGGATCAGCAGCTCACTCATCGCGGACCTCGAAGCCGGAGCGGCGCCGGCGCGGCGCGTGCAGCGCCTCGACCAGCAACACCAGGTGCACGGCCGCGACGGCGGCGATGGCGAGGCCGATCAGCAGGGTGTTGATCATGGCCCCTCCGTGGCGCAGCTCGAGCAAAGATCAGGCTCGGCCCACCAGCAGCCTTCCCGGCAGCCGTCTTCCTGGGTGCAGCCGCACTTTCGGCAGAACGGCCCTAGCCGCGAGGGCATTTTCGGCGTGCCATCGGCCGCGTTGAAGTCGGACATCGGCACCGCATCGACGACGGCCTGGCGAAGCTCGTTGATGAGCAGATGATCCGCGGCTTCGGCGGCGCGAAGCATTGGGTCGCCGCCATCATTGATATCGACAGCCTGCTCCTGAACCCACCATGCGCTGATCAGCTCGAGCGCAACCGCGCCGATCTCGGCCTGATGGTCGGGATGCAGGCCGGCCCAGATGACCGAACCATCAAAACGCTCGGTCATCGCGCCGCCTCCTTGATCAGGCGGCCCTTGGCGGCGTTTCGCCAGTTGCGCAGCAGACCGCCCGGGCCACCGGTGCAAGATGACTGAATGCCGGCAAGCCTGAGCGTATAGCCGTCGCCGCGGCCGGCGCTCCACGTCGCGCCGTGCTCGTTCTGGAGCGCGTTGAGTATTGCCCGCGCGGTCTTGTCTTGCGCCCGGCAGTTTTCGTAGAGATCAGCGAGCGTCGGCATCGTCGCCAGAACGGCCATGCCGGCGTCGACCACGTCGATCATGCGCTTGACGTGCGCGATATCCAGTTGCCGCTTCATGCCTGCCTCCGTTCGCGCCGCGCCATCATCACGGCACGCGTGGCCAGGCCCTTGCCGGTCAGCATCAGCTCGTCGCCGGCGCGGTTGTGGTCGATGCGCACCAGGCCCCTGGCGATCAGGCCGGCCGCCAGCTGGCGGGTGATGCGGTGCGGCAGGCGGCCGTAGTAGCCGCCGGCATTAGCGAACAGGCGATGATCGTGGATCATCGTCATCGCGGCGCGCTCGGCGGTGGTCAGCTTGCGCGGATCCATCATCGCCGCCGCGTCGGTCGCAAGGTCAGCGCTCATCGTGCCGCCTCGCAAAATTGCCGCGTGATCTTGGCGTGTTTCAGGAACTGCCCGTCGACGATCTTGCGGAAGTTCTGCAGTGCGACCTCATGGCCGCCGACGCTGATCACGTTGCCGACGACGCCGGCGGCGATCTGCACCTGCATGTTGAACAGCGCCGTCAAGAGCACGTCGATCTTGGTGCCCCTGGTGACTTCAGCCTCGACCCATTGCTGCAGGGCGCGCGGCCAGTCGGAAGCAAGCGCGCGGCCGCTGCAGCGCGTCACAGGATCGGATGCCGTCAGAACGTCGGCAAGGCCTTCGCTGGACCCGAGCGTGACAAATTCCGGGGTGCTCATGCGAACCTCCGCTCGAGCGGCGTCGGCGCCGGCTTGTCGTCATTGCCGGCGGCTGTGCCGCCATTGCTTTCCAGCCAGCGCATGATCGCCGGCCTCGACCAGCCGTTGAGGCCGGGCAGCTTTTTGGGAAAACCTTCGGCCTCGAGATTGGCGCGCTTGTCGTGGAAGGAGCGCCGGCAGCGGAAGTTGAGCACGCGGGCCACCTCTTCCGCGCTGATCACCTGCCGCTCCGGCGGCCGGGTTAAAGCGTTCATTGCAAATCACCTCGCAAATCAGTTGCGAGGCGAAGATGTCGCATTAAAGCGACTTACGCAATACTGCCGTTGCGCTTAAGCGAAAATTCCGTCGCTTTATTGTTTCACGTGAAACTGGCAACGCGAAACAGCGGGCATGCCCGCCTGCAAAATCCACTGCTTTTTTGGATCAGGTAGAGGAGCGGTCGCGCACCAGGCGCACGAATGTGCCCATGATCTTGACGCGCTCGTTGTCGACCAGCATCGGCCGCTGGTCGACCGCCGGGTTGCTCGACCTGGTGAGCAGATAAGGCGGCTGGTACACGCGCAGCACCGTCTCGGCGCCGGCGCGGGGCAGGTTGTAATGCTGCGCGACGACGATGTCGCCGGCGCGCGGCTCGAGCTTCATGTCGAAATCGAGCACGTCGCCCGGGCGGATATGCTCGAGGTTGAGCACGTCCGACATGACGCGGGCGCGGTAGTGATTGTCTTCCGGCCTGGCCGGCATGTCCGGCGCCGGCCCGACAAAAGCGACGAGGTCGGTGTCGGCAAAGCCGCGACCCGGAGATTGCGCGGCGCCACCCATGCCCGTCGGCATCGGTTCGCCGAAGGCACTCGAGATCTTGGCCAGGATCGTCGTCGACATGACGAAATCGCCGTCTTCTTCGAGCGCTCTATAGATGGTGCTCGGCGCGATGCTGGATTGCGTGGCAACCCGCCGCGCTGACGTGCCGTGCTTGGCGATGAGCCCGTTCAACCAGGCGCGAATGGTTTCGCGAAGGGTTAGCTGATCCTGCAAAGGCCGCACCATAAAGGCTGTCGAGACGACGGCACTCTGCAACATTGGGAGAACTCATACATCATGCACTAATGCGCTTGACACGCGACGCCAAATCACCCTAGCCCTCGCTATTATGGATTACAAGCGTCGCATTAATCGAATTATCGACCGGGCGAAGCTCATCAGTGAGCCGCTGCGCGACGTTTGCGCGGTTGCCGAAGTCAGCGTTTCCACCTTCTATCGCTGGCAGCAGGACGACGCCAACCCGCGGCTTCGTACGATGCTTCGGGCGCTGGACGCCATGGACGCGCATCTAACCGAGCGCGAAAAGAACCTAGTCGAGCAGCTGACGCGGGGTGCTGCATGAGCAACCAGGTGCTGCCGGTGGCGCGCGGCGACGGCTACTACCTGGTCGACAAGGGCTGCGTCACCTTTGTGCCGCTCGAGAAGCGCGGTCGAGTGATCCCATTTCCCGCAAAGCTGCGCTTCGTGTCGCGCCGCGCCGACCAGATCGACGCGCACCTTGATGAAATCGACGGCTACAGGGGCGACGAATGACCGCCTGGTTCCGCCGCGCCTGCGATCGCGCCACCAATCTCGGCCTGTCGATCGGCGAGCTGACGCGGCGCGTACATGGCCAGACCGAAGATAAGCAGATGGTCGAGCTGGCGATGGCGATGGAGGAAACGCTGCGCCTCGAGCTCGGCGGCAAGCCGAGCGACTATGAACCGACGCCGTACGAACTCGCCACGCGAGCGATGATCCTCTTCAACAAGAAAAATCCGGGCAGGTTCGCATGAGCTGGTCGCCTGAAATGCGAGAGAGCCGGCGCGTCAGGGGGGGGCAGCCCGACATGTTTGATCAGCCCATCCTCTCATACAAGCTCGTCTGCAACGGCCAGGATCCGCTGACCAACGCCTTCGTCACCACGCGCAAGCCGCACACCTGCACCATTTGCGAAGAGACGATCGGCGCCGGCGAAAGGGTGCGGCGCGAGACCAGGCGCAGCGCCGACGGCGAACAGATCGAAACCCGGCACGTCTGCCGGCATTGCTGCGAAGCCATCGCCAGGCACACCGTCGGCGATTGGGGACCGATCAGCGCCCGCTATGAGCTAGCCAAGAAGGCGCGGGCATCATGAGCACCTCGAGACGCTTCGCCACGGCCGACGTCTTCACCGGCCGGTACAAGGATCCAAAGACCTTCATCGCCGCCATTCTCGGCCGCCTGCAGGTCGCGGCGCTGCAGGATGGCTGGTCCGGCACGCAACTCTATGACGCCGACTGGATTGAGGAGCGCGGCCAGCCGCCGATGGCGGTGATCACGCTGCGCCCCGGCGAGGGCGCAGCCAGCGTGGCCGACGTGCGTCAGTACCTGATCGACAAAAAACGGGCGGAAAGGAAAGCGGCGTGAACGTCCAGCAGATCAGCTTTGCGGTGCCGGCGATCGTCTTCAACAATCTGGCGAAGCGAGCAGCGCCCCTCAACATCAGGCCGACCGAATATGCACGGCGGCTGTTCGAGGCGGCCTATGCGGCGCGTGTCGCCGGCGAGCGCGGTCAGCAAACCGAAGACGCCGCGCTCGACACGCAGGTGCGCCAAGTATTCCTGCTTGCCGACTGCGAACCGGAGTTCATCGCCGAGGCGCTGAAACTGCCGATCGAGCGGGTCAAACGCATGCTCGAGGGTTGGCGCCAGGTGGCGCGCGAGCTCGCTGCGCCGGTGGAGGCAACACCGGCGGTTGAACAGCCAGGGGCCGAGCTGGCGGAAATCAAGATCGAGGCGCGAACCGGCGCGATGGACGCCGCCGAGATCGCGGACATTCGCAATCTGTGGCGCGAGGGAAAATCCATCCCGGCTATAGCCGTAGCGCTCGGCCGCACGACACGGTCGGTCGACAACTGGATCCAGCGCCATCGCCACGTCTGCCCGGTGCGAAAGTCATGAGCGACAGGCTGCCGATCATCGACCAGCTGCACAATGCCGACGACGATCGCGGCCGCGCGGACGTCTTGCTGCGCTGTCCGGACGCGACATTGCTGAAATATGGCGAGGTCTTCCTGCGCGCCTGCCGGCAGTTTCCGGCCGGCGAGCTGTTCGTCCAGGAGCGCATCCTCGCCATGCGCGCGGTGCGGTCGGCCGCCGGCGGCCTGCCTGGCGCGCTGGCGCTCGAGCTCGAGACGTTGCGCGCCGAGCTGACCGCCTATGCCGCCGGCGCGCCGGTGGTGCGGGACAAGGGCGCGCCACTGTGGCCGCTCGACGCGCCGCAGCCGGCGCCGCCTTCGCTCGATATCTGAGGTTCGTTGCGTGTTGCATTGCGTTCATGGGCATCGCCGGCTGTCGCAGGCTGGCGGTGCCTTGCGGGACCGGCTTTCCCCAGCAAGGCGCCGGTCCCGCGCCCAACGAAAAGGCAAAAAAATGCGGGGGCGTCGCCGAACCATGGAATTGAACAGGAGCGTGGCCAGCGCCCGCGTCGCCTTTCTGCGCGTCGCGGCGATAGTGTCGTCGACCACCGGCGTGCCGGTCGCCGAGATCCTCGAGCGGCAGCGCTGCGGCCGGCCGAACCGGCGGCGCGACAGCCCGGTGAGCTTCGCCAGGCTGGCGGCGACCTATCTGACGGTGACCGCCTGCAACATCCGGCAGGCCTCGCTCGCCAGGATGCTCGGCCGCCACCGGCGCCGCATCCTGTTCGACGTGCGCTTCATCGAGGACGCGCGCGAGCGTTTCGACATCGACCAGCTGTTCGAACGCATGGAGGCAATGCTGTGAATTACGCCCCGCCGGTCAGTGCCCATGCCGTTCTACGCTATCTGACACGCATCGAGAAATTCGACCTGGCGCCGATCGTCAAGGCGTTCGGCCGCGACGCCAGCAACTGGACGCTGGCGATCGCCGCGGCGAAAGCGCTCGGCGTGCCGTTGATCGAGCTGCAGAAACGCATCTGCCCGGAGCACCTGGCGGGCGCGGTGCGCGGCGGCGCTGCGCGGATCCGGCGCGAGGGGCTGATCCTCTATTGCAAGGACGGCATCGTCGCGACAATTGGCGACGAGCTGCACGGCAAGGGCTGCAAGATGCTGTCGCGGCGCGAAATGAAAAAAGGCTGCCAGAGCATGGACCGGCGGCGCCGATGATCGATTTCGCCGAGATCCGCCAAAAGCTGATCGCCCACATTCTGCCGCTGTGCCGCGATCTGGTGCCGGGCGGGCGGGTCAACGGCAAATATTGGATCGGCAAGAACCCGACCAGGACCGACAAGCACGGCGGATCCTTCTGGGTGCTGCTTAGCGGTCCGGCCACAGGCGCCTGGCGCGACGAGGCCGGCGTGCGCGGCGTCGACGAGGGCGATGTCGTCGAGCTGGTCCGCTACTGCAGGAAACTGCCGGACCTGAAGGAAACACGGCAGGAATGCCTGAAATGGCTTGGCCTGTCGGACGTCGGCGGCCAGCGCATGAGCCCGGCGGCAATCGCCGAGCGCGACAAGCAGCGCCAGGCGCAGCGTGAAGCTGAGGAGAAGATCGAGGCCGAGGCCCGGGCAAGGAACGCCCAGGGCGCCTTCGGCATGTGGCTGAAAGCGGAGGAACTGTCGCCGGCGACTTATGCCGGCAGCCTGGTCGACCGCTATCTTCGCTCGCGGGCGATCGACCTCGTCGCCGGCATGGTGGCACAGCAGCGGCCGTTGCCTGGCGCCCTGCGCCTGTTCGCGAGCCACGACTATCGCACGCAGGACGGCGAGCTGATCGCGCTTCCCTGCATGATCGCGCTGATGACCGGGCCGGACGGCAAGGCGCGCGCCGTGCATCGCACCTGGTTGCGGCCGGACGGCGCCGGCAAGGCCGAGCTGCCGGAGCCGAAGCTCAACAAACCGCGAAAGATCTGGCCGGCCGGCTGGCAGGGAAGCGTCATCCGCATCGCCAAGGGCGCCGGCCAGCATTCGCCGGAAGAAGCGCAAAAACGCGGGATCTCGACGCCGCTGATCGTCACCGAAGGCATCGAGGACGCGCTGGCCTGCGCGCTGGCGATGCCCGACCGCCGCGTCTGGGCGGCCGGCACGCTCGGCAATATCGGCCATGTGCCGGTGCTGCCCTGCGTTTCGACCATCACCGTCTGCGCCGACAATGATTGGGGCAAAGGCCAGGCCGAGGCCGCGCTCGACACCGCGATCGCCGCGCTGCGCCGGCACGGCAAGCCCGTCTACGTGGCGCGCAGCCCGCGCGGCAAGGACATGAACGACCTCTTGAAAGGAGAGACGATATGAGACATTCGGCAATTCTGAAAGCGGCGCTTTGCGCCGGCATCGGCACGATCTGGCCAGGCGCCGCCGGCGCCGTCGAGCGACAGCTTTACGATTATGCGCGGGAACGAAAATTCCCCCCGCCCGAAACGCTGGCGCGCAAGGCTTCCGAGATCGCCGGCGGCGATTTTCCCTTCAAATCCCTGGCCGAGGCGCCCGAAAGCGCGCGCGTGTTCTTCACCGCCTTTCGGGCTGTCGCCGAGGCGCTCGAGCCGTTTCATGAGCCGGATCTGGAGATGTCAGACCAGCCGGAGGAAGCTGCCGCCGGCCACGGGCCTGACCATCCATATCCGGAGCCGGCCGAAAATACGTCGCCGTTGACGCCTTATGGCGAGGTGCTCAAACGCATCGACGATCTGAAGAAGGTCACCGACATCGCCGTCCAACCAGGCAATGCCGACGCCGATGAGTACATGCGCGGCATGGCCAATGGGTTGATCCTGGCTGTCGCGACGATGGACGGCACCGAGCCGGCATATATCGAGCCACCCGCCAAAAAGGAGGAAACGATGGACGACAAGAAAGAGCCCGTCGACGACGACGGCGCAGCGCCTGCCGCTGGCCTTCCAGCTGCAGGGCGCCACCGCGACCAGATCGACGAGGTCGAGAAGAAGCGGCGCGTTGCCCAGGCCGAGACGGACAAAGTGATCGCCGAGAGTGGCGGCAAGTTTTCCGAACCCGCGCCCAAGAAGAACCACAAGTAAAAACAGGGCATAAATGGCCGGTGACACTGACGGCGGCGCGTATGACGCATACGCGCCGCGCAGCCCCAAATCGTCGAAAAAAGCAGGCTTGGCCAAGCAGCAGCCGGACCTGCAGGCCGTTGCCGATCACCTCGAGGCGGACGACGCCGGCGAGACGTTCCAGCCGATCGGCGACACGGACGCGGTCGCCGCGGCCTTGAAGGACGCCGAGGGCGACGACGCGCTGCTGTTCATCGGCGCAGCGGATCCGCGACCAGGTCAAACGCTCGACGGCATGAAGCCCGGTGAATGGCAGCCCGACATATATGGCCTGCCGCCGGATTGCCCGGTGCTGCCGCTCGGCACCGAGGAAGGGCTGTTTTTCTTCCTCGACACAATCGGCCAGCTGCGGGTGCTGAAGGATGGCGAGCTCGGCCAGGCCGGCATCAACTCGCTGTTCATGGGCCGGCACTGGTATCTCTATTGGGCGTTCCCGAAGAAGAACGCCGAGGGCAGCGTCACCAGCTGGCGGCCGGAGAAGGCGCGCGAGGTGCTGATGGGCGCCTGCGCCCGCAAAGGGCCGTGGAGCCCGCTCAACGGCGTGCGCGGCCGCGGCATCTGGAAAGACCGCCAGGGCAAGCTGATCCTGCATTGCGGCGATCGCCTATTTTTTGCGCATGGCGAGGAACCGCTCGGCGAGATCGAGGGCCGCGTCTACCCCACCAGGCCGCCGATCGCGCGGCCGTGGCCGATGTCGCTGATGGGCAAGCGCGGGCCGGCGGCAAAGCTCATTCCGCACTTCCAGACTTGGAAATGGGTGCGGCCGCGCCTCGACCCGATCCTGCTCATCGGCGGCATTGGCGTGGGCTATCTTGGCGGCGCCTCGCCCTACCGGCCGGCGACCTACACGCTAGGCGACAAGGCGACCGGCAAATCGGCCCTGCATGACGATTTGAAAGCGCTGCAGGGCGAATGGCTGCTCCACACCTCCGACACGACGTCGGCCGGCCTTTACCAGCAGCTCAAATACGACTGCATTCCGGTGGCGATCGACGAGTTCGAGGCCAAGGCCGACAACCGCAAGCAAAAGGCCGTGGTCGAGCTGATGCGCCTGTCGTTTTCCGGCGCGCCGATGAACCGCGGCGGCGACAACCACAAGGGCACGCAATTCCAGGGGCGATCGTCGTTCCGCTTCTCGTCGATCAACATGCCGGCGATGGAACCGCAGGACCTTTCGCGCTTGGCGATCCTGCGGCTGCTGAAGCTGCCGAAAGGCGCGATCAAGCCGATGATACCGGAGGAAGAGCTGGCCGAGCTCGGCCGCAAGATCCTGCGCCGGCTGATGGACAACTGGCATCGCTGGAATGCGACCTATGAGGCCTGGCGCGAGTTCCTGGCCTCATGCGGCCATGACGGGCGCGGCCAGGACACGTTCGGCACGCTGATGGCGGTGGCCGACCTGGTGATCGACGTCGACGCCGTCGAGCTCGAGCTCGAGATCGGCCCGAACGCCGAGAATTTCGAGAGCTGGCGCGAATTGCTGACGGTCGAGAACCTGTCGGAGTTCCAGGACGCGGCCGAGAACTGGCAAAATTGCCTGACGCACCTGTTATCGAAGCGGATCGAGGCGTGGCGCGGTGGCGCCAGGCACACGGTCGGCGAGGTGCTGACCGAGTTCTGGGAGGCCGACGCGTCCGACAAGGACGTGATCACCTTCGTCCAGGCGCGCCGGATGCTCGAGCAGACCGGGCTGACGGTGCTGAAGCCGAAGGACCGCACCGAACACTACGAGCTGCTGATCCCCAACCAGCACACGCTGCTGCACGAGCTGTTCCGCGACAGCAAATGGCAGGGCGAGCTGACGGCCGGCACATGGAGCGGCGCATTGCGTCAGGCGCCGGAAGAGATCTGGCGCGACGGCAGCGCCCGGATCAACGGCATCAAGTTCAAGGGCGTGGCGATCGCGCTGAAGGACATCATCGTGAATGAGGCGGAGGCACGCTCTTGATCATTCCCCGCGATCCACGTCGACCAGGACCAATGCAGCACGGCCAAGCGTCAGCGCGGCCGCGCGACGGTCAGACTGGGCGTCGCATCACAAACAATCTTGCGGCCCGGCAGGGCCGCGCCGCTTCAACCTCATGCGCCGCAAGGGTTTGCGGACCCTCGAACCCGGTCGCCGGCTCGAAAACCGCAACACGTTCACCCCGGCCCCATTCTCTTCAGGGAAATTTACACGCGGCTCCGTACATGTACTGGAACCGTGGAACCGGGACTGGAACCGGCCGCAATTTGGTGCAAGTCACTGATATTGCAAGGGAATTGGCAAAGTGGAACGCTGGAACCGTGGAACGCATGGTCTCATACGCGCGCGCGGCTGCGCGCATTGTTCGGTTCCATGGTTCCATAGTTCCAGAGGGATATATTGATAGGGGATTTCAATCGCTTAGCCGGGCTTGGCAAGCGGTTCCGGTCAGGTTCCACGGTTCCATCAATATCAGAGGGGGTAAAAATGGCCGGCAAATCTGAGGGCGGGATCCGCGAGGCGCTGCAGCTCGACCAGGCGGCGAAAGACCTTTTAGAGGAGCGCGCGGGCGGCGCTGGAAACCCGGCCGACCCGGCCGCCGAGCAGCTCGGCCTGTTTTCCAGCCGCAGCGTCTTCGGCGAGATCAAGGATCCGCAGGGCGAGGTTCCTAAGCTCGGCGGGCCGGGGAGGCCGAGGGGTCCTAGTCGCGTCACGCGCGACCTGGTCAAGCTGATCGAGAGCACCGGCCGCCATCCAATCCTCGCCATGGCCGAGATCGTGGCGACGCCGATCGACGTCATCGCCAAGACGCTCGGCTGCAAGAAGATCGAGGCGGCCGAGTATCACCGCAAGGTCATGTCGGACCTGGCGCCTTACGTGGCGCAGCGCCTGCCGCTGGCTGTCCAGCTGCAGGGCGCCACCGCCGGCATGCTGGTGATCAACATGGGCGGGCCGGTCGGCGAGGGCGCGATCGGGCTCGACATGAAGCTGGTCGAGGGGATCCAGATCGACGCCGAAAAGCTCAATGGAATCAATGACGACAGCGGCGCGCCTCACGACAGCGCGCCTCACGAAGAGGCTAAGTAGATGATTTGTTTGGACAATCTGCCATCAGACCCGCTGATCGAAAATCAGCGGGGCAGGTGCGCCGACCAGGCGGTGCAACCCGTCCGGATGGGGGTGGTTGCATGGGTTGCGCAGTGCAACCGGGGGTATCCTCGAAACCGAGTTCCGGTCAACGCGCGGGTAAAGGCCGTGCGGTTTTGCCGCTCCAAAAGGATTTCGAGCCAATTGGCTGGAAATTGGAAATTGAGTGCTGGCCTTCCGGGGCGGGGGGAGGGCTGGCGCCCATGACGGTCGACGCGGAAGTCCTCGCCCTATACCGCCAGGCGCGGCTCGACCGGATGGAGGTGCGAGACTACTCGCCGCCCGGGCCGGTTGCCACCGCCTTCATGCGCGATCGTGTGAACAACGTGCGCTTTCTGCACGGCCCGATCGGCTCCGGCAAAACCAGCGTCAATTTCTTCGACAAGTTCACGCTGGCGTCGGAGATGCCGAAATGCACGCGCGGGCCTTACGCCGGCCACCGGCTGCACCGTCACCTCGAGATCCGCGACACCTATCAGAACCTTTGGGGCACGACGATCAAGAGCTGGTGGAGCTGGTACGGGCCGGACGTCGGCAACTGGACCGGCGGCGAGGGCCGCAAGGCGACGCATACGCTGGCCTTCGAAGCGCCCGACAAGAGCCTGATCTACTTCGAAGTCGTGTTCCAGGCGATCCAGGACCAGGACGTCGACGCGGCGCTGCGCGGCGTCGAGTTCACCACGGCCAACCAGGGCGAGGCCGACCAGCAAAGCCCGGACGTGCTGCCCTACCTGATCGGCCGCGCCCTGCAGATGCGCTGGCCGCCGAAGCGTTTCTTCGAGCCGGGGCAGGATTACTACACCGGCGTGACAGGCGACTTGAACCCGGCCGACCCCGAAAACTGGGTCTACAGTGTTTTCGAGGATGAACGACCGCAGGGCCACAAGCTCTACAAGCAACCGTCCGGCCGCGGGCCGAATGGCGAGAACCGGATCTCCATCAGCCGCGCCACCTACGAAAAGATGGCGCAGATGAACGCGCACCGGCCGGACTGGGTGCGGCGCATGGTCGACGGCATCAAGGGCCATTCGCGCGACGGCGAGCCGGTCTACAGCGAATACGACGACACGATCCACTGCGCCGAGGAAGACCTCGAGCCGCTGCCGAACATCCCGATCCGGCTGTGCTTCGACCAGGGCGTGCGCGGGCCGGCGATGCTGGTCTTCCAGTTCACGCCGCAAGGCCAGGTTCGCGTGCTCGACGAGTTCTGCCCGGGCCGCATCGGCCCGACCGGCTTCGGCCGCGGTTGCCGGCTGCTGCTGGAAACCAAATATCGCGACATCAAGATCGAGCGCGCAACCGGCGACCCGGCCGGGTTCTTCGGCGGCGACAGCGAAACCGGCGACAAGTCGATGTTTGAGATCGTCGCCCAGGTCATGGGCATTGCCATCTGGCCGGCGGAAAGCCAGGAGCTGCACGTGCGCCAGGACGGCGTGCGCCAGCTGCTGCGCTATCACATCGACGGCCGTCAGCCCGGCCTGGTCATTTCCCCGCGCTGCAAGGTGCTGCGCAAAGGCTTCAACTCTGGGTACCGCTACAAAAAACGCCGCGGCCAGGAGGCCGGGACTGACCCGATCCCCGAGAAGAACGAATATTCGAACCCGCATGATGCGCTGCAGTACGGCGTGCTCGACCTGGTCGGCGTCGAGGGCGTCAAGCGCGGCGAGCTGATGGGCGGCCGCGGCGACAAGCCATTCGCGGCTGACGACGAGGACGGCCAGCGCGGCGGCAGCGTCATGCCGAAAACCGATTTCGATGTGTGGAAAAGCTGAGATGACCACCAAGCTCAACCCTAAGCAATTTTCCGAAGCAATGCGGGCCTACATGGAAATGGCGACGAAACTGCCGGCGCCTGGTGTCGGTCTTGACGCTTGGGCGGCGTTGGCGGTGGAAGCCGCGATTATCTCGTATCTTGCAGCCGACCCCGCCGCACGGCGGCCGCACTAATGGAGTTCCGCGCCGCTTCCCTCGTCGACTATGCCGCGATGTTTCCGCAGCATGGCTTTCGCCTATGGAAGGCGGCGCGGGTCCAGATCCTCGCCGGCCCGGCCTGGACGCTGTGGCGCGGCGGCGAGCGCCAGGCGATCGGCGGTTTGTTCCCCTGGCATTCCGGCATGCTCGAGGCGTGGCTGATGCTGCGCGAGGACCGCCGGCCTGGCCTGGCGACGCTGCGCTTCCTGCTCGACCGCACCATGACGGTGATGCCGGAGCGCACCATCATCGCCCGCATCGACGATGCGAACCTCGCCGGCCGGCGCCTGGCGGTGCTGTCCGGTTTCTGGCCGACCGATGATTTTTTGGGCGGCACAACAATTCGCACCTGGAGCAGGCCGGGAGTGAAGGCGCCATGACGCTAAAACGCAACACGCCGCCCGCCCGCTTACTCTCGCCGGACTTTCAACCGACCCGGGATTTTCACCATGAAAGCGATCGGTTCACTGTTTGGCATCGGCAAGCCCGAAGGGCCGAGCGACGCCGAGAAGGCGTTGCAGGCCGACCGCATGCGGGACGCGAACCGCGCCGACGCGGAGAGCGACGCCCGCGTAGCGCTCGCCGGCCGCGCCACCTCGCTGCGCAAATCGCTCGCCTACCGCGACGACAGGAAAGGCACGCTGGGCGGCTGATGGCAGGACCGACTTCGCAGCAAGCTCCGGCGCCCGGCCAGGACAGTGCCGGGCTGAAGCGCGTCGCCAAGAACAGCGCGCGCGCCTACACCAAATGCGCTGACCACAAGGGCATCCTCAACGAGCTCTACGAGTACGTCATCCCGTACCGCGCGCCGGCCGGCACGCCGGCGGCTTCGACCAGCGGCCGCGTCGATCGCATCTTCGACGGCACCGCATCGAAAGCCGCCTTCCGTTTCGCCGGCCGTATGAGCCAGGACGTGACGCCGGCGTTCCAGCGCTTTTTCGAACTGAAGATCGGCCCCTATCTCGAGGTCGAAGGCGACGACAAGAAAGCGCTCGAGGAAGAGCTGGCGCTGATCTCGACCAAAGTCTCGGCGGTGCTCGAGGGCGCCGACTTCGCCGTTGCCGCCGGCGAGATGTATCTCGACCTGTTCGGCGGTACCGGCGCCATGCTGATGCCGGAAAGCGACCGCGACATCCTGCGCTTCGTCTCGGTGCCGATCGGCGAGCTCGCTCTGCGCGAGGACGGTTTCGGCAAGGTCAACGGCATCTACTGGCAGAAGGCCTATCCGGCCGAGGATATCCCGGATCTGTGGCCGGCCAGCAAGATGACGCTTTCTGCCGAGCTCAAGAAAATAATCGCCGAGGCGCCGGATACGCCGGTGCAGATCCTGCAGGCCAGCGAGTTCAATTCGAAATCCGGCCAGTGGGATTTCCATGCCTTCCGCCCCGACAAATGCGACGAGGGCGCGATCTACGAAACAACGGAAAACACCTGCCCCTGGCTGACGCCGCGTTTCTACAAGGTGCCGGGCGAGCCGATGGGCCGCGGCCCTGGCCTGATGGGCCTGCCGACCGCCAAGACCCTCAACAAGGTGACGGAGCTGACCATCAAGGCGGCCGCCTTCGCCATTCTCGGCCTGTGGATCTACAAAAACGACCGGGTGTTCAATCCGAAGACGGCCGTGATGAAGCCCGGCGCCATGTGGGCTGTCGGCTCGACCGGCGGCCAGATGGGCGCGTCGGTGCAGCGCCTCGACGTTCCCGGCCGCTTCGACATCTCCAACATCATCCTGCAGGACCTGCGCGAGAACGTTAAGCAGATCATGCTCGACGACACGCTGCCGCCCGACAGCGGTTCGGTGCGCTCGGCAACCGAGATCGTCGAGCGCATGAAGCGCCTGGCGGCCGACCTGTCCAGCGCCTATGCGCGCCTGGTGCTCGAGATCATCCGGCCACTGATCCAGCGCGTCATCGACGTGCTCTATCGCCGCAAGCTGATCAAGACGCAGCTGAAAATCGACCAGCTGCTGCTGAAGGTCGACGTCGTCTCGCCGATCGCCAAGATGCAACAGGCGCAGGACGTGTCGTCGATCGTCGAGTGGCTGCAGATCCAGCTTTCGCTCGGCGGCATGGAACTGACCATGCTGACGTCGAAGGTCGAGGACATCTTTGCCGATATCGGCCGCAAGCTCGGCGTGTCGGAAAAGTACATCCGCGGCGACAATGAGAAAAAGCAGATCATGCAGGTTGTCGCCGGCGTCATCGCCAAGGCGCAGATGGCGGGCAAGCCGCCGGAAGCCGCCGGCCAGGCGCCACCAGCGGGAGCATTGCAGCAGGCGGCGTAGACAGGACGCCGAAAAAGAGAGGCCGAACGTGACAGCAACGAACAATCCGCACGCCATCGAGCCGGACGCCGAGACGCGCGCCATCGACGAGCTCGACCCGGCGCCGTCGATCGACGGCATGATGGCCGAGATCGCCAAGATGATCGGCGGCGATACCGACGCCGGTTGGGGCGCCATCAACGACGCCGGCAAGGGCCTGCACAAACAGCGCGCCGAGCAGCAGCGGGCGATGAAGCGGGAAGCCAATCTCTTCCGCGACACGTTCTCGACGCCGGCCGGCCGCGAGTGCCTGCGGATCATGACCGAAATGACGATCGACGCCGCCGCCTATCCGAGCGAGGCGATGCTGCCGATCGAGGCGATCACCGCGCTGGTGATTGCGCATGACGCGCAAGTGAAATTCGTCAGGGCGATCTATCAGGCCATCGCCACGGCGAACAACCGAGAGGCCGAAACGAGGACAGTGACATGAGAAATATTCTCGACAGATACCGACCGCTTCGCGCGCCGGATGGTGACGGCGCCGGCGGCGCCGGCGACGGTGGAGACAAGGGCGGCGCAGGCGGCGGCGGAGCGGACAAGGGCGGCGCGGGCGGTGCGGGCGATATCAAGATCGGCGGCGCCGATGGCGCGCAGCTCAGCCTCTACAAGCCGGAAGGCATCGCCGATCATCTTCTCGGCCAGGACGACAAGGGCACGATCGACAAACTGATGGGCGCCTACAAGGGAGCCCGCGACGAGATCGCCAAGGGCAAGCCGACGCCCGTCAAGGCCGGCGACTACAAGTTCGAGTGGTCCGACAAGGTCAAGGGCTCGATCCCTGCCGACGACCCGGCGGTCAAGGCTTTCGCCGAAATCGCCGAGCAGGCCGGCTTTGGCCAGGACCAGATGGCCGCCATCCCGAAGTTCTTTGACCTGGCCGTTGACAAGGGCTGGATCGAAAAGCCGTTCGACAGCGCCGGCCTGCTGACCTCGTTGGCGCCGGCCGAGTTCAAGGGCACGCCGGAGGAAAAGCAGACCAGGGGCGGCGAGCGGCTGACCACGGCCGAGAACTGGATCAAGCAGCTCGACAGCAAGGTCATTGACGACAAGATGAAGGGCGAGCTGCGCCTGCTGACGACGTCGCTCGACGGCGTGCGCCTGGTCGAGCAGTTCATGAAATCCGGCATGAATTCGTCGTTCAACCCAGGCGGCGGCGGTGGCGGCCAGCAATCCGTCACCAAGGAAGCCCTCGACGCCCGCGTCGCGGATCCGCGCAACGACAGCACCAGGCACGACAAGTACAACGAGGACTTCGCCGCCGAGACCAGGCGGCTGTTCAAACAGATGTACCCCGACTGAATTGGCCTTCACGGCCACAGGGAAAGCCCGTCGCAGCGATGCGGCGGGCTTTCGGCTTTTCGGACCCTAAAACGCAACACGCTCAATCCGCGCTTAGCTTGGCCGTCCAACGGTGGATGGACCCGGCGTAGGCAGCGGCACCCGGCCTGATCTTCAGGAATAGGCCCGCAGACCCAACTGGCACTCGGCCCCGCGAGAAACCCTTTTTCGCAACTCAACGGGGAAAAACCCATGTCCCAGACGGCACCCAACCACTACGTCCAGCAGTGGAAGTCGACCGCCCTGCATCAGTACCAGGCCGGCGGCTTCGCGCTCCGCAACACCACCACGCCACCGGAAAAGATCACCGGCGAGAAAATGTGGTTCCCGATCTTCGGCACTGTCGAGGCCGAGGAAGACGTCCAGCGCGGCGACGAAGCCACGCCGGCGAACCCGAACGACACCACGGTCGGCGTCGACACCAAGAAAAGCCGCGCCTTCGAGGAAGTCTACGAAGACGATCTCGACCAGATGACGGTCAACCGCCAGCAGGCGGTGGCCAAGCGCTCGGCAATGGCGCTCGGCCGCGTCCATGACAAGACCATCATCCGCGCCCTGAAGCTGACCACCACCACGGCGGTCGGCGCCTACGCCAACCTCATGGACTTCAACACCATGATCAAGGCCAAGCAGGCCCTGATGGCGGCGGATGTCGAAGTCGCCGACGGCAACATCTTCTTTGCCGTCGACAGCGTGTCCTGGTCGCAGCTGATCGGCGACAAGCGCATCGCCAATGCCGACTATCAGGGGCCGGACCTGCCGATGACCAAGGGCGCGCTGGCCAAGACGGTGCACGGCATCCACCTTTTCGCGCTCTCCGACAGCATCCTGCGCACCGGCGATAGCGCTCTCCAGGCGACCTGCCTGATGTGGCACCGCGACAGCATCGGCTTCGGCTACGTCCGCGAGCTGACCGGTTCGGTCGACTGGGACAACCGCAAGGATTGCTGGACCCACAACATGCGCATGCGCATCGGCTCCAAGCTTCTCCTCCCGGCCGGCGCCGTGCCGGTACTGGCCAAGTACGACGCGTCGGCGATCTCGCTGCCGACCCCCTGATAACGGCCGCGCCCGGCTAACCCCGGGCGCGTTTTCCTTCAACCGTCGCGCCCGCGCAGATCGGGGCCGACCCCCACAAAGGGAGCACCACCAATGAGAGTTATCGGAAACGGCCGCATCCGCCGCACCGGAGCCGGCATCAGCTACGGCAGCGGCGCCACCATCAAGCAGCTGCAGGACTGGGAACTGGCGACCGACGACGACGCCGCAACCGTGGAAACCGCCGGCTATTTCAACGCCCTGGCGGCTCTGATGAAGATCGGCGAGAAGATCATCGCCCGGCTCGACCTCGACGGCACGCCGGCCTTCCGCGAGTACATCGTCTCGGCCAACACCGGCACCGTCGTCACCATCACGCGCGAAAACGTGACGGCCGGCGCCGGCCTGCAGACGCTGGCCTTCTTCGTCAACCTGGCTGACATCGCCGCCGCCGGCGACGTGCTGACCAACTATGTGCCTGGCTACGCCTTCAAGATCGAGAAGTTCGATTTCCGCGTCTCCAAGCCGGCCACCACCGCCGCCAAGCTGGCGTCCCTCAACATGGAGATCGGCACCGTCGATCTGACCGGCGGCGTCATCGCGCTGACCAGCGCCAACTGCACGCCAGCCGGTGCAGCCGTCGCCGGCACCGCGATCACCGCCGCCAATGTCGGCACCGCGCTGTCGTCCTTCTCGGTCGAGGCGTCGGCGGTCACTGCCTTCGTCGAAGGCTCTGGCTGGCTGATCGTCCAGATCCGCAACCTCGAAGGCTGATCGCTTCAATAACCGGGCCGTCGCACGGCGGCCCGGCTTCTCCCGCGTCATCAGGATCCGCATGGACCGCGTCACCATCATCAACCGGGCGCTTGCCCGCATCGGCTGCAACGCCATCCAGTCGGAAGCCGAGCCCGGCCCGGCCGGCGTCGAAGTACTGTCGACCTACGACGCGGTGCTCGAGGACCTCCTGTCGAAATATCCCTGGCATTTCACCAAGCGGTTCGAGGCGCTGTCGAAACTAACCGAGACCCCGCCGCTCGGCTGGACCGCGCAATACCTGCTGCCGCCCGGGCGCCTGGCGCTGCCGCGCGCCTACTATGACAGCGCCACCTCGACCAAGCCCCTGCTGCGCTTCCAGATCTCGGAAAACAAGGTGTTCACCAGCAGCACCGTGCTTTTCGCCGAGTTCCAGATCTCGCCGCCGCCGGCGCAGTGGCCCGGCTATTTCCGTGAGCTGATGACGCTTTGCCTCGGCGCCGAATATGCGCTCGAGATCCGCGAGGATCCCGGCCTGCGCAACAATCTGCGCCGCGACGCCTACGGCCCGCCGGAATACCAGGGCGAAGGCGGCCAGTTCAAGATAGCCGCCGACCTCGACGCGCAGGCGATGCCCTCGCAACAGCCCGCCGGCGGCCGCAATCCGCTGACCGACATGCGCTCCGGCTACGACGCCGAAGACGCCCGCTGCGGTTGGTGACATGCCGAGGATCACAACCGTCCAGGCCGCGTTCACCTACGGCGTGCTCGACCCGCATGTCATCGAGCGGCGCGATACCAAGTTCATTCCGGGCTCACTGTCGGACGGCCGCAACATCATCCTGTTGCCGCAGGGCGGCTTCACGCTGCGCGGCGGCACCACCGATTTCGGCCGGGCGCGGCGCAAGCTGACGGCGATCGCCATCGACACGACGATCCTGTCGCTGCCGAACGGCGGCACCGAAGCCGACCTGCTCGCCGGCACCGCCATCACCACGGGAGCCGCGGCGACGACGCGCTTCGTGCTGTTCCAATGCGATTTCGCTGCGCCCACCATAGTCCACATGATCGACATCAAGGGCCTGTCGATCGCCACCACCGCGGCCGACGATGCATTGATCGCCGAATATTGGGACGGCGCAGACTGGCTGGCCTTTGCGCCGGCGCAGAAGATCACGCTGTCCAGCCATTCCCGCCGCTTCGCCAGCGGCGCGCCCGGCCATGCCGGCATCTCGGCAACCAAGTTTCGCGTCTGCGCCGATGCCACCACGGCCGCCGGCACCGTCACCTTTTCTGGCATTGCGCTTTATATCGAGAGCGCCACCAGGTCGGACGGCATCGTTCGCCGCTACGCGCCCGAACAGGGCATGGCGCACCAATATATCGTCACCGAGGGCAATATTGATTTCTACGAGGCGGGCATCTGGCGGGCGTCGGCCCTTTGCCCGATCACCGAGGCGCTGCTGCGCCAGGTCAAGTTCGAGCCGAAATATGACAGCATCCTGGCTTTCGAGCAGACTTTGCAGCCGCAGCAGATATTCAGGCTGGGCAGCTCGACCGAATGGGCCTGCAACGCGATCGTTTGGGAGAACATGCCGCGCGTTGATTATGGCGGCGTCTATACCAACGGCGTCAACGAGGTCCAGGAGATCAGGCTTTACGATATCGACACCGCCGACCAGTTCGAGTTGATCTGCGAGGGCCAGTCGACGACGTCGATCCTCAGGGATGCCTTGGGCAGCGTCACCGCCGACGCCATCAAGGCGGCGCTCGAGGCGCTGCCCAATGTCGGCACAGGGTTGACGGTAAGCCCCGTCGACGGCAGCGACAGAACCTTTTCAGTCACCTTTACCGGCGACGACAACAAGGAACGCGACTGGCTGCCGATGGTCGGCAATCCGCTGTCCCAAAATACCGGCTTCGTGCGCGTTCGCACCACGACCCAGGGCAAGACCGCCGGCGAGGATATCATGTCGAGCGTCCGCGGCTGGCCGGCGGTCGGCCGTTACGCGCAGCAGCGCCTGATCATGGGCGGACTGAAGGGCCGGCCGAATGACGTTCTGGCCTCGGTAACCGGCGCGCCCTTCGATCTCAACACCGAGATCGACGTCGCCACCAGGGCGTTTTCCTACGAGATCGACAGCTCGGAAAACAATTCGATCCGCGACATCTTCGTCGGCCGCACCTTGATGTTCTACGGCGACCAGCAGCTTTCGTTCCTGAAGAACGCCATCCTGTCAGCCGACGAGGCACCGCAGTTCGGTTCGAGCGATGCGCCAGGCATCAAGGCGACGACGTCACCGGTGAGCTCGGACAGCGCCATCTTCCACGTCCAGGAGGGAGGCACGACGCTGCGCATGGCCAGCTATACCGAGCTCGAGCAGAATTTCGTCGCCGACAATGCCAGCGTGCTCTCGGCCTTCCTGATCAAGGACCCGACCGAATTGTTCCGCCGGCGCGCGCTCGGCTCGGTCGACACCGACCTGATGATGCTGGTCAACGCCGACGGTTCGATGACGGCACTGACCCTGATGCGCACCCAGGAAGTGTCTGGCTATGCGCCCTGGACGACGGACGGGCTGTTCCGCTCGGGCTGCACCGATCACGATAATACCGTCTGGTTCCTGGTCGAGCGCCAGGTGGACGGCGCCACCGAGCTGCGCTTCGAGAAGATGGAACCCGACCAGCTGCTCGACGAGGCGATCGAGATCGTCCAGGCCGCTTCGGCCGTGGTCTCCGGGCTGTCGCGCTTTAACACCCGCAGCGTCTACGCCGTCGCCAATGACAGCGTTTTTGGTCCGTTCGTGGTCGCCGGCGGATCGATCACCCTGCCGGAGGTGGCGACGGCGGTGCGCGTCGGCACCTGGATCGCGCCGCTCGCCACCGACCCGGACGTGTCGCTGACCGAAGAGACGAAGATCCGCATGGCCAGGCTGAAGCGCGTCAACCGCGCCGAAATGTCGGTGATCGAGACGACGTCGCTGGCGATCAGCGCCAATGACGGGCCGGTGATTGACGTGCCACTGCGCAGCAACGACGACACGTTTTTCGACGAGGGACCGCTGTCGCGGCCGTTCACCGGCAAGGCCGAGGCCGAGGGCATGCACGGCTTCACCGATCACGGCAGGCTGACGCTGACCCAGACCTATCCGGGTTTCATGACGGTGCGGTCGGTGACCAAGAGCGTCGTGGCATGATGATGAGGGCACGCATATGATGGTCATCGGCCCCCTGATGACGGCATTGGGCATCGGCGGCACCGGCGCGACCGCAGCCGCCGGCGCCGCGACTGTCGGTTCGACGGCGCTGACCCTGATGCAGGGCGCCGGCACGGTCTTTTCGGCCCTGACGGCGATCGGCAGCGGCGCTGCGGCCCAGGCGCAGGGCGAGAGCGAGGCGCTGCAGCAGAAATTTGCCGCCAAGGATGAATTCATCCAGGGCCGCGAAACCAGCGCTGCGCTTAAGGCGGAACTCGCCAAGACGCTTGGCAACCAGGCCGTCGCTTTCGCCGGCGGCGGCGTCGATCTCGGATCGGTCTCGGTCGGCGTCGCCAAGCGCCAGGCCACAAAGGACGCCGAAACCGAACTGTCGATCAACGCCAACGAGATGCTGTCGCGCTCGCTGGCGCGGCAGCGGGCGGCGCGCATGGCGGCGATGCGCGGCAGGGCCGCCGGCATCGGCAGCCTGTTCGAGGCCGGCGCGGGCATCGCCAAATTCGGCATGGACGTGGCGGAGCGCGGTTGATGGCGGAGATCGCACGCTTTAACGCGCAGGCGCCGCGCCGGGGCAACCTCGAGGTTTCAACCGACACCGGCGCTGCCGACATGCTGGCCAGGGTCTCGGCGATTTCCGGCCAGCTCGCCGGCCAGCTCGGCCAGGCCGCCGACAAGGCGGCGAAGCGCGAGGGCGCCGCCGCCGGTGCAGCGGCTGCGATGCAAGTGACCATGCCTGGCGTCGATTTTGCCTTCGACGGCACGTCGCCGGCGACGACGCCCATGCCGCCGCCAGGCGCGATGCCGGACGTGTCGAAAAGCCGCGTGTCGGCGCAGTACCTGTTCAAGGGGTTGAAAGCACGCGGCCTCAACGATGCGCAAGCCTATGCGACGCTCGGCAACTGGAAACAGGAAAGCGAGTTCAACGCCGCCGCGATCAACCCGGGCGAAGGCGCGATCGGCCTGACGCAGTGGCGGCTGGAGCGCCGCACCGCGCTCGAGGCATTCGCGCGAAACAAGGGACGCCCGGCGACCGACGCCGACGTCCAGATGGATTTCTACGTCCAGGAGCTGCAGCACCATCGCGGCGGCCCGGAATTCATGGCGGCGGGCAGCATCACCGACGCCAACCGCGCTCTGAAGACCTACATCGCCTACGGCTCGCCTTCGAACAAAGGCGGGGAAGGCACCAGGCTGGCCAATGCGTTGGCCTTTCAGAAACTTGGGCTTTCCGGTGCGGCGGCCGCCGACCCGGTCGCGACAGCCTCGACCGCGGCGCCGGCGGGGAAGGCAAAAGGCCTGATCGAAGCCGGCAACATCGACCTGGCCAAGCGTCCAGTGGTCAAGAACGACGACGGCAGCATCAGCACGGTGCGCTCGATTTCATTCGAGGAAGACGGCAAGGAAATCCTGATCCCGACCGTTTCGCCGGACGGCAAGATCCTGGACAACAAGGCGGCGATCGAGCTTTACCGCAAGACCGGCAATCATCTCGGCAAATTCGACAATCCCGCCGATGCGACGGCCTACGCCAAGCAGCTGCACGACAGCCAGGCGCAGTTCTACGGTGGCGCTGGCGCGGCTAAGCCGGCCTCCGGCATCACCGTCACCTTGACCGGCGCCGCCGGCGCCGTACCGCAGATGGCGGCCGGCACCATTCGCGGCGACGCCTACAACAACGCCGCACTCGACATCCATCTGAACCGCCTCGATACGGCCATGCGCGAGCAGATGGATGCCATTTCCCTGCAGCATGACGGCGATCCCGGCGGCCTGTCGCAGGCGCTCGACGCGCTGCGCGCCGGCTATGTCAAGGACCTTCAGCCGGAAGCGGCCGCCCTCATCGACCAGAGCTTTTCCAGGCAGAAATTCGCGCTCCAGCGCGAGGCGGTCAACAAGTTCAATTCAAACCTCGAAAGCGCCAACCTTGCCGCCTTCGAGGAAAACATCGCCGCGCGCACCAATTCGGCCTATCGGCTGGCCGCCAGGGCGGGGATCGACCCGGCGGCCGACGCGGCGATCGCCGGCGAGCTCGGCTCGCTGACGTCGTCGATCGACGCCTCGCCGTTGACGCCGCTGCAGAAATCGCGACTGAGATCCGACGCGGTTTCCGGCGTCATGTCGGCGCGCGTGCTCGGCGGCTTCGAGGCGCAGAAAACGCCGGAAGCCCGCGCCGCCTACGCCCAGAAATTCCAGCAGGACTGGCAGTCGGGCGACGGCATGTCGGCCCAACTCGACGCCAAGACCTATGACAGCATCAACGGCGAGCTGGTCCGCGGCGTCCAGGCCGACCAGGTGGCGGCCAACAAGCGCACGACGGCACTCGAGACGGCCGTCAAGAGCCGGCTCGACTACCTCAAAAAGGGTTATCCCGTTTCGGACGGCGATCGCCAGTTCCTTAAAAACGAGGTCGCCAAGACCGGCGACGCGCAGCTGACCGCCAATCTCGATTTCATGGACGGCCTGGCCGACTGGCAAAAGGCGCATGTCGCCTCGAGGCCAGAGATAATCGACGCGCAGATCGCGGCACTGCAGGGCAAGATCCAGAAGGACGGCGCCAGCGAGGCGGCGCTGACGACGCTGGACGTCATGGAGGGCCTGCGCGATGAGATGAAGAAGGGCCTGGCCGACGATCCGCTGGCGTGGGCCAACCGCGCAGGCGTCGCCACGGTCGAACCGCTCGACTTCAGCGACGGCGCAAAGCTTGCCGCTACGCTGACCGAGCGCGTCGCCGACGCCGGCGCGATCGCCAAGCACTACGGCATCGAGCCGAAATATTTTACCGCGGCCGAGACAGACGGGCTGAAGAAGATGCTGAAGCAGACGCCGCTGGCGCTGCCGTCGATCGTTTCCTCGCTGTCGGCCGGGCTTGGATCGGCGACGCCGCAGGCGCTGGCCGAGATATCCAAGGATGCGCCGCTGCTTGCCCATGTCGCCGGCCTCACTAACGCGACGGGCAGCCAGCGCGTTGCCGTCGAGGTGGCCGAGGTTTTGGACCGCCGCAACCAGCCCGGCTACAAAAGCCCGCTGCCGACTGCCGCCAAGCTGCAGACGGCGGCGTCGGCCGAGCTCGGTGCCGCGCTGATCGTGCTGCCCGGCACGCTTAACGGCGCCATGGAAACGGCGGCGACGCTGTTCGAAGCCCGCGCCCTGGCGAGGGGTGTGGACATGGACCAGTTCGACACCGAAGGTAGCCCGGCGCGCACGCTGTACACGCAAGCGCTCGACGAGGTGCTCGGCGCCACTACCCGCGATGGCGTAAAATATGGCGGCATCACTACCGTCAACGGCCTGGAGACGGTAGCGCCGCCCGACCTGGCGGCCGACAGCCTGCAGGCGATGATGGCGAACCTGTCGAACGACGATCTGATGTTCCAGCACTCGATCGGCAGCGCCAACGGCGTACCGATCCGGCCGCAGGATCTGCGCCAGGGCCAGCTCGTGATGACCGGCCAGGGCCGCTACCGCATTGCGCTCGGCGACGTCGCCGGCGGTGACCCGCGTTATGTGCCATCGGCAACCGGCGGCTATTTCGAGCTGGATCTCGGCATGCTGAAACGCACGCAGGCAACGCGCATGGGCGGGGCCTGGACGCCCGGCCGGTCGAACTGGCGATGAGCTTCGTTTTCGAAAAGCCGCGATCGTCGATCGGCGATACCTTTGCCGGCGGCACCGGCACGCTTGGCGAGATCTACGCCGCGGCGCGTGAGAACATGCTTTATGTCGACAACACGCTGGCCAGCCAGTGGGCGCTCGACCGGGCGATTTCGGAGCGCAACGACGAGGTGTTCCGCGACACCGGCGTCAAGCTGGACTTGCCGTTCGGCCGGCAGCGCACCGGCACGGCCGGCTGGCGCAGCGAGGAACGCGGCGACGTTGCCCTTTCCAATTGGCAGGCCAAGGTCGCGGAGGCGGCCGCGCGGATCCCCGACCAGAATGTTGCCGCCAGGCTCAACCGGTCGATCGAGGGCGACGCGATCCGCATTGCGCGGGAAAGCGACCAGCGCCTGGCCACGCTGATGGCGTCGCGCGGCGGTGCTGTCAAATGGGTCGGCGCGCTCGGCGGCGGCCTTTCCGGTTCCATGCGCGATCCGATCAATGTGCTGTCGATGCTGGTCGGTGGCGGCGGCGGGGCGGCGCGCACCATCACTGGCCAGATCATCAAGACCGCCGCCACCGAGGCGCTGATCAACGGCGCGTCGGAGCTCGCCATGCAGCCGATGGTGCAGGCCTGGCGCAAGCAGGCTGGGCTCGACAACGGCATCGAGGCGGCGCTGAAGAACGCCGGTTTCGCGGCGGCGTTCGGCGGCGCCTTTGGCGCCGTCGCCGGCGCAGCGTCGGGGCTCGCCGGCAAACTGTCTGGCCGGGCGCTCGAAACAGCGGGCGCGATTGCTGCCGACGACGCGCGGATCGCCGAGCCGGTGCGCCGGGCGATGCAGGGCGACGTCGCGGCGGCGCGCGAGACGCTGCCGGAAATCCGCGAGGCGCTGCCGGCCGAGGCGCGCGGCGCGCTCGACCAGGCCGAGCAGCTGGACCATCTCGACGCCAGTCGGCCGCGCTCGGCGGATCCGGAAATCCACGATCTCAATGTCAGCGCCGCGTACAAGGCGATCGACAGCGGCGAACCGGCGGCGTTCAAGGTCGACCAGGCGCAGGTGGCGCGCGTCGTCAACGATATCGCCGGCGCAGCGCCGGCCGACGCTTCGCGACCGCAATCGCTGGTCGAGTTCCTGCAGGCGCGTGGCGGCGTGCTCGACCATTCCGGCGAGCTGAAGGCGATCGGCGCCGAGGCGCTGTCGAAGGATCGCAAGGCGCGCGGCAAGCCCGACAGGCGCGTTTCGCTGGACAGCGCCCGAGAGGCGGCCGAGGAAGCCGGCTATATCGGCCGCGCCGGCGAGACGCAAACGACGACGGTGGCCGATCTTCTCGACGCCATCGATGGCGAGCTGCGCGGCCAGCCGGTGTTTTCGCGTGAGCATGCCGGCACGCCGGCTGCCGCCAACTTCGAGGCGCAGCGCGCCGGCCTCGAGCGCACCGTCGCCGAGATCGCCGCCCATGCCGGACCTGGCGTCGACGACGCCATCATCCGCCAGGCCGCCAAGCTGGCGATCGACGAGGGCATGGAGCCGTTCGACGCGCTCGAGCGCGTTCTGACCCATGCCGAGGACATTGGCCGCACACATCCTTTGCAGGAGCGGCCGGTCCCGAAAGGGATGGTTCGCGTTTATCACAGCGGGCAGGCGATCAGCCATGGCGAAACTGGCCGATGGGTGAGCACCAACCGAACCTATGCTTCCGGCTATCGCTCGGACCAACCTCTGCACTACCTTGATTTGCCGGCCGATGACCCACGGCTGGTCAATCCCGACTATCCAGACCAGGGCATCAAACAGGGTTTCACGTTCAATTTCGAAACGACGGCTGCCGAGGCCAAACAGCTTCGGCAGATTGAACGTGGCGATATCCCGCCCGGCTGGTCGGATGCCGAGCTCGAGGCAGCCAGTGCTGGCCGGGGATCGGAGCCGCAGCCCGGTTTCTTTCCCGATCCCGGCAAGGTCGATCCCGAGCTCGAGATCAGCCCGGCCGAGATCAAGCAGTTTGCCGAGCTCGGCATTCCCAGCGATGACGGCCGCGTCGTCTCGCTGGCCGAGTACATGGATGACATCAAGGCCGGCGAGGACCTCGCCACCATTGTGAAGGCTTGCCGCGCATGAGCTTCGAGGATTGCCTGGCCACCGCCGTCGATGGCGGCGAGCTGAAGAAACGGGATGCCGAGCGGCTGAAGCGCGACTTCGACCGTTTTCGCGCCAGCCACGCCAATACCGATCCGTCTCTTGCCGCCGCGCAGGCCAAGAAGGATCTCTACGAAAGCCTGTCGGCCGAGACGGCGCACAAGCGCCGCAAGGCGAAGCTGGCACTGAAGAACGTCCAGCAGCTCGACGCCGATATTCGCAGCCACCGCACGCCGGCCGGCAAGGCCGACATTGCCGCGGCGGCGATCGACAAGCTCGAGCATTTCGGCAGCGCCAAGTTTTCCAGCGTCGCCGGCCGCCACAAGGCCATTCTCGGCATGGCGCATGCCAAGATGGAGGCGATGCTGCACCATTTCCGCCGCTCGAGGCTGGCCGGCGACAAGATCCGCAAGAACGCCGCCGATCTGACCAACGTGCTGCGCGAGGCCTTCGGCGTCGACACCGGCGACGCGGCGGCCGCCGGCCTGGCGAAGGCGTGGAAGGAAACCCACGAATGGCTGCGCCAGCGTTTCAACGCCGCCGGCGGCGCCATCGGCGAGCTCGACAATTGGGGCCTGCCGCAGTGGCACGATCCGCGCGCCCTGCGCAAGGCAACGCTGAAAGTCTGGAAAGAGGCGATCACGCCGCTGCTCGACGTCAAGCGCATGCGCCATCCGCTGACAGGCAAGATGGTCGCGGAGGCCGAGCTCGACGGCATCCTCGACGAGGTCTGGCACAATGTCGCGACCGAGGGCTGGGAAAAGCGCGAGCCGCTGCGCCAGGCCGCCGGCCGCGGCGCTCTCGCCAACCAGCGCGCCGAGCACCGCTTCCTGGTATTCAAGGATCCGGAGAGCTGGCTGCAATACCAGAAGGATTTCGGCGGCGGCGGCGACATTTTTTCGGCGATGATGGGCCACATCAACATGATGACCCGCGACATCGCCGCCATGGAGATCCTTGGCCCGAACCCGTCCGGCTCGATCGAGTGGATGAAACAGGCGATCATGAAGGAGGCCGAGAACATCGCCGCCGGGAAGCCCGGCCGGCTCGGCGGCGCCAGGGCGACCAATGCCCTGGACAAGGCGCGCGGCGCGCAAAAACGCATCGACGCTGTATGGGGATCGATCCGCGGCGCGCTCGAGACGCCGGTCAGCTCGAAATGGGCGAACGCCTTTGCCGCCGCCCGCTCGCTGATCACCTCGAGCGTGCTCGGCTCGGCGGCATTGTCGTCGGTGTCCGACGTCGGCACTTCGATCATCGCCCGGCGCTTTGCCGGCCTGCCGGCGAGCAATGCCGTGACCGACATCGTCAAGGGCTTTTCGACCTATACCGAGCGCCAGGCGGTGCAGGCCGGCCTGATCCTCGACGCCGCCGTCCATGTCTTCCACGCCCAGGCACGCTATGTCGGCACGCTCGGCGGGCCGGAATGGGCGAGCTACCTCGCCGATCGCGTACTGACGCTGTCCGGGCTGACGCCCTGGACGCAGGCCGCCAAGCACGCCTTCGGCCTGGCGTTCCAGGTCGAGGCGGCCAACCATGTCGGCGCAGCACTTGCCGACATGCCCGACGGGCTGCAGCGCACCTTCCGCCGATGGGGTTTTACCGACCGGCAGTGGGATCTGATGCGCCAGGCCGAGATCTTCGACGGCCATATGCTGCGCCCGGCCGAGATCGCCGAGCGCATCGATCCGCGGCTGGCCGAGCGCTATCTCGAGATGATCCAGGCCGAAACCGAATATGCGGTGCCGAACGGCAGCCACCGCAGCCGCACCGTGGCGCTTTCGGAAAACCAGCCCGGCACGCTCGCCGGCGAGCTGGCGCGCTCAGTCTTTCAGTTCAAGTCGTTCGGCGCGGTGTTTGTGCTGCTGCACGGCATGCGCTGGCACGGCATGATCGCCGGCGGCGAATACGCGTCGGGCGCCGCCTATGCCGGATCCCTGCTGTTGTCGACGACGCTGTTCGGCGCGGTCGGCCTGCAGCTCAAGCAGATGGCGGCCGGCCGCGAACCGCGAGATCCGCGCAGCCTGGAGTTCTGGGGCGCTTCGCTGCTGCAGGGTGGCGGCCTCGGCATCTACGGCGATTTCCTGTTTGCCAACGTCAACCGCTTTGGCGGCGGCCTGTCGACGACGCTCGGCGGGCCGCTGATCGACCGCGCTAATGATTTCTGGAACCTGACCGCGGGCAATGTCATCCAACTGGCCAGCGGCGAGAAGACGCATTTCGGCCGCGAGCTTGTCAAGTTCGCCCGCGGCAACATCCCCGGCGGCAATATCTGGTATCTGAAGCTCGCCTTCGAGCGCACCGTTCTCGACCAGCTGCAGTTCCTCGCCGACCCGGAAGCCAACAAGGCGTTCAAGCGCCAGCAGCAATACTGGCAACGCAATTACGGCCAGGACTATTTTTGGGCACCGGGCAAACTCTCCCCTGGTTAAACCGCAACGCCCGTCTGCCACGACTAGCTTCAGACGGTGCATCGCCGCCTGTCACCGGCCATGTGCATCTAGCCGCCGGCGCCCGGCCTTCGCGTCGGCGGCGCTCTTTCCCCTAAAACGCAACACGTGCCGGTCGCGCTTAGGCTTCGCGCCCATGACAGCGCTGACACCCACCCCTCGCTTTGTATCGCTTTCGCCCGGCGCCGGCACTACGGTGCTGGCCTATGATTTCGAGCTGACGCTCGAGGCCGGCCTGGCCGTCACGCTGGTCCGCGCCGGCGCTTCGGCCGACCTGGTGCTCGGCGTCGATTTTTCTTTCCCGGGCGGCATCGGTGACGACACTGGCGGCACGCTGACACTGGCGGTCGCCAGTCTGGCTGGCGACGTCTACCAGCTGGTCGGTGCGCTGCCCGAACAGCGGCTGTCTGATTTTATCGGCAGTCAGAAATTCGCCTCTGCCAAGATGAACGCGGATCTCGACGCGCTGACCATCATTGCCCAAGAGCACAGGCGCGATATCGCCCGCGGCTGGAAATCTCCCTACGGCTCCGCCGGAGGCCAGATCACAGCCGGGGCCGCCGGCGAGCTCATGCAAACCGACGACGCCGGCAATCTGGTCAGCTCCGGCGAGAATGTCACCTCAATCCTTGGCTCGACGGCGCAGGCACTGGCGCAAGCCGTCATTGCGGCCGCCCGGGCAGCCGATGCCGCCGCCAGCGCCGCTGGCGCCGCCGGCAGTGCCGACGCATCCGCCGGAAGCGCCGCCGCCGCCGCCGTCTCCGAAGCCAATGCCGCCCAATTCGCCAGCGGCGGCGCCGTCCTGCTAAACTGGCATGGCGCCGGCTCAGTTGTTAGGTCGGTCCAAGGCATCCTTTCAGACAAGTTTCCATCGCCGCGCGATTGGGATACCGGCGCCGGGAAGCAGGCCAACGACAGCACGGCTGCGCTTGTCGCGGCGATTGCCATAGGCTATCCAGTCGATCTCTCCGACTACTCCCCGGATCGAACCGGCGGCTATTACAACTTCAGCTCCACCTTGACGTTTGCGCAGGCACAATCCGGTCTCATCGGCAGAGGCGCGCAACACTCGACCGCGGCATTCAGGGGCACGCGCCTTGTGTGGACGGGAGTGGCCGGCGGCAAGATGGTTCGCGTCCCGACCATCTGTCATGCCCCAAAGATCGAGGGCATCACCTTCGACTGCAATCATCTTGCCGACACCGGCCTGCATCTCGACGCAGGGGCCGGCGAGTCGATCCAGATGCCGTACTTGAGGGACCTCAATTTCCGGGGTTATCGCCGGGCCGGTCTGATCCTTGGCGCGGATGATGTCGCGGTCTCGCGAAACGGCCAGTTTCAGCACATCACCGCCGTACAGCTTAGCTTCTGGGGCGGCGCCGCAATCGACAGCGTCAACACCAAGCAAGTGCCGATCACGGCTGCTGCCCCTGGCATTATCTCGTGGATCGGGCATGGCAAGGCCATTGGCGACCCGGTCGTTCTAACCAACGTTGGCGGCGCGCTGCCCGCGGCATACACGGCCGGCCGCACGTACTATATCGCCACCTCGGGATTTTCAGTCGATCAGTTTGCCCTCTCCACAACAAGCGACGGTGCGAACCCAATCACGACGGCAGATACCGGAACAGGCACACATCGGGCGAGTTTCGGCACTGCGCGCGGCGTCATTCTCAACGCGCAGAACGCTGAAATCCTGACGGCGATTGGCTTCTATTTCGACCCGTTTACCTTCTTTGGTGGAGGCGTCTACACTCCTCACAAGAACCATTTCCGCATTCTTGGTGGAGATCTTCACATAGCCGGCGGCATGGTATCCACCCGCGCCATTGATTGGGCGATCGATCTCTCGAACGCCACCGCATCCCTGATGGTTCCTCACTGGAAATCTGAGGATATCCGCCTCATCAACATGCCGTCGACCACCACGGCCGGCGGCGCTTCGATCCTGCAAGGCATCGATCATCGTTCCGGACACGCCTCCGGCTTGGAAGATGTCGTCGTGATAAACTACCAAGGCGACTATTCGACCCTGATCCAGGACAGCCGGTTTACTGGCAACGTTCGCATTGGCGCTACCGTCGATAAGCAGGTGAGACTGAACCAGGTCGAGTACCGGGCCGGCATTTCCGCCACCGGATCAACGGTCTACACCACCCCCTACAATGCCAAGCTTGATGTTGAGGAAGAGGTTGGCATCCGGAAGCTTTGGAATTCCAATGCCTCCGAGCAGTGGAATGACGCCGCAAATGCCCTCCTCTACAAAAACGATCGCGGCTCGCTAAGCAAGGTCAAGAGCATTGGGTCGAGCGGGATCAAGGGCGAGAACCTCGGCGCGGTTATGGTTGCCAGCGGCGCCAGCGCCACCAGTGCGGTGACAATCAGCAACGGCACGCCGGCGGTGATCTCATGGGTAGCGCACGGCCTCACTGCCGGGCGCCATGTGGTTTTCACCACGACGGGCGGGCTTCCGGCAGGCCTGGTTGCCGGGACAAGCTACTACGTTCTGGCTGCCGGCCTGGCGACAGACTCGTTTGAGGTTTCGTTGACCCCTGGCGGCGCCGCTATTGCCACGACCACCGCCGGCACAGGCGTGCATACTGCAACGGCCGATGCGAAAATCTTTGCAGCAGCACTGACCGCCGAGCCGGATACCGCATGGCGCGCTTCCGGTAAGCCATGCGCCATCGCCAAGACTGGCACGCCGCCGGCCGGTGCGTATAACTGCTTGCTCGTAACCCGAGGGACCGCAGTCATCCAAGGTCTTTTAGAAGCAGAGCCGGGAGCAGGCGCCAGCGTCACTTTTTCGGTCGGAATGTTCCGAAGTTAAGAACAGCTTTTTTCTTTAGCTGCCGATTTAAGCCCCTTGACCGCTATTTGGCGAACGTTGTAAATGCCGGCCATGGGTGCTTGTCGGGTCTGTTCTTCTCTGAATACCGTAAATCTCTGCACGACGGTCAATCGTGCCAGCAGAATACCGGAAGTTAGCCATCGCCGATGCGGCGATTGCGGGAGCGTTTTTATTGGCAACACAGTCACGAACGATGATTTAGCTTTAGCTTATGCAACGATCGACGAAAAGGCTTACTACGCCGAAATCATCAAGCAGAACCGCAAGAAGTTCGATTCTGCCGCTGATGATCTTGCAAGCCGTGTCCCGCTGACCGCGCACATTCTGGACATCGGCGGCGGCTCCGGAGAATTTCTCAGGGCGCTGCGCGATAAGGGCTTTGTTAATCTGGCCCTGCATGAGATCCCCGGAAGTGACGCGCCAGAAATTGAGGGTATCGAGGCGCGGGTTTTCCGCGACTTCGACTATAGCACGATCCCCTCGGGTGAGTTTGACGTGGTGACGATGATGGACGTGATGGAACACGTGCCTAGCCCACTATCGACTGTCCAAGCTTCGTTCCGCGCGCTTCGCCCCGGTGGCGTGATCTACATCCACACGCCAGTCGTGACGAAGATCGATCGCATGATGCATTTGTTCCAAAAGCTCCCGATCCTGAATAGGATTGGTCGAGCCTGGCAACCAAGCCGAACCTCCGTGCTTCACCTGCAGAACTATACGTCGAAGTCGCTGACCCTGCTTATGGACCGAAGCGGCTTCACGGTGGAGCTGCTGTCGGAACGCAACGAGCTTTCCTGGCCGCTCTATCGCTACATCAAGGTCTATCTGCTGCCGAAGAACATGCCGTTCGGCCATCTTGTGGCCTTGGCGCTGGCGCCGCTCCTGTGGCCGCTTAAGACGCGCATGAACAGCAACAAGGGCGTTCTCGCAGCCCGCCGGGCCTAACAAGGGCCGGCTATCCGTCCTAAAACGCAACACGTCCCGCCGCCGCTTACGTTTCCGCATCCAACGCGGAGGCGAGAAACACATGGCAAAGGGCAAGGCGCAGGACCTGTTTCGTTCGAAGTCGCCGGTCATCATGGCCAGGTTGTTGCGCGACATCCCGTCATGGACACCGATGGACGCCGCGGCGGATCTCGGCAATCTCGGCCAGGAGTCCGCAGGCTTCACGCTGCTCCAGGAGCAGAAGCCGACCGTCGCCGGCTCGCAGGGCGGCTTTGGCTGGTATCAGTGGACCGGGCCGCGCCGGCGCGCCTACATGGCCTGGTGCAAGAAGAACGGGCTCAACCCGGCCGGCGACGACGCCAATTACGGCTTCCACATCTTCGAGCTGAAGGGCGAATACAAAGCGGTGATCCCCGCCGTGCGCGCGGCCAAGGGGCTCGAGGCGAAGGTCAAGGCCTTCGAACGCGCTTATGAGCGCGCCGGCACGCCGCACTATTCCAGCCGCAACCAGTGGGCAGCGATTGCGCTCGAGGCATGGGACGCGATCAACACGCCGCCGGCGCCGAAGCCCGAACCCAAGCCGCCGGCGCCGGTCGTGGTCGAAAAGCCGGTCGTCGCCGATCCGGGCGAGCTGCACAAGCCGGTGACCAGGTCGAAGACGTTCTGGACATGGCTGCTCACGGCGATCGGCGCGCCCTTCGCCGCCTTTGGCAATCTCGACTGGCGGGTGCAGCTGGCGATCGTCGCCATCATCGTGGCGTTTGCGATCTACGGCATCACCCGCCGCGCCCAGCTGGCGCAGGCGGTGCGCGACCTGAAGAGCGAGATCGGTCAATGATCTCCACGCTGCTGAAATTGGCCCTGTCGCCGGCAGGGAAGGCGCTGGGAGCGCTTCTGCTCGCCGGCGGGCTGCTCGGCAGCCTCTACGCATGGGCCTATTCCAGCGGCCGCGCCGCCGGCCGTTTTGAGCAATTGCAGGACACGGTGGCGGCTTACGAAAAACGAACGGGGATCGACAATGACACGAACGCTCTTGGCCGTGTTGATCTGTGCATCGAGCTTGGCGGGCTGCGCGACGAATGCGAGCAACTGCGCGGGCTGGACGCCGCCGCCCAAGGCCAATAATCCCGTCCGCCTGGCGGCCGAGGAACAGCCCCTTTCGCGATGGGTTGTTTCGACCAGGCGCTATGGCGTCGCGCAGGGCTGCTGGAAATGACCGTCGACTGGACCATCAACATCACCGGCATCATCACCATTGCCATGATGATGGCCGCCGGCGTCGTCGCCTGGGTGACGCTGCGCTGGCGGGTCACGGCGCTCGAGACGGCAAACGCGCGCAACGAGAAGGCGATCGAGGCCGGGCACAACAACGCCGCACTTGCCGGCGCCGCCATGCAGGGCAGCCTGAAGATCATCCAGGACCGCATCGAGGACATTCGCGGCAAGAGCGCGCACGAGCTGGCCGAGTTCAAGCTCGAGGTGGCCAAGAACTATGCCGGCTACGCCGCGCTGCGCGACATGGAGGCGCGCCTGGTCAAGGCGATCGACGAACTCGGCGAGCGACTGGAAAAGCTGTCCGAGGACCGGCCGAGATCCCGCGCCTGACCACATGAGAGAACCCGCTGATTTTTCCGCAAAAGCTCACAGGCCGCAAAGCTAAGTTCTTGATTTTGCTGGCGCGCTCGTCTTCTCTTAATCAGCGGGTCCACAGTTCAATCCTGTGCGCACCCACCAAATTTTTCAGAAAATTGGTGGAAAGACCTAGAAAGCGGGATGTTTCGCCGCTGTCGGGTGGCCGCATTTATGCAACCGCTATTGGATAGTTGGCCGCAGACAGCTGAGGATCGCCCGCACTATGGCCAAGACGCCGTCGACGGCATCGAAGTTTGTCCTGCTTTTACCGACGGTCCATTTAAGGTCGGGTGCTTCGGGCAAACGGAGGTCCTGACAGACAAACCAGCCTGAAAGCATAAAGAGGTCTAGATGTCTCGGATCGCCTTCCGAATAGTAAGGAAATTGGAAGAACAATCTTACGGGGCCACCGTATGCTAGCTTGAAAGTCATCGAGAATCTAATATCATGACCAAATTTGTCTTCGAAGATTCCGCTAAAACTAAGGTCTCGGGCATCGTATTGATGCCATTGCGTCGATAGCCCCAAAGAACTCCAAGCCTTAAGGGTATGGGCTTTCAGCTCCTTGCGATTAGGGAATTTTGCCTCTTCAGGGTTATAGGGAGTAGGCGGATCGACATAGTCCGTCTCGGTTCTCCACTCCTCCGCAGCGCTGCGAAGATCTTCGAAAATCTGAACGATTTTCGGATTTGTCTGCTCGCCGGAAAAAATTGAAATTCGCCATTGAGAAATCATCTCGCACAGTTCTTCGACCGTATGGCCGGATCGCTCTGCCCAATCCGCCGTGGCCAGTATCCACGGCGAATTGTATTTCAACCCAGCAAAAGCTCCGCTCTTGCTGTCGAAATCTTCGATAATCCGAGCAAGAATATCGCGAAGCCCCTGTTTGGGGTTTCCGAAATGTTGCGAGGGTTCGTTCATCGACGCAGCCCAAACTTTGCGAGCGTTTACGTCTCCGAAACACCAGCCTCAGCAAAGCTTGCCATGCGGGCGTGGCATTCGAGCGCTGAACGAACAATGTTGACGGCGAGGCAGGCGCCGGAGCCTTCGCCGAGCCGCATGCCGAGATCAAGCAGCGGCGGCAGGCCGAGCGCTTCGAGCAGGCGGCGATGGCCGGATTCGGCGGAGACGTGGGCAGCGAGTGTGTGGGCGAGGCCTGCCGGGTGCAGTTTCGCCAGGGGTGCGGCGGCGGCGGTGCAGACGAAGCCGTCGAGCAGCACCGGCACACCAAGACGGCGAGCGGCGAGCGTTGCGCCGAAGATGGCGGCGAGTTCGCGCCCGCCAAGCGTGGCTGCGATCTGCAGGGGATCAGTGAGAGCCTCGGCGTGGCGCTTGAGGCCGGCCTCGATGGCGACGATCTTGCGCACAAGGCCGGCATCATCGACGCCGGTGCCGCGCCCGGTCCATCTTTCCGCGCCGCCGCCGAACAGCGCGGTTGAGATGGCCGCCGCCGGGGTGGTGTTGCCGATGCCCATTTCACCGAAGCAGACGAGGTCGAGATCCTTGCTGACCGCGTCGTAGCCCGCGGAGACAGCGGCGAGGAAGGCCTCGTCATTCATTGCGGGTCCTTGGGTGAAATCGCCGGTCGGACGGTCGAGGTCGAGCGGGATGACGTCGAGTTCGGCACCGGCAATGCGGGCAAGCTGGTTGATGGCGGCGCCGCCGCCGGCGAAATTCGCCACCATCTGCACGGTGACTTCCGAGGGGAAGGCCGACACGCCCTGTGCGGTGACGCCGTGATTGCCGGCGAAGACGAAGACCTTGACGCGGTCGAGTTTTGGCATGTCGCGGCCCTGCCAGCGCGCCAGCCAGGCGGCTATCGCCTCCAGCCGGCCGAGGCTGCCTTGCGGCTTGGTCAGGGTGTCCTGGCGGTGGGCGACGGCATTGGCCGCGGCGTCGCTGCCATTGGGCAGGTCGAGGCAGGCGGCGCGCAGTTCATCGAGCGATTTGAAAGGCATGGGGGCAAAATCTCCGAAACAGAGTCAGGATAGGGAAACGGAAGCGACGAGCAGGATTGCGATCTCGCCGAGCTGCTGAAGGGCGCCGACGGTGTCGCCGGTCTGGCCGCCGATCTGATTGAGGCAAAGCGCGCGGAAGGCGGCGAATAACAGACCGAGCAGGATGATCGCGAAAACGGCAGCGCCGAACCCAAGCGCCAGCAGTGGGATGGCGCCGAGCACGGCCCCGATACCAGCGGTCTCGGCCGAGACCGTCCCCGCATTGGCCGAGAGGCCGTCTGCGCGCGCTGGCGGCAACAGGTGCATGAACGCGCCGAGCAAGCCGCGCGAAGCGGCATGCGCGGCTATGAGGGCCCAGAACACGTAGACCGGGCCGGCGAGTTCGGCGAGCACGGTCCAGCGGATCAGCAGCGAGACAGCAAGTGCACAAGCGCCGTAGGCACCGATGCGGCTGTCGCGCATGATCTCCAGCTTTCTGTCGCGTGTCTTGCCGCCGCCAAAACCGTCGGCGACATCCGAAAGCCCGTCCTCATGCAGACAGCCGGTGGCGAGCAAGATCGCGGCAAGGGTCAATGCGGCGGCAGACCCTCCGGCCAGGCCGAGCCTTGTCCCGATGGCGTAGACCAGCGCACCGGCCAGAGCGACGGCGAGGCCGGCCACGGGCGCCGCCCAGATCGCGGCAGCAAGGCTACGGACGCGGAAGTCGGTTCTCGGCAGCGGCAGCCGGGTGAAGAAGACGAGGCAAAGCGCGATGTCCTCGAAAATCTGCCGTTGCGAGGCCTTCATCCACCCCTCGCAATGGCATGGAAGAAGGTGCCGCTGACATGGCCGCGCCGGTAGCCGGAGGCGCCGAGCGGATTGCCTTGCCCATCGGCGAGGTCGGCCAGCGGCTCGTCATTGCCGGTCGCGATCATCTGCGCATAATGGAATTCGTGGCCGCGGATCAGCGTGCCGTGGCTGCCGAGCGGGCACCCGGAACGCAGCCGCGCCTCGCGGTAGCCGAGATTCATCTTGCGCTTGGCGAAGCTGGTCGAATGACCGAGCAGGCCAAGCATTCGATGCGTCTCGCCCGACGCGTCCTCGAGCGCCTCGCCGAGCACCATGAAGCCGCCGCACTCACCATGCACCGGCCGCGTAGCGGCGAACCGCGCCATGCCGGCTCTGAAATTCGCCGCGGCGGCGAGGCGACCGGCGTGAAGCTCGGGATAGCCGCCGGGCAGCCAACAGACATCGCAATTGTCGCCTGGTGCTTCGTCGGCGAGTGGCGAGAAGGGAATAATCTCGGCGCCGGCCTTGCGCCAATGCATGGCGACATGCGGATAGAGGAAGCTGAAGGCGGCGTCCTCGGCAAGTGCAATGCGCTGGCCGGGGGGCGGCAGCGCGTCGCCGAAATTGCCCGGCGCGGGCGTGAATGGCGCCGCCAGCGCCATGATGGCGTCGAGGTCGAGCGAGCGCTCGACCATGTCGGCCAGCCGGTCGAGGTGCGCCATCAGATTCTCATATTCGCCGGCCTGGACGAGGCCGAGATGGCGCTCGGGCAGGTTGAGCGAGGGATCGCGCAAGATAGCGCCGACGACAGGCAGCCCGAGTGCCTCGATGGCATCGCCGCATAGCCGGCGGTGGCGCTCGCTGCCGAGCCGGTTGAGCACGACCCCCGCCATGCGCACATCCGGATCGTAGGTGGCAAAACCCTTGGCGACGGCCGCTGCCGTGGTCGACTGGCCGGAAACGTCGAGCACCAGCAGCACCGGCAGGCCGTAGAGCCGGGCAAGGTCGGCAGCCGAGCCGGACCGTCCTGGAGCAGCCGGAATCCCGTCGAACAGGCCCATGGCGCTTTCGAGAAAGATAAATTCGGCATCCTCGTTCGCTTCACCAGCCAGCGCGTTGAGCAGGGCAGGCGGCATTGCCCAACTGTCGAGATTGACGCCGGACAGGCCGGTGGCTGCGGCGTGGAAGCCGGGATCGATATAGTCCGGGCCGGATTTGGCGCCGCGCACCTTCAGGCCGCGCCGGGCGAGCGCGCGCAGAATGCCGATGGTGACGCTGGTCTTGCCCGAGCCCGAGCGCGGCGCGCCGATGATGATGGCGCGGGTCATGACTCACCCGCCAATGCCGCGCGCATCGCGACGATGCCGCCAACGACGATCAGCGCCGGCGAGGTCAGACCGGCGGCCGCTGCCTCTTCCGCAATGGTGGCGAGCGTGGCGACGACGATCCGTTCCTGCGGTGTCGTCGCAGCGACAATTACCGCGGCGGGCGTCGAAGGCGCCAGCCCGCCCTCAAGCAGCGAGGCGGCGATCAGCGGCAGATTGGCCATGCCCATATAGATGACCACCGGCTGGCCGGTACGGGCGATGGCCGCCCAGTCGAGATCGTCATCGGTGCCGGCGGCGTGACCGGTCGCCAGGATCAGCGCCTTGTTGATGCCGCGCATGGTGCCGGGAATGCCGGTGGCGGCCAGCGCGCTGAGGCCGGACGTCAGGCCAGGCAGGATGTGGAACGGGATGGTTTCCCCGGCCAGCGCCAGCGCCTCTTCGCCGCCACGCCCGAAAATATAGGGGTCGCCGCCCTTCAGCCTGACGACGCGCCGGCCCTCGCGCGCCAGCCGGACCAGCAGAGCGGTGATGTCGTCCTGCTTCATCGATGGTTTGCCACCGCGCTTGCCGGCATAGAACAGTTCCGCGCCCTCGGCGACGGCGACGACTTCGGGCGAGACCAGCGCGTCATAAACCAGCGCGTCGCACTGTCCGAGGGCGGCCAGCACTTCCAGCGTCAGGCAGCCGGGATCGCCAGGGCCGGCGCCGGCCAGCCAGACATGTCCGGGCTCCAGCTGGCGCGGCTTGAAGTTCAGCCGGGTGAGCGCCTGCTCGACAGTAGTGTTTCTATTGCTGCCGCTCACGATCCGTCTCGTCCGCGAAAACGCCGCTGGTAGTGGGCGTCGTAAAGTGAACTTTCACTAAAATCTTCCGCCGCCAGCGAGCGGCCGACGAAGATGATCGCCGTGCGTTCCATCGGATCCGCGCCTAGCTGCGCCTCAATGGTCGCCAGCGTGCCGGTCAACACCCGCTCGTCCGGCCAGGAGGCGCGGAAGACGACCGCGACTGGGCAGTCGGCGCCGTAGTAGGGCGTCAGCTCGGCGACGACGCGGTCGACAGCGTGGATGGCGAGGTGGATGGCGAGCGTGGCGCCGGTGCGGCCGAAGCCGGCCAGTGTTTCTCCGGGCGGCATTTTCGAGGCGCGGCCGGAGATGCGGGTCAGCACCAGGCTTTGCGCGACTTCCGGAATGGTCAGCTCGCGGCGCAGCGCGGCGGCCGCGGCGGCAAAAGACGGCACGCCCGGCGTCAGCGTGTAAGGGATGCCGTGCTTTTCCAGCCGGCGGATCTGCTCGGCAACGGCGCTCCACACGGAAAGGTCGCCAGAATGGAGGCGGGTGACATCATGGCCGGCCGCGTGGGCTGCCAGATATTCGGCCTCGATCTCGTCGAGTGACATCGGCGCGGTGTCGATCAACATCGTTCCGGGCGCGCAGTGCTGCAACAGCTCCGGCGCGACGATCGATCCGGCATAGAGGCAGACGGGACAACTGCCGAGCAGACGGCTCCCGCGCAAGGTGATCAGATCGGCGGCACCCGGGCCGGCGCCGATGAAATGGACGGTCATACCGCATCTCCGCTGATGGCGATGGCGCAGGTGACAGCACCGAGCACGGTGCGTGGTCCGAGCAGTTTTGCGCCTTTGCCGGCGGCGGCAAGCGCGGAGGCTTCGGAAACCGACGGCGTGCCGGCGTGCTCCTGTGATAGGTTGGAGTGGCTGGTTGTAGATGCAGCTTTGAGTTCGTCCTGCTCGACAACGATCACCGGAAGGCGGAGTTCGCGTCCGGCGGCGAAGATTGCCGCTTCATCCTGCTTGAGAGACGCGGTCGCGAGCGCCGAAAGCGCGGGCAGGGCAAGCCCGTGCGCCTCCAGCGCGGTTTCTACCGCAGCAAGCACGTCGCGTGCGCTGACGCCTTTGCGGCTGCCGATGCCCGCGACCATCATGGCTTCACCCAGCTCCATTGGGTGACCGGCATAGCCGGCCGCCAAGCCTGCATCGAACCGACCGGCGAAGCACGGGATATGGCGATGCGGGTGAGCTCGCCGCCGAGCGCAGCGTGACGGGAAAGCAGCAGTGCCTCCATCTCCAGCGTCACCGCGTTGGCGACGAGGCGGCCGCCGGCGGGTAAGGCATCGATGGCTCTTTCCAGCACGCCGGCATCGCTGCCGCCGCCGCCGATGAAGATCGCCGCCGGCGTTTCCAGTCCGGCAAGAGCTTGCGGTGCCGAACCTTCAACGACGGCGAGACCGGGAACGCCGCAGGCCGCGGCGTTGTGTCGGATGCGCGCGGCGCGGGCCGGATCGCCTTCGACGGCGATGGCGCGCATGGAGGGATGCGCGAGCATCCATTCGACGCCGATGGAGCCGGAGCCGGCGCCAATGTCCCACAGCAGTTCGCCGCGCCTTGGCGCGAGAGCGGACAGGGTGACGGCGCGCACTTCGCGCTTGGTGATCTGGCCGTCGTGCTCGAACAAATGATCGGCAAGGCCCGATGTCAGCGGCAGGACGCGTGATTGCGGGGTCGAATCAACTTCGATTGCGAGCACGTTGAGTGGGTTGATCTTTTCGAGGTCGAAAGCGCCGGCGTTCGCCGAGCGCAGCCTTTCGTTCTGCCCACCCAGCGCCTCCAGAACCGTCAACCGCGAGGCGCCGAAGCCGAGTTCGGTCATGAGACGGGCAATCGCTTCCGGTGCATCGCTATCCGAGGTCAGCGCCAGAATGCGGGTGCAAGGATGCAGCAACGGCCGGATCAGGTCGAGCGGGCGGCCATGCAGCGAAATGGTCTCGACGTCCTGTAGCGCCCAGCCCAAGCGTGAGGCGGCCAGCGAGAAGGCCGAGGGCGCGGGGATCACCCGCATATCCTCCGCCGCGACCTTGCGGGCGAGGGTGACGCCGACACCGTGGTAGAAGGGATCGCCGGAGGCCAGCACGCAGACGCGTCTGCCGGAGAGCGCCAGCACGTCGCGCATTTCGGCATCGAAAGGCGTCGGCCAGGCGCGCGCTTCACCTTTGGCGAGCGATGCGACGAGGGCCAGGTGGCGCTTGCCGCCGAAAACGAATTCGGCACCCGCGATCAACTGCTTGGCCTCGTCGCCGAGACCCGCTACACCGTCCTCGCCGATGCCGATGATCGTGAGCCATTTTGGAGTGAGCACGGCGGCGCGCGGACCTTCAGCAGGCATGATGACCCACCGCATTCTGATCCTCGGCGGAACCACCGAAGCCCGGCAGGTGGCCGGAATACTCTCGGTGCGCTCCGATCTCGCGATTACGCTGTCGCTGGCCGGCCGCACTGAAAACCCGGCCGCGCAAGGCGTGCCGGTGCGGGTTGGCGGCTTTGGTGGCGTCGACGGGCTGGCGTTGTATCTCCACGAGACGGACGTCGACCTGCTGATCGACGCCACGCATCCCTATGCGGCGCAGATCTCCGCCAATGCGGCGGAAGCAGCGCGCCGATCCGGCGTGCCGATCGTTGCGCTCAAGCGCCCAGGCTGGGAGCCTGCCGAAGGTGACCAGTGGACGCTGGTCGACGGTGTTACCAGCTCGGTGACGGCGCTGGGATCGGCGCAGCGCCGCGTGTTCCTGGCGCTCGGACGGCAGGAGATCACTGCCTTCGAGGCTGCACCCCAGCACCACTATCTCATCCGTAGCGTCGATCCGGTCGAACCAAGACTTACTGTGCCCGACGCGACCTATCTCTTGGCGCGCGGGCCGTTCCAGGAGCCGGACGAACACTCGCTGCTTCAAGAGCACCGCATCGATGTCGTCGTTTCCAAAAACAGCGGCGGCGAAGCGACCTACGGCAAGATCGCCGCAGCGCGGGCGCTCGGCATCGAGGTGGTCATGATCCGCAGGCCGGCGTTGCCGGACGTCACGTCGGCTGAGACGGTCGAATCTCTTGCCGCGATGGTCGATCATTTTCTGGTCGGTCATGTTCTTGGGCCCGCTGCCGACCGCGGCGTGTAGACCAGCGCTGGTTTTTCACCGCGCTTGATGATCCGGGTTTCCGGTGAACCGATGATGATGCAGGTGGCCATGTCGGCATTTTGCGCATCGGCTTCCGCCAGCAAGAAAACTTCGATGCGCTCGTCGGGACGGCCGGCGGCGCGACCGAAGATCACCGGCGTGGTGCCCGGCAGGATCGCGGCAAGGCATTCGAAGGCGCGGCCGAGTTGCCAGGGGCGCGCCTTGCTGATCGGATTGTAGAGCGCGATGACGAAGCCGGCGCCGGCCGCGGCCAGCAGGCGCAGCTCGATCAAATCCCACGGCTTCAGATTGTCTGACAGCGAGATGGCGCAGAAATCATGGCCGAGCGGCGCGCCGATGCGGGCGGCGACGGCGAGCATGGCGGTGATGCCAGGCACGATGGCGATGTCGACCGCGCGCCACTCGACCGGCCCCGCCTCGATCGCCTCGCAGACGGCCGCCGCCATGGCGAAGACGCCGGGATCGCCGCCCGATACGACCGCGACATTGTGGCCTTCCGCAGCCTTCAGCAGCGCGTCCCTGGAGCGCGCTAGCTCCTCGCGATTGTCGGAAGCGACGCGAATCTGGTCGGGACGCAGATCAAGCCGGTCAAGATAAGGCTTGTAGCCGTAGAAGAATTTCGCCTCGGCGACGGCCCGGTTCGCTTCCGGCGTCACCTGGTCGGCGTTGCCAGGCCCCAGGCCGATGACGGTCAGGCGGCCGCTCATGCTTCGGCTCCCAATGCGCTTGGCCGCCCCGACCAGCCGGCGACCAGCACGATGGCGAAATAAGGCGCCTGGTCGTCCTTTTTGTCGGCAAGCCGCATCGAGACGCCGCCCGGCATGGTGCCGCGCTCGACATAGATGGCCCGTGCCAGCTTGTCGGTCGCCTCCAGCGCACGCCTGATCTTGGGCAAGTTGCGGCCGACCTTCATGATTACGGCGGCATCGGTGTCGGCGAGGCGGCGCGTCAGCTCGAATTCGCTCATCGTGCCCGGCAACACAGTCAGCACGTCGTCGCCCTGGACGATCGGTAGGCCGGTCGCCGACCAGCAGCCGGACATGGCGGTGACGCCGGGAATGACTTCGGTCGGAAAGCGATGCGCCAGCCTGACATGCAGATGCATGTAGGAGCCGTAGAAAAGCGGGTCGCCTTCCGAGAGCACCGCAACCATCCTGCCGGCGCTGAGGTGCTCGGCAACCTTTTCGGCCGACTGCTCGTAGAAATCGGTGATCTGCGAGCGGTAGTCGCCGTGGTCCTTGTCGATCTCGGTGGTCACCGGATAGAGCAGCGGCAACTCTATCAAATCAGCGCGAAAATGGGCTCCGACGATGGCGCGCGCGTTGCTGTTGTTGCCGCGCTTGGCGAAATGCGCAACGACATCGGCCTCCGCCAGCGCGCGCACTGCCTTCAGCGTCAAAAGTTCTGGGTCGCCAGGACCGGTGCCAACGCCGACCAGCCGACCTCTTACGATCGCATTCATAGGCCCGGCCTCGCCAAAGCGTTGAGCGCGGCGGCGGTCATGGCGCTGCCGCCCAGCCGGCCGCGCACGATGGCGAAGGGCACGCCATAGGAATTTTCGGCCAGCGCATCCTTCGATTCGGCGGCACCGACAAACCCGACCGGCATACCGATGATCGCCGCCGGCTTCGGCGCACCATCGCGCAGCTTTTCCAGCAGATAAAACAGGGCGGTCGGCGCATTGCCGATGGCGACAACCGAACCCGCCATGCGCTCGCCCCACAGGTCGATCGCCGCGGCCGAGCGGGTGTTGCCGATTTTTCTCGCGATGTCGGCGGTCCGCGGATCGCGCAGCGTGCAGGTCACTTCGTTGCCGGCCGGCAGCCGCGCGCGCGTGACGCCATGCGAGACCATCTGTGCGTCGCAGAAAATCGGCGCGCCGGCGCTCAACGCTGTGCGCGCGGCGGCGACGAAATCGCTGGAGAAAACGAAATGCCGCGCAGCCTCGACCTGGCCGCAGGCATGGATCATGCGGATGGCGACATCGGCCTCGGCTTCGGAAAAGCGCGACAGGTCGGCCTCGGCGCGGATGATGGCGAAGGAGCGCTCATAGATCGCCGTGCCATCATGAATATAGTCGTAGGTGATGGGGTTCTGGGCGGGCATGCTCATTCCTGTCGGTAAGCTTTGACGACGCCGGCCGTGCCAAGCCTTGCCAGACAGGCGGCGGCAGTCTCGCCTCGAAGTCGTTTTCTGCGGATTGCCGCTGCAATGCCGCCGATGCCGTGCGCAGCGTCGTCCCCCGGCCTGTATCCGGCGGGCAATGCCTTAGCCGTCCCGTCCACGACAAGTCCGGCTCCGTTTTCGCCGCCGACCAATGTCAGCGCCGCCGGACCGGCATGGGCGCAGCCCTTGGCGCAGCCGGAGATGTGCAGCGTCAAGGAAGAATCGAAGATGTCGCGGTTTTCGAGGGCGATGATCTCGGCGATTTCGCGCGTCGCGATGCGGCCGGAGGCACAGGCGGGAGCACCCGGGCAAGCGGCGATTTTCGTGCGCGGGTCGGCGGCGTCGGTGACGAAGCCGAGGGTTGCGGCGGCTTGGTGGAGCGGCGGGCAGGCCGCTGGCGCGAGGCCGAGGAAAACCAGCGCGCGGCCCGGCGCTAGGCGGATTTCGGTGGCGCCAAGGGCCAGCGCGCTCTGCGCGAGAGCGATGATCTGGTTCGCCGGCATGCTGCCGAAGGGTAGGCCGATGCCGAGGGCGGTTCCGGCTGCAGCCAAGTCGAAAACTCCGATGGGCCGGCGATCCTTCGCGCCCCCCTCTGTCCTGCCGGACATCTCCCCCACTTGGGGGGAGATCGGCAGCTTCGCCGGTGGCTCACTCTTAGCATCCTTATCGATTGGCGAAAGCTGAGATGAGGGCGCAATCTCCCCCCAAGTGGGGGAGATGTCCGGCAGGACAGAGGGGGGCGCGAAGGATCGCCAATTTGCTAGAGATCTCAGCTGTCTTTCTGTCAAATCCCGCGCATGGGCATCGCGCCCCTTTTCGGCAACCATCCTTAGGATCGCAACGGCGATGTCGCAGGCCGCATCTTCCTCGGCCATAATGAGTAGGATCGCAGTCTGACCGTCGCCGGCGATAGCCACCTGCCATTGCGTCCCCGCATCGGTCCGCACCGCAGCCAGCCTGGCATCGGCCGTCACTGCATCCAAGGTCAGCTGTCCGCCACCGTCGACAATCACCGAGACCTTCGGGCCAAGACGCTGCGTGACGCCGGCGCCCTCGATTGCCGCCCGAATCCGCTCCGCTAGCGGGCGCGGATCGGCGATTTCCTCCGGGTCGAGCCCGGCCAGCGGACCAGTCTCGACCGGCACGCCGGTGCGAACGGCAACACCCAGCGCATCGACCTCCATCGCCAGCAGCCGGGCGCTTTCGGGCGTCAGGCCGCGTATCTGCAAGCTGCCGCGGGCGGTCACTTCCATAATGCCGTTGCCGTGGCGCAGGGCGGATTCGCAGAGTCCGATCAACGACTTCGGCAACAGTCCTCCAGCGACCGGATTGAGCCGCACCAGCAGCCCGTCGCCGGTTTGCATCGGTGCCGACAAAGCAGGGCAGGCGCTGCGTCGGGAGAAAGCGTTCATGCCGCCACCCCAAGCGCCTGGGCTTCGGCAATCAGTGCGGCGAGATCGTCATCGATCGAATTGCGCAGCGGATGCCACAGACCGCGCCGTCGTGCCGACATGAAACGTTCGGCCATGACCTTCGCCGCCGACGGGTTCTCGCGCAGGATGAAGGCGCGGACAACGGGGTCGCCGAGATAGGCGTCGTGCACGGCCTCGATCAGCGCGCCAGATATGGCATGAGTGGTCTCGGCAAAGCCGACAAGCCGGTCGACCGTCTCGGCGAATTCCGAGGCGCCGCGCGGCCCGTGGCGCATCTGGCCGGCAATGAAGCGCGGATTGACGGCGCGTGCCCGTACGACGCGGGATACGGCGTCCCCAACCGAGCGTGGCTTGGGCTTTTGCGGATCCGTGGTGTCGAGCACGATCACGTCAGCGTTTTTGCCGAGCGCGGCAAGCGCTGCCGAAAAGCCGCCGATAAAGGCGACGTCGGCCGAGCCTTCGAGGATGTCGCGGCCGGGATCGTCGCCGGTATGAACCAGAAGGTCGGCCTCAGCGATGCGGCCCTCAAAAGCGCCGGGCGCCGAAATGCCTTCGCCCTCGGCGCCGCCATAGGCATGCGAGGTGGCGGCGAGATAGGCGCGGCCGATCTCTTCGCGCGCGGCCCAGTCGCCGCTTGATAGCAAGTCCTCGATGCCGGCGCCGTAAGTGCCGGGCGAGGTGCCGAATATGCGCGGGCTGATCTTGCCGTCTGCACGGGTTCTCGCCGCCAGCGGGTTTTCCGAATCGTCCTCGTCGCGGGTCGCGACGGCGTTGGCGGCGGCATCGATCAGCGCGATCTGGGTTGGGAACATGTCGCGGAACAGGCCGGATATGCGCCAGGTGACGTCGACGCGCGGGCGGCCGAGCGTTGCCGGCGGCAGCACCTCGATGCCGGTGATGCGGCCGGTGGCGGAATCCCATTGCGGCCGGCAGCCCATCAGCGCCAGGCCTTGCGCGATCTCCTCACCGCCGGTGCGCAGCGAGGCCGAGCCCCAGAGGTCGATGACCAGCGAGCGCGGCCAGTCGCCATGCGATTGCATGTAGCTGCGGACGACTTCTTCCGCTGCCACCTTGCCCAGATCATAGGCGGTCGGCGTCGGCATGGTGCGTGGGTCGGCGGTAAACAAATTGCGGCCGGTGGGCAGCACATCGCGCCGGCCACGCGCCGGTGCACCGGCCGGACCGGCGGCGACATGGCGGCCGTCGAGGGCCGCGATGAGTGCTACTTTCTCGGCTGCCGCACTCTGCTCGCGCAAAGGATCGGTTTCGCCCTCAGGCGAGCGACCGTAGATATGCAGGCCGTCCTTGATGGCGAAATCCTTGAGATCGCAGAGCCAGGCGTCGATGCGGCGCAAGGCTTCGTCGGCTGCGTCGGTCCTGGCGACGCCGGCCTCTGAGGCGAGGCCGGTCTTTTCCGCAGTCTCGACGATCAGCTTCGCCAGGCGGTCGCGGCGGCGGCGGTCGAGCCCGTCGGCCTGGGCATATTCGTCAACCAGTCGCTCGAGTTTATGCTGCTCTTCGTCCAGCCCGGCGCCGGTCAGCGGCGGCGGCAGATGGCCAAGCGTGACGGCGGCAATGCGTCGCTTGGCTTGTGCTGCCTCGCCGGGGTTGGAGACGATGAAAGGATAAATGACGGGCAGGGGGCCGGTGACGATTTCGGGAAAGCAGTTTTCGCTGAGCGCCACGGTCTTGCCGGGCAGCCACTCCAGCGTGCCGTGGGCGCCGACATGGATAATTGCATGGATGCCGAGCGACTTACGCAGCCACAAGCCAAAGGCGATCAGTGCATGGCGCGGCGGCAGTGTCGGGTCGTGATAGTCGGCGCGGCGGTCGGCTGAGCGCCCGCGATCAGGGGCGAGGGCTACGGTGATATTGCCGAAGGTGGCGGCGCGGAAGGGGAATTTTGCGGTGGTGGGCGCTTGGACACCCCCCTCTGCCCTGCCGGACATCTCCCCTTCAAGGGGGAAGATTGGCAGTTCGGCTGCCGGCTCTCCCTTAACGCCCTTGGTAGTTGGCGAAAGCAGAGACAACAGCGCAATCTCCCCCCTTGAAGGGGAGATGTCCGGCAGCACAGAGGGGGGTGCCTCGCGCGAACCTGTCTCATCATCCGTATTCCCCCATGCGGCCTCCACCGCAGCGATGGCCGCCGGCGGCAATTCCTTCGAGAAGGTCAGATAATCCTGCAAAGCCAGTCCCTGGTCGGCTGGCTCCAGCACCTCCAGCAACTGACGCGGCGTTTGCGGAATCCCTTCAACGGCGTAGCCCTGTTCGCTCAGGTCGTGCAGCATCGCCAGCACGCTGGACGGCACGTCGAGACCGACGGCATAGCCGGTGCGGCCGGGCGCGCTCGGATAGTCGGGGATCAGGATGGCGAGCTTGCGCTCCGCACGCGGCGTCCGCTGCAGACGCACGAAGGCCTCGATACGGTTCGCGACCTGCGCCACGCGGTCAGGCTCTGGCCGGTTGGCGAAGGCGCGGAAGGCCAATGCCGGATCGATCTCGCTTTCGCTCTTGAAGGAAATGGCGCCGGCCAGGATGCGGCCGTCGAGCTCGGGCAGGACGACATGCATGGCAAGGTCGGCGGGCGCCAGGCCGCGCTGGTTGTTCTGCCAGATGTCGCGGCGGGTGGTCGCGACGACGACCTGGAACACCGGCACTCCGGCGCGGTCGAACAGCGTCTCGACGCCGGGTTCGGCGCCCGAGGCGAAAGCTGTGGCGGTGATGATGGCGGCAGGGTTCAGCGCGGCAAACGCGGTTTCGACAACGGCGAGCGATGCCGCGTCCTTGAGGCTGGAGACGAAGATGGGGACCGGCGCTATGCCACGCTGCCCGAGCGCCTCGACAAGCGCATCGATGGGCGCGACATCGGCGGCGAGCAGCATCGAGCGGTAGAACAGGATGGGGATGATGGGGGCGGGTTCGGCGGACGGTAGATTTAGGCTGCGTTCCGTCGCGCCCCCCTCTGTCCTGCCGGACATCTCCCCCACAAGGGGGGAGATCGCCTGGTCATCGTCGCCTTCGTCAATGTTCGATGTTGCAGAAGTCGCGAGACGGTCAGTGACAGCCGATCTCCCCCCTTGTGGGGGAGATGTCCGGCAGGACAGAGGGGGGCGCGAAGGAATGCCGACGCTTGATAAGTCCATTCTTTCTATAACGCCGCGTCCCGGCTCGTAAAATCCCGCCTTTGGCACGCTGACAGGTTCAGCGACCGCCGCACCCGATCCGGCGAGACTTGCCAACCTCTGCACCAGCGCCGTCATATTCGCCGGGCCACCTTCGCGGAAATAGTCGAGCAGACCATCAAGTTCCTGGCGCGGCAGCGTCGAGCCTTCGATCAGCCGCAAATCCTCGTCGTGGCTCTCGCCCGGTAGGAGCGCCAGCTTAATACCGCGATTTCGCGCGACAACGGCAAGCTGGTCGCAGCCGTAGCGCCACCAGTCGTAACCGCCGAGGATGCGGACCAGGACGACCTTGGCGTGGCGGGCGACGCTGTCGATCCAGAGGTCGACGGACATCGGGTGGCGCAGGTCGCGCAAGGCGGCGAGCCGCATCGACGGCAGGCGGTCCGCATCTGCCTTCCACGCCGCCGCCAGCCCGGCGAGGTCGCTGTCGGTGAAGGACAGCGCCACGACATCCGCAGGCGTTTGCCTGAGATCGACAGGCTCGGCGAGATCGTCGAGCGAGGCGGATGTGGTGGTGAGGATGTGCATCGCGGCTCGTACCTGGGATCAGCCGGCGAGGATACGCTCGATCGCCGGGCGGTTCAGCCCTTTCAGGCCGATGACGACGAGGCGCGAGCGGCGATCGTCTTCAGCGGTCCAGGCGCGGTCGTAATAGTGGTTGACGCGCGGACCGACGGCCTGCAGCAAGAGCCGCATCGGCTTGCCGCCGACGTCGACGAAACCCTTGACGCGCAATACGTTTTCTTCCTCCGCCGCCGTGGCGACGCGTTGTGCCAGCTCGTCCGGATCGGACACCGACGCAATGTCGATGACGAACGAGTCAAAGTCGTCATGTTCGTGGTCGAGCTCGTCGTCGTGATGGGTCTTGCGGTTCTCGATGTCGTCCTCGACGGCGAGACCAAGGCCGAGCAGCACCGACGGATCGACCTTGCCTTGCGAGGTCGGCACGATCTTCACCGCCCGCGCAACATGCTTGCCGATGACGGCATTGGCGCGCGCCGCGCCGGCTGCGTCCAGCAGGTCGCTCTTCGACAGGATGATCAGGTCGGCACAAGCGAGCTGGTCTTCGAACACCTCCTCGACAGGATCGTCATGGTCGAGCGTCTCGTCCTGCGCGCGCTGCGCCTGCAGGGCGTCCATGTCGTTGGCAACGCGGCCATCAGCCAGCGCCGGCCCGTCGACGACGGCGATGACGCCATCGACCGTGACGCGGCTTTTCACCGACGGCCACTGGAAGGCCTGGACCAGCGGCTTGGGCAGGGCCAGCCCGGACGTCTCGATCAGGATGTGGTCGACCTTCGGCGTCAGCGACAGGATCTGGTCGAGCGCGGGGACAAAGTCGTCGGCGACAGTGCAGCAGATGCAGCCATTGGCCAGCTCGACGATGTTTTCCTCGGGGCAAGTGTCGATGCCGCAGCCCTTCAGGATCTCGCCGTCGATGCCGATATCGCCGAACTCGTTGACGATGATGGCCAGGCGCTTGCCTTTGGCGTTTTCGAGCAAATGGCGGATCAGCGTCGTCTTGCCGGCGCCGAGAAAGCCGGTGACGACGGTGCAGGGGACGCGCGAAACGTTGGCGGCCGAATCTGGGGAAGTCATATCAAGTCCTTCAAAAGGTCGAGGGGAGGGATGCGGGCAACCAAGCCGCGCTTCAGGCAATCGGGACGGCCGCGCCACGGAATGAGGCCGTCCGTCGAAGTAGCGAACAGCTTTGCCCCCGTCACCAGATCGGTGCCGCTGGTCGTGGTCAGGTCGCCGAAGACATAGCTCCAGCAGCCGTCGCGCAGCATCGCGGCGCTGAGCCGGCGCTTGCAATTGCCGAGGCATTCGACGGTGCGGATTTTAATGTTTTCGCTGGAAGCGGCGCGGCGCGTGTGCTCGGCGAGCAGTTCGCCGGCGCGGGGATAAGCGTCCGAACCGGTCTCGTCACGGCAGGACGAGCAGACGATGACGGTAACGCCGGCCGGGGAATCACCATGGCCGGACAATAAATCCGCTGTCTCAGCCGGAAAACTGCTGTCGCGTTCCAAATCAGGCTCCTTGCCCGGAAAACCCGCCAGGCGATCGGATTCTTATGTCCTAGACGGCAGGTCTCCTGGCTCGCGGGTCATCGCCTGGGTGCCGCCTTCCCGGGAATATCCCAGTGGTTTTCGGCCTTGGCTCGTCGCTTACAGTTGCGGGGACAGCCGCGGATTTGAAATCGAGATTTCGCACCGCATTCCCTCTTGGCCCTTGCCGTTGCGGGCAGGGGACCGTCTGGAACGGATTTAGGCTTGTGAAGGCAGTCGTGTCAACGCACGTCTATGACGCGGCGATATCTGCGAGCGGCTGGCCGAGGTCGCCGGCAGCCGTCACCTCGATGCGCTCGAGCCCGAGCCAACCCTGCATCTGCTTCAATTCCTCGAAAAGGGCGGCGGCAGTTTGCGGCGGGGCGCCGGGCTCCGAATAGGCGGCATGGACGCGCAATACGCCGGCCGGGCGGTCGGCCCTGAGGTCGACGCGCCCGACGATGCTGTCGCCGAGCAGGAACGGCAGCACATAATAGCCATACTGGCGCTTTTCGGCCGGCGTGTAGATCTCGATGCGGTAGTGGAAGTCGAACAACCGCTCGGTGCGCGACCGCTCGAAGACGACGGGATCGAACGGCGCAAGCAAGGCGCGCGCCTCGATCCTGCGCGGCAAACGGGCGTCCTTGTGGAGATAGGCTGTTTTGCTCCAGCCTTCGACGCTCACCGGCAACAGGTCGCCAGCCTCGACCAGTTCCTCGATGCGGCCCTTGATGTCGGCGGGCGAGAGGCGGAAATAGTCGCGCAGATCGCCCGCCGTGGCGACGCCATGGGCGCGGGCGGAGATGCGCAGCAGTTCGCGGTGGGCGTCCGCGGGGGACGGAACTGGCAAAGCGAGTACCGTTGGCGGCAGCACGCGCTCCGGCAGATCGTAGAACCGCTCGAAACCACGCCGGTGCGCCGTGGTGATGCGGCCCGCCCAGAACAGCCATTCGAAGGCATGCTTGGCATGGCTCCAGCCCCACCAGCCGCCCGAGCCCTTCTGGCCTTCGAAAGCCGACGCCGCGATCGGGCCTCGTTCAGCGACCTCGCGACAGATGTCCTCAATGTAGGCGGCGTGCTCGCGGCCCCATTTTGCCAGTCCGCTGTACATTTCCTCGCCGCGCTCGGCCCGCCGCATGCGCCAGCGCATCAGCGGATAGGTCTCGACGGGCAAGAACGAGGCTTCATGCGCCCAATATTCGAAGACCATGCGCTTGCGTGTCACCGCGGCGTCGTCGAGCAGCGCCAGCTTGTAGGGGCCAAGCCGCGAATAGAGCGGCATATAATGGGCGCGAACCACGGCGCTGACGGAATCGATCTGCAGCAGGCCGGTACGTGCAAGCACCCGGGCCAGATGCCGGCGGTCAGGCGTGCCGCTGGGGCGCGGGTCATTGAATCCCTGTGCCGCAAGCGCAATGCGACGGGCCAGGGCAAGCGAGATTTTTTCTTTCATGAAGGCGGTATCCGGACGATGTTAGACAGAGAAAATGACCTGCGATTCCGCCCCATGCTAGCAAGGTTTTGGCGGCATCTATGTCAGGAGAGAAAAGTGGAGTGAAAAGTGAAGGAAATCAAACAGGAGCGGATCGGACCAGTTTTCCCGGATATGCCGTCCAGCACCGCGATTTGAACAAGGTTTGACTTGCTTCGCCGAAAGCGCTGCGCTAACCCTCGCCGCGTTGCAGCATAGAGCCCCCTTAAAACGGTTCAGTGGTTAATCTGTCACGCTTCCGCAAGTGGGTCCGGTGCTGTAATCAGAGTGGATTGGCCGCCAACGGAAAACTGCAGCATGAACGCACTTTTAGGTTCGTACCTGCCCATCGTCCTGTTCATCGGCGTGGCGCTGGTCGTCGGCCTGGCGCTGCTCGCCGCACCGTTCCTGGTGGCTTACCGCAACCCCGATCCGGAAAAGCTTTCCGCCTATGAGTGCGGCTTCAACTCGTTCGACGACGCCCGCATGAAGTTCGACATCCGCTTCTACCTGGTGTCGATCCTGTTCATCATCTTCGATCTGGAGGTGGCCTTCCTGTTTCCTTGGGCAGTGTCGTTCAGTCAGATCGGCATGCTCGGTTTCTGGTCGATGATGGTGTTTTTGGCGGTGCTGACCATCGGCTTTGCCTATGAATGGAAAAAAGGAGCGCTGGAATGGGATTGAACGACAGTTCCGGCACGCTCGTCGCGCCGAAGCCCAAGGGCCTCATCGACCCCAACACCGGCAGACCGGTGGGGGAGGATGATCCGTTCTTCCTGGAGATCAACAACGAACTCGCCGACAAGGGTTTTCTCGTCACTTCGACCGAGGCGCTGATCACCTGGGCGCGCAGCGGCTCGTTGATGTTCATGACCTTTGGCCTCGCCTGCTGCGCCGTCGAGATGATCCACACCTCGATGCCACGCTACGACAGCGAGCGTTTCGGTGTCGCGCCGCGCGCGTCTCCGCGCCAGTCCGACATCATGATCGTCGCCGGCACGCTGACCAACAAGATGGCGCCGGCGCTGCGCAAGGTCTACGACCAGATGCCGGAGCCGCGCTACGTCATCTCGATGGGCTCCTGTGCCAATGGCGGCGGCTATTATCATTATTCCTATTCGGTGGTGCGCGGCTGCGACCGCATCGTGCCGGTCGACATCTACGTGCCCGGCTGCCCACCGAGCGCTGAAGCGCTGCTCTACGGCATCCTTCTGCTGCAGAAGAAGATCCGCCGCACCGGCACGATCGAACGGTGAGCGGCATGACCCAGGCGTTGAATGACCTCTCGACCTATCTTGGCGAGAAGCTGACCGGCCGGATCGGCGAAGCGGTGCTCGCCTATGGCGAACTCACTATCTCGGTCGAGCCGCGCGACCTGATCGAGGTGGTGACCTTCCTGCGCGACGACCCGAAATGCCAGTTCATTTCGATCATCGACGTTTGCGGCGCAGATTATCCGTCGCGGGCAAAGCGCTTCGACGTGGTCTATCACCTGCTGTCGCCGAGGCAGAATATCCGCATCCGCATCAAGGTCCAGGCCGACGAAGAGACGCTGGTGCCGTCGATCACCGGCATATATCCCGGCGCGGACTGGTTCGAGCGCGAGACCTACGACCTCTATGGCGTGCTGTTTTCGGGCCATCCCGATCTGCGCCGGATCCTGACCGACTACGGCTTCGAGGGCCATCCGCTGCGCAAGGACTTTCCGCTGACCGGCTTCGTCGAGGTGCGCTACGACGACGAAGCCAAGCGCGTCATCTACGAGCCGGTCGAGCTCAAGCAGGAATTCCGCAATTTCGATTTTCTGTCTCCGTGGGAAGGTACGGATTACGTGCTTCCGGGAGATGAGAAGGCAAAGCAGTAAATGGCTGAAACCTCCGTTCGCAACTTCAATATCAATTTCGGCCCGCAACACCCTGCTGCGCATGGCGTTTTGCGCCTTGTGCTGGAGCTTGACGGAGAAGTCGTCGATCGCGTCGATCCGCATATCGGGCTTTTGCATCGCGGCACGGAAAAGCTGATCGAGCACAAGACTTATCTGCAGGCCGTGCCCTATCTCGACCGGCTCGACTATTGCGCGCCGATGAACCAGGAGCATGCCTTTGCGCTCGCCGCCGAGCGGCTGCTCGGTATCGAGGTGCCGAAGCGCGGGCAGCTTATTCGAGTTCTCTACTCCGAGATCGGCCGCATTATGTCGCACATCCTCAATGTGACGACGCAGGCGATGGATGTCGGCGCGCTGACGCCGCCGCTCTGGGGTTTTGTCGAGCGCGAAAAGCTGATGGTGTTCTATGAGCGCGCCTCGGGCTCGCGCATGCACGCGGCCTATTTCCGGCCGGGCGGCGTCCACCAGGACCTGCCGCAGAAGCTGATCGAGGACATCGGCAAGTGGATCGACCCGTTCCTGAAGTCGGTCGACGACCTCGACGCGCTTTTGACCGGCAACCGCATCTTCAAGCAGCGCAATGTCGACATCGCTACCGTCTCCCTGGCCGACGCTTGGGCCTGGGGCTTTTCCGGCGTCATGGTGCGCGGCTCGGGTGCGCCGTGGGATCTGCGCAAATCGCAGCCCTACGAATGCTATGCCGAGCTGGACTTCGACATTCCGATCGGCAAGAACGGCGACTGCTTCGACCGTTATCTGGTGCGTATGGAAGAGATGCGGCAGTCGGCGAAAATCATGCGCCAGTGCGTCGACCTGTTGCTCGGTAAGGAGGGCAGCGGGCCGGTGTCTAACCTCGACGGCAAGGTGGTGCCGCCGAAGCGCGCGGCGATGAAGCGCTCGATGGAAGCGCTGATCCATCACTTCAAGCTCTACACCGAAGGCTACCGCGTTCCGGCCGGCGAGGTCTATGCCGCGGTCGAGGCGCCGAAGGGCGAGTTCGGTGTCTATCTCGTCTCCGACGGCACCAACAAGCCCTACCGCTGCAAGCTGCGCGCCCCCGGCTTTGCGCATCTGCAAGCGATGGACTTTTTGTGCCGCGGCCACATGTTGGCCGACGTCACCGCCGTTCTCGGCTCCCTCGACATCGTGTTTGGTGAGGTCGATCGGTGAATCGCATTCTGAGCCTCATGTTAATCGTCATTGCTGTCGCAATGCACCCTGCATATGCAATCGAGTGCGGAGCGTCTATCGATGCTTCCGATCTTGTGAAGCAGCACTTCAAGCTGAGCTACGTCACGCTTGGCATGCAAGAAAGTGCGACAGCAGAATCCGCCGATGTCGATGCTTTCTATTTCAAGAGAGATACATGCGAGTGTAGCGTCGCAGCGCCGGATGGCGCGAGTTTCTCTAAGGCGGAGGTATCGGCAGCCGCTTCCGGCAAAACAGGGTTCGCGCGGCTTGTTGCTCGCTTGGCTGGTAAATCCGGCGTTTGCCCGCCTGTCATGACAAATTCGCCGACTTTCCAATGTTTCGACGGTACGGCGAAACTTTGTAAGGAGGCCGCAGCAAGATGACGAACCTATACGTCTTTGGTGAGGTCGATCGCTAAATGTCAGTCCGCCGTCTCGCAGAAGCCAGCCTCCAGCCAGCCTCCTTCGCCTTCAACCGGGCGAATGCGGCAGCGGCGAAGCAGTGGATCAAGCAATATCCGAAGGGGCGCGAGCAATCCGCGATCATCCCCTTGCTGATGCTGGCGCAGGAGCAGGAAGGCTGGGTGACCAAGGCGGCGATCGAGACGATCTCCGACATGCTCGGCATGCCCTATATTCGCGGGCTAGAAGTCGCCACCTTCTATACGCAATACCAGCTCAATCCGGTCGGCACCCGCGCGCATGTCCAGGTCTGCGGCACCACGCCCTGCATGCTGCGCGGCTCGGAATCGCTGATGGATGTGTGCCGCTCGAAGATCCATCACGACCAGTTCCACACCAACGACAAGGGCACGCTGTCGTGGGAGGAGGTCGAATGCCTCGGCGCCTGCGTCAACGCACCGATGGTTATGGTCTTCAAGGACACATACGAGGATTTGACGCCGGAGCGGCTTGCCGAGATCATCGACCTCTATGACGCCGGCAAGGGTGCTTCGGTGACGCCAGGACCGCAAAACGGCCGCGTCACCTCAGAGCCGGCCAGTGGCCTGACGACCCTCAAGAGTGAAAAGGCGATCCTGAAGGCGACCCGCGACCGGGAAACCAGGGCGGCGACCAAGGCCGCCAAGGAAGCGGCGCCGGCGGCTGCCGCCGCAGCACCCGCGGCGCCGGCCCCGCCAGCCGCTTCTGCCGCGCCGGCGCCGGTTGCGCCCTCGAATGCCAGCAAGCCGAAGACCGACGCTGTCGAGACCAGTCCGGCGCTGAAATCGCCATCGGCGACAAAAGTCGCGCCCGCGGCGGAAAAGGCGGCGAGCGTTGCAGCGCCGCTGCATTCGGCCGCCAATGCCAACAAGGCCGAGCCGCAGGTCGAGGACGTCTCGAAACAGCGCAAAGGCCCCAAGAACAAGGCCGAGCCGGCGTCTGCGTTCAAAGCGCCGGAGGCCAAGGTTAAACCGGCGAAGACTGCCGCCAAGGCGGCCACGCCGTCGCCCGGAAACAAAAGCCGGCCGACCGGCAAGAAGCCGGTCTGAGGAACGAGCAATGCTTCAGGACAGAGACCGCATCTTCAACAATATCTACGGCCGCTTCGACAAGTCGCTGGCCGGCGCCATGGCGCGCGGTGCCTGGGACAACACGCCCGGCATCATCGCCAAGGGGCGCGAGTGGATCGTCAATGAGATGAAGGCCAGCGGCCTGCGCGGACGTGGCGGCGCGGGCTTCCCGACCGGGCTGAAATGGTCGTTCATGCCCAAGCAAAGCGACGGCCGGCCGAGCTATCTCGTCGTCAATGCCGACGAGTCCGAGCCCGGCACCTGCAAGGACCGCGACATACTGCGCCACGACCCGCACACGCTGGTCGAAGGCTGCCTGCTTGCGGGCTTCGCCATGGGCGCGGTCGCCGCCTACATCTATGTGCGCGGCGAGTTCATCCGCGAGCGCGAGGCGCTGCAACGCGCCATCGACGAGGCCTATGCGGCCAAGCTGATCGGCAAGAACAACACCTCCGGCTATGATTTCGACATCTACATGCATCATGGCGCCGGCGCCTATATCTGCGGCGAGGAAACGGCGCTGCTCGAAAGCCTCGAGGGCAAGAAGGGCCAGCCACGGCTTAAGCCGCCATTTCCGGCCAATGTCGGCCTCTATGGCTGCCCGACGACGGTCAACAATGTCGAGTCCATCGCTGTCGCGCCGACCATCCTGCGCCGCGGTGCCGCCTGGTTCTCGTCCTTCGGCCGGCCCAACAATGTCGGCACCAAGCTGTTCTGCATCTCCGGCCACGTCAACAATCCGTGCACCGTCGAAGAGGCGATGTCGATCCCGTTCCGCGAGCTGATCGAGACGCATTGCGGCGGCATTCGTGGCGGCTGGGATAATCTGCTGGCGGTCATTCCGGGCGGAGCGTCGGTGCCGCTGGTGCCGGCCGAGCAGATCATCGACGCGCCGATGGATTTCGACGCGCTGCGCGACCTGAAATCGGGCCTCGGCACGGCAGCTGTCATCGTCATGGACAAATCGACCGATATCGTGAAAGCGATCGCGCGGCTTTCCTATTTCTACAAGCACGAAAGCTGCGGCCAGTGCACGCCCTGCCGTGAGGGCACCGGCTGGATGTGGCGGGTGATGGAACGGCTGGTGCGCGGCGAGGCGCAGAAGCGCGAGATCGACATGCTGCTCGATGTGACCAAGCAGGTCGAGGGCCACACGATCTGTGCGCTTGGCGACGCGGCGGCATGGCCGATCCAGGGCCTGATGCGACATTTCCGCGGCGAGGTGGAGCGGCGCATCGACGAGTTTTCGCGCAACGCACACCGCGCCGAACCGGTGCTGGCGGCGGCAGAATAGAAGAATTCAAAAATGCGGGCGAATGTCCGAGACGAGGAAACGAGCGCGGGGCAGACGGAAACGACCAGGAGACCACCTATGTCGCTGTTTTCGACACCCGACGATTTTACGCCCGATATGGACCCGTTGTTGAAGATGAACCAGGATCTGACCAGGATGATGCCGAAGGAGATGGCCAATGCCGTCAATCTCCTGGCGCATCCTGTCGCGAGTGCGGCGGCGATGGCGGCACTCGGCATCGGTCTTGCCAACCACGCCTTTGGCATCTGGATGGGCGTGCTTTCGGGCGCGGCCGAAACTTCGCAGCGGCTTTGGCAGCCGGTCGCCGAGGATTTCGAAGCCAGGACGGAACGCTTTTCCGCGACCGGCAAAAGCTCCTCGACAAAGGCGCGCGCAGCGACCAAAACCCTGATTGCCGAGGCGCAGTCCTTCGCCAATGACGTGACCGACATTGCGACGAGCACCGCGGCGCGGAGCTTGGCGAATGCGAGCACCGTTGCAGCGGATGCCTCGGCCGGGCTGATGCCGGAAGATTTCAAGCAGCCCAAAGCGATGGACCGGCCAGCTGAGCCGGCCGACCTCAAGGCGATATCGGGCATCGGGCCGAAACTGGAAAAGGTGCTGAACGGCCTTGGCATCTGGACATACGCCCAGATCGCCGCGTGGACGCCGCAAGAGATCGCCTGGGTCGAAGATTACCTGTCGTTGAAGGGCCGCATCGGCCGTGACGGCTGGATCGGTCAGGCGGCCGCGTTGGCCGGGGTCAAAAAGTGAATTCAATATCGTGCGCGGTCTCGGCTGCGTCCGGAAGGAAAGATTGCGGAACGTCCGCAGGGGTTTGAGGCGAAATGGCAAAGCTCAAGGTCGACGGGAAAGAGATCACTGTACCCGACCATTACACGCTGCTGCAGGCGGCCGAGGACGCCGGCGCGGAAGTTCCGCGCTTTTGCTTCCACGAGCGGCTGTCGATCGCCGGCAATTGCCGCATGTGCCTGATCGAGGTCAAGGGCGGGCCGCCCAAGCCGCAGGCGTCTTGCGCCATGGGCGTGCGCGACCTGCGCCCCGGCCCGAACGGCGAGCCGCCGGAAATCTTCACCAACACGCCGATGGTCAAGAAGGCGCGCGAAGGCGTGATGGAATTCCTGCTGATCAACCATCCGCTGGATTGCCCGATCTGCGATCAGGGCGGCGAGTGCGACCTGCAGGACCAGGCGATGGCGTTCGGCGTCGATTCCTCGCGCTACCACGAGAACAAGCGGGCGGTCGAAGACAAGTATATCGGGCCGCTGGTCAAGACGATCATGAACCGCTGCATCCATTGCACGCGCTGCGTCCGCTTCACCACCGAGATTGCCGGCATATCGGAACTCGGTCTGATCGGCCGCGGCGAGGATGCCGAGATCACCACCTATCTCGAAAGCGCGATGACTTCGGAACTGCAGGGCAATGTCATCGACCTTTGCCCGGTCGGTGCGCTGACTTCCAAACCCTACGCCTTCCAGGCACGGCCGTGGGAACTGACCAAGACCGAATCCATCGACGTCATGGACGCCGTCGGCTCGGCGATCCGCGTCGATAGCCGAGGCCGCGAAGTGATGCGCATCCTGCCGCGTACCAACGAGGCGGTGAACGAGGAATGGATTTCCGACAAGACCCGCTTCATTTGGGACGGCTTGCGCACGCAGCGCCTCGACCGGCCCTATGTGCGCAAGGACGGCAGACTGGCCCCCGCAAGCTGGGCCGAGGCTTTTGCCGCGATCAAGGAAGCGGTGTCGAATGCCGCACCCGAAAAGATCGGTGCCATTGCCGGCGATCTTGCCGCCGTCGAGGAGATCTACGCGCTGAAGCTTCTGATGGCTTCGCTTGGCTCGAAGAACACCGACTGCCGCCAGGACGGTGCCGCACTCGATCCGTCGCTCGGCCGGGCGAGCTATGTCTTCAACCCGACCATCGAAGGCATCGAACAGGCCGATGCGGTGCTGATCATCGGCGCCAATCCGCGCTTCGAGGCGTCCTTGCTCAACGCCCGCATCCGCAAGCGCTGGCGGGCCGGCAATCTGCCGGTCGGCGTCATCGGCGATGTCGGCGATACGCGCTATGATTACGAGCAGCTCGGCGCCGGGCCGGAATCGCTGAAGGATCTTGCCGATGGCAACGGCAAATTCTTTCAACTGCTGAAGAAGGCGACGCATCCGCTGATCATCGTCGGCCAGGGTGCGCTGGCGCGTCCGGACGGCGCGGCCGTGCTCGGCCAGGCGGCGAAGCTCGCCGTCGCCGTCAACGCCGCAAGGGCCGACTGGAACGGCTTTGCCGTACTGCACACCGCGGCGGCGCGGGTCGGCGGCCTCGATGTCGGCTTTGTGCCGGGCGAGGGCGGCAGGAACGTCGCCGGCATGCTGGGCGAGACCGATGTGCTGTTCCTGCTCGGCGCCGACGAAATCGACATGGCCAAGACCGGCGGCGCTTTCGTCGTCTATATCGGCACGCATGGCGACAAGGGCGCGCATCGCGCCAACGTCATCCTGCCGGGTGCCGCCTATACCGAGAAGTCGGGCACCTTCGTCAACACCGAAGGCCGCGTGCAGCAGACCAACCGGGCCGGCTTCGCGCCCGGCGAGGCGCGCGAGGACTGGGCGATCCTTCGGGCACTGTCGGATGTGCTCGGCAAGAAGCTGCCGTTCGATTCGCTGCCGCAATTGCGCGCTAGGCTCTATGCGGAATACCCGCATCTTGCCCGCATCGACCATGTCGCGGCCGGCGACCCGGCCGACATCGCCAGGGTGGCCAAGCTCGGCGGGCGGCTGAACAAGGGCACCTTCACCTCGCCGGTCAAGGATTTCTACCTGACCAACCCGATCGCGCGGGCTTCCGCGGTGATGGCCGAGTGCTCGGCTTTGGCGAAGAACGGCTTCAGGCAGGCGGCGGAGTAGACATGGACACCTTCTTCTCCTTCTACGTGCTGCCGGCGCTGCTGATCCTTTTGAAGTCGGTCGTGCTGATCGTCGTTCTGTTGATCTTCGTCGCCTATGTGCTTTACGCCGACCGCAAGATCTGGGCGGCGGTGCAATTGCGCCGCGGACCGAACGTCGTCGGCCCATGGGGCACGCTGCAGGCCTTCGCTGACCTTTTGAAATTCGTCTTCAAGGAGCCGGTGATTCCGTCCGGCGCCAACAAGGGCGTTTTCCTGCTGGCGCCGCTGGTGTCGGCGGTGCTTGCGATCTCAGCCTGGGCGGTGATCCCGGTCAATGAGGGCTGGGCCATCGCCAACGTCAATGTCGGCATCCTCTACGTCTTCGCCATCTCCTCGCTCGAGGTCTATGGCGTGATCATGGGCGGCTGGGCGTCCAATTCGAAATACCCGTTCCTCGGTGCGCTGCGCTCGGCGGCGCAGATGGTGTCCTACGAAGTCTCCATCGGTTTCGTCATCGTCACCGTGCTGCTTTGCGTCGGCTCGCTCAACCTGACCGATATCGTTTTGTCGCAGCAGGATGGGCTGGGCACGAGGATCGGCCTGCCCAATACCTTCCTCGACTGGCATTGGCTGTCCCTGTTTCCGATGTTCATCGTCTTCTTCATCTCGGCGCTGGCGGAAACCAACCGTCCGCCCTTCGACCTCGTGGAAGCCGAATCGGAACTCGTCGCCGGCCATATGGTCGAATATTCCTCGACGCCGTTCCTGTTGTTCTTCCTGGGCGAATATGTCGCCGTCGTCCTGATGTGCGCACTGGCCACCATCCTGTTCCTTGGCGGCTGGCTGCCGCCCTTCAATTTCGCGCCGTTCACCTGGGTGCCGGGGCTGATCTGGTTCGTGCTCAAGGTCTGCCTGGTGTTCTTCATGTTCTCGATGGTGAAGGCGTTCGTGCCGCGCTATCGCTACGACCAGCTGATGCGGCTCGGCTGGAAGGTCTTCCTGCCGATCTCGCTGTTCATGGTGGTCGCCACCGCCGCCTTCCTCAAGATCACGGGGTTTGCCTGATGTCAGCATTGTCCCAGGCCGCCAAGTCACTGCTATTGCAGGATTTCGTCAGTGCTTTCTTCCTGTCGATGCGCCAGTTCTTCGCGCCGAAGGAGACGATCAATTATCCGCATGAGAAGGGGCCGGTCAGCCCGCGCTTCCGTGGCGAACATGCGCTGCGCCGCTATCCGAACGGCGAGGAACGTTGCATCGCCTGCAAATTGTGCGAGGCGATCTGCCCGGCGCAGGCCATTACCATCGAAGCCGGCCCGCGCCGCAATGACGGCACGCGGCGCACCGTGCGCTACGACATCGACATGGTGAAATGCATTTATTGCGGCTTCTGCCAGGAAGCCTGCCCGGTCGACGCTATCGTCGAGGGGCCGAATTTCGAATTCGCGACGGAGACGCGCGAGGAGCTTTATTACGACAAGGACAGGCTTCTGGCCAATGGCGACCGCTGGGAGCGTGAACTTGCGCGCAACATCTCGCTGGATGCGCCTTACCGCTGATATTTGACGCATGGACGGGGCGAGGGGCCTCGTTTAAGGAACACGCAACTTGCCGGCCGGAGGCGGTGGCAAAAAACAGGACGAATGTCCTGTTCGGACAGGAAACCCGGGGGAACCCATGCTGAGTGGACTAGAGGCGGCCTTTTTCTACCTCTTCGCCTTTGTCGCGGTGGCGTCGGCGTTCATGGTCATTTCGGCGCGCAATCCTGTGCATTCGGTGCTGTTCCTGATCCTGACCTTCTTCAACGCCGCCGGCCTGTTCATGCTGACCGGCGCCGAGTTCCTGGCGATGATCCTGCTCGTCGTCTATGTCGGCGCGGTTATGGTGCTGTTCCTGTTCGTCGTGATGATGCTCGACGTCGATTTCGCCGAGATGAAGGAAGGCGCCCTGCAATACGCGCCGATCGGCGCGCTGGTCGGCCTGATCCTGGCAGCGGAGCTGATCATCGTGCTCGGCGGCTACACATTTGCGCCGAAACTGGCGGCGACGGTTTCGAAGCCCATCCCGGACCTGGCCGCGCGCTCCAACACGGCGGCGCTCGGCGACATCCTCTATACGGATTACCTCTATTACTTCCAGGTGGCGGGGCTGGTGCTGCTGGTCGCCATGATCGGCGCCATCGTGCTGACGCTGCGCCACAAGCCGGGCGTCAAGCGGCAGTCGATCGCCGCCCAGGTCGGCCGCACGCCGGTAACCGGAGTGGAAATCCGCAAGGTCAAGACGGGCGAAGGAGTCTGAGATGGTCGTCGGCATCGCGCACTACCTGACCGTATCGGCGATCCTGTTCACGCTCGGCGTGTTCGGCATCTTCCTGAACCGTAGGAACGTCATCGTCATCCTGATGTCGATCGAGCTGATCCTGCTTGCGGTCAACATCAATTTCGTCGCCTTTTCGGCGGCGCTCGGCGATCTGGTCGGCCAGGTGTTCGCACTGTTCGTGCTGACCGTCGCGGCGGCCGAGGCGGCGATCGGCCTTGCCATTCTCGTCGTCTTCTTCCGCAACCGCGGCTCGATCGCGGTTGAAGACGTGAACATGATGAAGGGTTGACGGAACCACCATGTATCAGGCCATCGTCTTCCTTCCGCTGCTCGGCTTCCTGATCGTCGGCCTGTTCGGCACCTCGCTCGGCGCCAAGGCTTCCGAATACATCACCTCCAGCTTCCTGGTGATCGCGGCTGTGCTGTCGTGGGTCGCCTTCTTCTCGGTCGGCTTCGGCGGCGGCGAGGTGTTCACCGTGCCGGTGATGCGCTGGATCCAGTCGGGAGGCCTCGAAGCGTCGTGGGCGCTGCGGATCGACACGCTGACCGTAGTGATGCTGGTCGTCGTCAATACGGTGTCGGCGCTGGTCCATATCTACTCGATCGGCTACATGCATCACGACCCGGACCGGCCCCGCTTCTTCGCTTATCTGTCGCTGTTCACCTTCGCCATGCTGATGCTGGTGACGGCCGACAACCTCGTGCAGATGTTCTTCGGCTGGGAAGGTGTCGGTCTGGCCTCCTATCTGCTGATCGGCTTCTGGTACAAGAAGCCGTCGGCCAATGCGGCTGCGATCAAGGCCTTCGTCGTCAACCGCGTCGGCGATTTCGGCTTCGCGCTTGGCATATTCGGCGTGTTCGTGCTTTTCGGCTCGGTCAATCTCGGCACCATCTTCGCCAATGCGGCGACGTTCATTCCGGCCGAAGGCGCGCAGCAGGGTCCGGCCGTACTGACCTTCCTCGGCTATGCGCTTGATAAGCAAGCCGCGATGACAGTCGTCTGCCTGCTCCTGTTCATGGGCGCCATGGGCAAGTCGGCGCAGGTGCCGCTGCACACCTGGCTGCCGGATGCCATGGAAGGCCCGACGCCGGTCTCGGCGCTGATCCATGCCGCTACCATGGTGACGGCAGGCGTGTTCATGCTGGCGCGGCTGTCGCCGCTGTTCGAGCTGTCGCATTCGGCGCTGACCGTGGTCACCTTCATCGGCGCCTTCACCGCCTTCTTCGCGGCGACAGTTGGCCTCGTCCAGAACGACATCAAGCGTGTCATCGCCTATTCGACCTGTTCGCAGCTCGGCTACATGTTCGTGGCGCTCGGCGTCGGCGCCTATGGCGCGGCGATCTTCCATCTGTTCACGCACGCCTTCTTCAAGGCGCTACTGTTCCTCGGCTCGGGTTCGGTCATCCACGCCGTCTCCGACGAGCAGGACATGCGCAAGATGGGCGGCCTGAGGACGCTCATCCCGACGACCTACTGGATGATGGTGATCGGCACGTTGGCGCTGACCGGCGTCGGCATCCCGGTGACGATCATCGGCACGGCCGGTTTCTTCTCCAAGGACGCCATCATCGAAGCCGCTTTTGCCAGCCACAATGCGGTCGCCGGGTTTGCCTTCATATTGCTGGTCGTTGCCGCCTGCTTCACCTCCTTCTATTCCTGGCGGCTGATCTTCATGACCTTCCATGGCGAGCCGCGGGCCAGCCATGAGGTGATGCACCATGTCCATGAATCGCCGCCGGTCATGCTGGTGCCGCTGTTCATCCTGGCGGCAGGCGCCCTGTTCGCCGGCGTGATCTTCCACGGCGCCTTCATCGGCGAGGGCTATGCCGAATTCTGGAAGGTGTCGCTGTTCACGCTGCCTGACAACCACATCCTGCACGAGATCCACGAACTGCCGCTTTGGGTCGAGCTCGCGCCGTTCATCGCCATGCTGATCGGCTTTGCGATAGCCTGGCAATTCTACATTCGCGCGCCGGAAATGCCTCGGAGCGTCGCGGCCAACCATCGCCTGCTCTACGCCTTCCTGCTCAACAAATGGTATTTCGACGAGCTCTACGACTTCCTGTTCGTGCGGCCGGCAAAGCGCCTCGGCAGCTTCCTGTGGAAGACCGGCGACGGCACTATCATCGACGGGCTCGGGCCGGACGGCATCTCGGCGCGCGTCGTCGACGTCACCAACCGCGTCGTCAAGCTGCAGACCGGCTATCTCTATCACTATGCCTTCGCCATGCTGATCGGCGTTGCCGCACTCGTCACCTGGATGATGCTCTGATGACCGCCTGGCCGATCCTATCGCTGGTCACCTTCCTGCCGCTGGTTGGTGTGTTGCTCATCCTTTTCGTGCGTGACGACAGCGACAATGCGCGCCGCAACATCCGCGCCATTGCGCTGTTCACGACCGCCTTCACCTTCGTGGTTTCGCTGTTCATCTGGACCGGCTTCGACAATTCGCAGCCCGGCTTCCAGTTCGTCGAGAAGTTTGCCTGGCTGGATTCCGGCATCTCCTACCATATGGGCGTAGACGGCATCTCCATGCTGTTCGTCATCCTGACCACCTTCCTGATGCCGCTCTGCATCCTCGCTTCGTGGGAATCGATCGAGAAGCGCGTCAAGGCTTACATGATCGCCTTCCTGTTGCTCGAGACGCTGATGATCGGCGTGTTCTGCGCGCTCGACATCGTCTTGTTCTACGTCTTCTTCGAAGCCGGCCTGATCCCGATGTTCCTCATCATCGGCGTGTGGGGCGGCAAGCGGCGCGTCTATGCCTCGTTCAAGTTCTTCCTCTATACGCTGGCCGGCTCGGTGCTGATGCTGCTCGCCATCATGGCGATGTTCTTCCAGTCCGGCACCACCGACATCCCGACGCTTCTGACCCACAACTTCCCGGCCAATATGCAGACCTGGCTATGGCTTGCCTTCTTCGCTTCCTTTGCGGTGAAGATGCCGATGTGGCCGGTGCATACCTGGCTGCCGGACGCCCATGTCGAAGCGCCGACGGCCGGCTCGGTGATCCTGGCCGCCATCCTGCTCAAGATGGGCGGATATGGCTTCCTGCGTTTTTCGCTGCCGATGTTTCCGATCGCATCCGAAATGTTCGCGCCGCTGATCTTCACGCTCTCCGTCGTCGCCATCATCTACACCTCGCTGGTGGCGCTGATGCAGGAGGACATGAAGAAGCTGATCGCCTATTCGTCGGTCGCCCACATGGGCTTCGTTACCATGGGCATCTTCGCGATGAACCAGGAAGGCGTCCAGGGTTCGATCTTCCAGATGCTTTCGCACGGCCTGGTCTCAGGCGCGCTGTTCCTCTGCGTCGGCGTCGTCTACGACCGCATGCACACGCGTGACATCGACGCCTATGGCGGGTTGGTCAACAACATGCCGAAATATGCAACCGTGTTCATGATCTTCACCATGGCCAATGTCGGCCTGCCCGGCACCAGCGGCTTCGTCGGCGAGTTCCTGACCATGCTCGGCGTGTTCCGGGTCAACACCTGGGTGGCGTTCTTCGCCGCCACCGGCGTCATCCTGTCGGCGGCCTATGCGCTCTGGCTCTACCGCAAGGTGATCTTCGGCGCATTGACCAAGGAAAGCCTGAAAGGCCTGCTGGACCTGTCGACACGCGAGAAGGTGATCATCTATCCGCTGGTCGCGCTGGTCATCTTCTTCGGCGTCTATCCGGCGCCGATCTTCGACGCGACGGCCGAATCGGTCAAGGCGCTCGTCACCAATGTCACTGCATCCATCGGCGCCGCGCAGACCGCGGCGGCGAACTGACTGGGGTTTTGCGAACCATGACGCCGGACCTTCTCTCCAGCCTGTCGCTCTCGACGCCAGAGCTGATCCTCGCCATCGGCGCCTTGGCGCTGTTGATGCTCGGCGCCTATTCGCGCGCCAACACCACCGTCACAGTGAGCGGCCTTGCCGTCGCCGTGCTGGTGATCGCTGGCGCCTGGCTGATCTTTTCCCCGGGGCAGGGCAACGCCTATGGCGAAGCCTTCATCCAGGATCCGTTCGCCCGCTTCATGAAGGTGTTGGCGCTAATCGGCTCGGCGGTGACGCTGGTCATGTCGGTCCGCTTTGCCCAGGCGGAGCATTTCGACAAGTTCGAATATCCGGTGCTGATCCTGCTCTGCACGCTCGGCATGATGCTGATGATCTCGGCCAACGGCATGATCGGGCTCTATCTCGGCCTCGAGCTGCAGTCGCTGGCGATCTACGTGCTGGCGGCGATCAACCGCGACAGTCTGCGTTCGACCGAGGCCGGCCTGAAGTATTTCGTCCTTGGCGCGCTGTCTTCGGGCATGCTGCTTTACGGCATCTCGCTGGTCTACGGCTACACCGGCAATACCGGCTTCCAGGAGATCGCCGCGGCGCTGAGCGGCGGCGAGCGCCAGCTCGGCCTCGTCTTCGGCCTGGTTTTCGTGCTGGCCGGCCTTGCCTTCAAGATCTCGGCGGTGCCGTTCCATATGTGGACGCCCGACGTCTATGAAGGTGCGCCGACGCCGGTGACGGCTTTTCTGGCGGCGGCACCCAAAATGGCGGCGATGGCGCTGATGGTGCGCGTCACCATGGGCGCCTTCAAGCCGATCGCCGCCGACTGGCAGCAGATCATCGTCTTCATCTCGATCGCGTCGATGGCGCTCGGCGCCTTTGCGGCGATCGGCCAGACCAACATCAAGCGGCTGATGGCCTATTCCTCCATCGGCCATATGGGCTATGCGCTGGTCGGCCTTGCCGCCAACAGCCAGGACGGCGTGCGTGGCGTCGCCATCTACATGCTGATCTACCTGGTGATGACGCTCGGCACCTTCGCCTTCATCCTCGCCATGCGGCGCAAGGAGGGCAATGTCGAGCAGATCAGTGATCTCGCCGGCCTGTCGGCGACCAACCCGATCATGGCGACGATCCTCACCATCCTGATGTTCTCGCTGGCCGGTATCCCGCCGCTCGCCGGCTTCTGGGGAAAATGGTACGTGTTCCTTGCCGCCATCAATGCCAATCTCTACGCGCTGGCGATCATCGGCGTGCTGGCCTCGGTGGTGGGCGCCTATTATTATCTGCGCATCATCAAGATCATGTGGTTCGACGAACCGGTCGGCGGCTTCGTTCCGATGGCGACCGAACTGCGCGTCGTGCTCGGCGTCTGCGGCGCCTTCGTGCTGTTCTATGTGCTGATCGGCGGCCCGATCGGAACCTATGCCGCTGCCGCAGCCAAGACCTTCTTCTGACGGAATGACATTCAGGCTGGCTCCAACCGCGGCTTCGGAAGGGTTCCGGCTCGAGGCGCACGACACGGTCGGCTCCACCAATGCGCTGGCGCTGGAGCACGCGCGGGCCGGCGATCCGGGCAAGCTCTGGGTCGTCTCAAAAAAGCAGGAAGCCGGGCGTGGCCGCCGTGGCCGCGCCTGGGCGACGCCCGAAGGCAATCTGGCAGCGACGCTGCTGGTGATCACCAACGCCGAGCTTCGGCTTGCCGCGACGCTCGGCTTCGTTGCCGGACTGGCGCTGGCCGACGCGCTCGACGCTGTCGTGCCGAAGGGCAGGATCGCGATCGGCCTCGATGGTGCGAGCCAAGGCAAGAACCGTTTCGAGCTGAAATGGCCGAACGATGTGCTTGCCTCGGGCGCCAAGCTCGCCGGCATCCTACTGGAATCGGCGATGCTGGAGGGGGGCCGTTCCGCAGTGGCTGTCGGCATCGGCGTCAATGTGGTGGCATACCCTGAGGATTTGCCCTATCCAGCGACGTCGCTCAACGCGCTGGGGTCTGCTTGCGATGCCGAGACGCTGTTTCTGGCGCTGTCGGATGCATGGAGCGAGAATGCTCGGCTGTGGAACGAAGGGCGTGGGCTTGCCGCCGTCAGGCAGCGGTGGCTGGCGCGTGCGGCGGGGCTTGGCGGGCAGGTTGCTGTCAGAATTGACGGTAATGTGGTGCGCGGCACCTTCGAGACCATTGACGAGGACTGCCGTTTCGTGATCCGCGACGATGAAGGTTCGGTTCTGACGATCGCCGCCGGCGACGTGCATTTCGGCGCGGTTGCCTCGGCCGGCGGTTGACTGGCCAATACGTTTGACTGGCCTGTATTTGACCAGCTTGAATTTGACCGGCCCAAGAGTTTGACGGGCAAGGAAGGAAAGATCATGGCGAAAGCGGAAAACGCCGAACTTGTCTTCGTGCCGCTCGGCGGTGTCGGTGAGATCGGCATGAACTTCGCCCTCTACGGCTATGGCCCGGCCAATGCGCGCGAATGGATCGTCGTCGATGTCGGCGTCACCTTTCCCGATGCAACCCTGCCCGGCGTCGACCTGGTGCTGCCCGACACGCGCTTCATCGAGGAGAATGTCGCCAATCTGCGCGGGATCGTCATCACCCATGCGCATGAGGACCACTACGGTGCGCTGCACGACATCTGGCCGAAGCTCAAGGCGCCGGTGTGGATGACGCCGTTCAGCGCCGGCCTGCTGGAAGCCAAGCGGCAGGGCGAGCAAGGGGCGCCGAAAATTCCGGTGACGATCTACCGGGCCGGCGAGAAATTCACCGTCGGTCCGTTCGAGATCGAGGCCATCCCCGTCGCGCACTCCATTCCCGAGCCGATGTCGCTGGCGATCACCACTCCGGCCGGCGTCGTCATCCATACCGGCGACTGGAAGATCGATCCGGCGCCGACGGTGGGGCCGATGACCGACGAGTCACGCTTCCGCGCCTATGGCGACAAGGGCGTGCTGGCGCTGATCTGCGATTCCACCAATGCGTTGCGGGAAGGGGAATCGCCGTCCGAAGTGGCGGTGGGCGAGGGCATCAAGAGCGTCATCCAGAACGCCAAGGGCCGTGTCGCCGTCACCAGCTTCTCCTCCAATGTCGGGCGCATCGTCTCCATCGCCAAGGCAGCGCGGGATGCCGGCCGCCAGTGCCTGGTGCTTGGCCGCTCGATGAAGCGCGTCATCGATGTGGCTGATGAACTCGGCTATATGGACGGCTTGCCGGAATTCATCGCCGAGGAAGATTACGGCTTCATCCCGCGCGAAAACCTCGTCATCATCTGTACCGGCAGCCAGGGCGAGCCGCTTGCCGCACTCGCCAAGCTGTCGCGCGACGAGATGAAGTCGGTGGCGCTGACTGCCGGCGACACGGTGGTGTTTTCCTCGCGCACCATTCCCGGCAATGAGAAGGCGATCCTCGAGATCAAGAACCGCCTGATCGATCTCGGCATCAAGATCATTGAGGACGGCGATGCGCTGGTGCATGTCTCCGGTCATCCGCGCCGCAGCGAATTGCGCAAGATGTATGAATGGGTGCGGCCGCAGATCGGCGTTCCCGTGCATGGCGAGGCGGCGCATCTGGTGGCGCAGGGCTCGCTGATGTCGACGTCCGGCATCGGCCAGGTGGCGCAGGTGCGCGACGGCGACATGCTCAGGCTCTATCCGGGTGCGGCTGCGATCATCGACCAGGTGCCGTTCGGCCGCATCTACAAGGACGGAAGGCTGGTCGGCACCGACCAGGCGATGGGCATTCGCGACCGGCGCAAGCTGTCCTTCGCCGGCCACGTCGCCGTCAATGTCGTGCTCGACGACAAATACGAACTCGCCGGCGATCCCGATCTCGTCGCCATCGGCGTCGCCGAGGCCGATGGCAGCGGCGAGAGCCTGGAAGACCTGATGATCGATGCGGCAATCGGCGCCGTGGACTCCATCCCCCGCCAGCGCCGAAAAGACCTCGACCTGGTCCAGGAGGCGGTGCGGCGCGCGGTGCGCGGCGCGGCCAACGAAGCCTGGGGCAAGAAGCCGCTGGTGACGGTGTTCGTCACGCGGTAAGGGAATAGGGGAGTAGGGCAGTACGGCAGTAGGGGAGAAAGTAGTTTTCCCTACTCCCATACTGCCCTATTGCCTTACTGCCCTAAGGACGCAGTCAATGCTCGGACGCCTCAACCATGTCGCGCTTGCCGTGCCGGATCTGGCTGCGGCGGCGGCGGCCTATCGGGATACGCTTGGCGCCCGCGTGACCGCGCCGCAGGCGCTGCCGGAGCATGGCGTGACGGTGGTGTTCGTCGACGTCGGCAATACCAGGATCGAGTTGCTGGAGCCGCTCGGCGAAGGCTCGCCGATCGCGGCATTCCTCGAGAAGAATCCGTCCGGCGGCATGCACCATGTCTGCTACGAGGTTGACGACATTGTTGCGGCGCGCGACCGTCTCAAGGCCAGCGGCGCGCGCGTGCTGGGCGATGGCAATCCGAAGACCGGCGCGCATGGCAAACCGGTATTGTTTCTGCACCCCAAGGACTTTTTCGGCACGCTGGTCGAACTGGAGCAAGCATGAGCTGGGTCTCTTTCATCGCCCTGTTCTTCGCCACATGGTGGGTGGTGTTGTTCGCCGTCCTGCCGTTCAGCATGCGGACGCAGGACGAGGACCAGGATGTGACGCTGGGTACGGTTCCGAGCGCGCCGCGCGGACCGCATATGGTGCGCGCCGCACTGCGCACGACGATCGCCACACTGGTCCTGATGGGCATCTTCTACGGCATCACGAGAGGGCTTGGTCTCGGCATCGACGACATCCCGCACATCGTGCCGGATTTCAACCAGAGCCCAGCGCATTAGCCGGCTACCCAATGTCCTGCTATCCAAGACCTATGCCGACGCCCTGAAATCAAGCTCAGCCAGCAAGGTCAACCCAAGTAAAGGCCGTGGGCCGGATTTGGGCTGACGCAACGTCATGTAGTTTGGCAATCTGTCTTGCTAACCAAATGATTGCACAAAAAAAATGCAAGGCGCGAGGCCTTGCAATTTAAACGCGTCCGATCTGTTTCCGGTGTCCGGCGGCAGCGAGTTACCGCGCCTAGATCGCATCCTCCCAAGACTTTGACCGCGTAGGAGGGCAGATTTTTCTCCGCCCTCTCGGTTATCGGGGCACACTAGCCTAAGGCGGGTGAAAATGTCACGAAGAATTTTGCCCGGAAACAGGCAATCTCGTGCTGCAGTGCACAATAGTACGGCAGGCGTTGCTTGCGAAACGCCCAGCAAGCCGTGTGCGGCAATTGCGGCGTCTGTGCAGCGCCTGGGCCGGGTTTCCATTCCGCCATGAAATGGCTATGAAGCCGGGGCAAGCAAGCCTGCGCTGCGCCGATTCCGGCGCCGCCATCCTCTCTCACGGACCAGTTCATGCGTTTGTCGCGCTATTTCCTGCCCATCCTCAAAGAAAATCCGCGCGAGGCCGAGATCGTCTCGCATCGGCTGATGCTGCGCGCCGGCATGATCCGCCAGCAGGGGCAAGGCAGCTTCTCCTGGCTGCCGCTCGGCAAGCGGGTACTGGACAAGGTCTGCCGGATCATTCGCGAGGAGCAGAATCGCGCCGGCGCGCTCGAAATCCTGATGCCGACCATCCAATCGGCCGAGCTGTGGCGCGAAAGCGGCCGCTACGAAGACTACGGCAAGGAGATGCTGCGCATCAAGGACCGGCAAGATCGCGACATGCTCTACGGCCCGACCAACGAGGAGATGGTCACCGAGATCTTCCGCTCCTACGTCAAGTCCTACAAGGACCTGCCGCTCAACCTCTATCATATCCAGTGGAAGTTTCGCGACGAGGTGCGCCCGCGCTTTGGCGTCATGCGTTCGCGCGAATTCCTAATGAAGGACGCCTATTCCTTCGACCTCGATTATGAAGGCGCCAAGGCCGCTTATAACTGTATGTTCGTGTCCTATCTCAGGACGTTCACGCGCATGGGGCTGCAGGCGATCCCGATGCGCGCCGACACCGGGCCGATCGGCGGCGACCTCAGCCATGAGTTCATCATCCTGGCCGACACCGGCGAGAGCCAGGTGTTTTGCCATCGCGACTATCTCTCGCTTGATGTACCAGGGGCGAATACCGACTTTTCGAATGACGCCGAGATTGCCGAGATCGTCAAGACATGGACGACGCCCTATGCCGCCACCGACGAAATGCATGACGAGGCGGCATGGGAAAAGCTCTCCGAAGCCGACAAGGTCTCGGCGCGCGGCATCGAGGTTGGCCATATCTTCCATTTCGGCGACAAATATTCCAAGCCGATGGGCGCCAAGGTGACCGGGCCGGACGGCAAGGATCATTTCGTCTCTGGCGGTTCCTACGGCATCGGTCCGTCGCGGCTGGTCGCGGCGATTATCGAGGCCAGCCATGACGATAACGGCATCATCTGGCCGGAAGCGGTGGCGCCGTTCGACATCGGCCTGATCAACATGAAGGCTGGCGATGCCGAATGCGACCGCGTCTGCGGTGAGATGCATGCCGCCTTTGCCGCCGCCGGCAAGGAGGTGCTCTACGATGACACCGACCAGCGGCCGGGAGGCAAGTTCGCTACCGCCGACCTGATCGGACTTCCGTGGCAGGTGATCGTGGGGCCGCGCGGCGTCGCAGCCGGCGAGGTCGAGATCAAGAACCGCAGGACCGGCGAGCGCGAGACGCTGCCGATCGGCGACGTGAAAAAGCGTTTCGGTGCCGCCGCATGAACGAAGCGGCAGCAGCCAAACCTTCGGGGGCAGGACCCTTTTCCGGCTTTGAGCGTATGGTTGCGTGGCGCTATCTGCGCTCGCGCCGCAAGGAGACGGTGATCTCGGTCATCGCCTCGATCTCCTTCCTCGGCATCATGCTGGGCGTTGCCACGCTGATCGTCGTCATGGCGGTCATGAACGGCTTTCGCGCCGAACTGCTGACGCGCATCCTCGGCGTCAACGGGCACCTGATCGTGCAGCCGCTCGACATGCCGCTGGAGGACTATGCCCAGGTCGCCGGCCGCATCAACGGCGTGCCCGGCGTCAAATACGCCATTCCGCTGATCGACGGGCAGGTGCTGGCGCAAGGCAATGTCGGCGGCGGCACCGGCGCGCTGGTGCGCGGCATACGCGGCGAGGACCTCGGCAAGATCACCATCGTCGCCAACAACATCAAGGAGGGCTCGATCGTCGGCTTCGACACCGGCGAGGGCGTCGCCATCGGCAGCCGCATGGCCGAGAATCTCGGCCTTGTGCTTGGCGATACGATCACGCTGATCTCGCCCGAGGGCGACGTCACGCCGCTCGGCACGACGCCGCGCATGAAGGGCTATCCGGTCACCGCGATCTTCGAGGTCGGCATGTCGGAATATGACAGCTCCATCGTTTACATGCCGTTCTCGGAATCGCAGCTTTATTTCAACATGGACGGCCGGGCGCAGACGATCGAGATCTACACCGACAATCCCGACAATATCGACGCGCTGAAGCCGAAGGTCGAAGAGGCGGCGCAGCGGCCGATCAGCCTTGTCGATTGGCGGCAACGCAACAAGACGTTCTTCGACGCGCTGCAGGTCGAGCGCAACGTCATGTTCATGATCCTGACGCTGATCGTGCTGGTGGCGGCCCTCAACATCATTTCGGGCCTGATCATGCTGGTGAAGGACAAGGGCCACGACATCGCCATCCTGCGCACCATGGGAGCGACGCGCGGCGCGATCCTGCGCATCTTCCTGATGACAGGCGCTGCGATCGGCGTTGTCGGCACCATCGCCGGCGTGCTGCTCGGTGTCGTGATCTGCCTCAACGTCGAGCGCATCCGCCAGTTCTTCTCCTGGCTGGCCAACGAGCGGCTGTTCAATCCCGAGCTTTATTTCCTAAGCCAGCTGCCGGCCCGGATGGATGCCAGCGAGACGATCTCGGTCGTTCTCATGGCTTTGGCGCTGTCGTTCCTGGCGACACTGTTTCCGGCGTGGCGGGCGGCCAGGCTCGATCCGGTCGAAGCGCTGAGGTACGAATGATGGCCGAGGCCATTATCGAGCTGAAGAGCGTCGAACGGCACTATGTGCAGGGGCCGCGCAAGCTGACCATCCTGAACGGCGCCGATTTTTCGCTTAAGCGTGGCGAGATGGTGGCGCTGGTGGCGCCGTCGGGCACCGGCAAGTCGACGCTGCTCCACACCGCCGGGCTGCTGGAGCGGCCGGACGCCGGCGACGTGATCCTGGCGGGGCGCGCCTGCGGCCGGCTTTCCGACGACGAGCGCACGGCGATCCGCCGCAACGATGTCGGCTTCGTCTACCAGTTCCATCATTTGCTGCCTGAATTCTCGGCGCTGGAAAACATCATGATGCCGCAGCTGATAAAAGGGCTGGCGCGCAAGGAGGCGGCCGAGCGGGCGGCGCAATTGCTCGACTACATGCAGATCGGCAAGCGGGCGCAGCATCGCCCTTCCGAGCTCTCCGGCGGCGAGCAGCAGCGCGTCGCCATTGCGCGCGCCGTCGCCAACGCACCGCTGGTGCTTTTGGCCGACGAGCCGACCGGCAACCTCGACCCGGTGACTGCTTCCTATGTGTTCGAGGCGCTGGCAGCGCTGGTCCGGCAATCCGGCCTGGCGGCGCTGATCGCCACCCATAATCACGAGCTTGCCTCGCGCATGGATCGCCGTGTGACGCTTGCCGACGGCAAGGTCGTCCCGCTTTAGGGTGTGCTAAGACCGAGGTGATGCCGGCCTGCGAACTGGCGTGCGCCGTCCGCTATTTTTCGTGCGCGCTCTCGGCCCGAAACCGTCGGCAATCTGCCTCTCAACCCTTTCTTAACCCTGCCGAAATTGACCGCACGCAATTCCGGCCATGCCGGGATTGCGATCGTTGACATTCGAACAAAATTAGAACAAAATACGAACATACTAACAACAGGAGAGAGTTATGACCGATCTTGTTCAGGATGTCGTTTCGCTGGTGTGCATGAGCACGTTCCTCATTTCCATGGCAATCTGGATCGGCGCGATGTGAGGATGCGCTGAAAGACATGGCTCGAACGCTGACGACCCGTTCTTCGCGGAGGCGAGGGGCGCAGCGTAGGACTACGGTCTTCAGTGAGGTTCTGTCAGCCGACTTTGCGGGCCGCCTCGACCTGCAAAGGCGCTGCCGGGCCGAAGACATCTTCGAAGGCTGATTTCAGCGCCAGGTCGAGATCGGCCATTGTTACGGGAAGGCCGAGATCGATGAGGCTGGTGACGCCGTGATCCTGGACGCCGCACGGCACGATGCCGCTGAAATGGCCGAGATCCGGCTCGACATTGATGGCAATGCCGTGAAAGCTCACCCAGCGCCTCAGCCTGATGCCGATGGCAGCGATCTTGTCCTCGGCGACCGAGCCGTCGGGCAAAGCGGGGCGATCCGGCCGCACCACCCAGACGCCGACGCGGTCCTCGCGGCGTTCGCCGCGTACGTTGAAGGCGGCCAGCGTGCCGATGATCCATTGTTCGAGTGCCGCGACGAAGGCGCGGACATCCTCGCGCCGCCGCTTGAGGTCGAGCATGACATAGGCGACGCGCTGGCCCGGCCCATGATAGGTGTATTCGCCGCCGCGCCCGGCGGCAAAGACCGGGAAGCGGTCCGGCTCGATCAGGTCCTCGAAACGGGCGCTGGTGCCGGCGGTATAGAGCGGCGGATGCTCGACCAGCCAGACCATCTCGCCAGCCGCGCCGCTGCGGATTGCTTCGGCGCGCGCCTCCATCACGGCGAGCGCATCGGGATAGGCGGTGAGCCCGGGCTCAATGCGCCATTCGACCGGCGCCGAGCCGGGCGAGGGCAGGAACGACGTGGCGATCTGGCTGCGTTCTGTCATGATATCTCGTCTCGCCCCTCATATGGCGGCAATCGGTACAAACGTCCAGTTCCGGGCACGTTCGGCGCTTTGCAGAGTTAAGCCGATATCCGGCCGATTATTGCTGGCCGCGCACTTGTTTCACCGGAAACGATTTGCTACACGCCGCGGGCCGGTTCGTTCTGGCTCCTACCACGTGCGGTCGTGGCGGAATTGGTAGACGCGCAGCGTTGAGGTCGCTGTGGGGCAACCCGTGGAAGTTCGAGTCTTCTCGACCGCACCATTAAATTCGAAAGCGCCCCGTTGAGTTCGAGCACGGCAAAGAGCGTCTTTGTCAGGCGCGAGGCTTTTTTGCCCGCGATCGCGAGTTTGGCCGATGCGAAAACGCCATCGGCGCGTAGCCATATATGCGGTTTGCGTGGATAATTATTCGCGCACCAGGCGTCCGGTTGCCCACCAGATCACAGATACAGCAGCGATCGATACGTAGCCGTCCAGGGCATAGTGCCATCCAGTGTACACCGATCCGTACAGGATCAGGGCTGCAAACGCCCAACCCAGAGCGCCCAGCCAGAGATTGATCGAGGACAGCAAATAGGCGTTCAGTGCGGCAAAGGCGACATGCATGCTTGGCATGGCCGAGATGCCGCCGCCAAGGCTTGGCCGGCCACTCCGGTAAGCCATCAGGAGATATGCTGCGGGTTCCCGCACCATGTAATTATGGTCCAGTCTGTCCAAGGCGGCATTCAATCCGTGGAAGCGATCCACGCCAACAAACTGGTGGTAGTAAACCGGCCCGACCGATGCCAGCGCCAAAGCCAAGACAGTTCCGAGGATGCACAACGTCAGCGCTGCCGCGCTGAGATAGCGGATGCGCGCAATCTCGTCCGACCAGAGCGCCACGAAAAGGATGGTGCCGAACCACTGGTAGAACCAAATGACTTCATAGCTGTTGAAGACGACGAGCGACCACCCGTTGCTGTCGAGCTTATGGGCGATCTCCCACGGCGGCATCCCGTGCAACCATTCATCAGCGTCGGCTAACCAGTGGTCGGCATAGTATGGGACGACGGACGGGATGGCGATCTTGTAGGTGGAGAACGCGGTCAAGCTGGCAAAGAAGAACAGCAGCACCAACAGACAGCCGCGCCAGCGCCCTTGAACCAAATCCAGGGCGTAGCGAACCGGTTGCCGTCGGCCATGGATGAGCGCGGCACAACAGACGCCACCGATAAACAAGACCGGCATGCCAATAAGAAACTTGTGAGAATAGATTAGGGCTGATGTACGGAATACTTCTGGATATAGTGCAGATGCACCTAACACGTACATTGCCATAAACAAGGAGAGGCGCAATTGCCATATGGCTGAGGGCCTGTGGCGAGAGGCTTCCGTAGTTAGGGCCAAGCCAATTTACCCGTTCTTAATGTTTCGCCGGAGAGACATATACACCGATAAGGTGAAAACCTTGCCGTCAGGTTTACTTTTCCCCGGTGGTCGACACCTGCCGGCTCGCATGCGGTGGATAGATTCCCTGAGCAATCTTGCATCCGCATTGCTGTCCATGCCCCGCGCGAAGGAATTGCCCGGAGCCTCGGGGTCGAACCGGCCGGTGCTTAAACACGGGCCCGCCACTCCCTCGGTTGACCTATCATAAGTTTTAGCTTATCATAAGTCATGGTTTATGATTACGCAGGAATGGTGGCCTTGGCCGATCCGACACGCCGCAAGGTGTTCGAGCTCATCGCCGATCGGCCGCGCTCGGTCATCGATCTGACGCGGGTGCTTCCGGTCTCGCAGCCGGCGGTATCGCAGCACCTCAAAGTGCTGAAGGAAGCCCGACTGGTCCGTGCCGAGCCCAAGGGCGCCAGCAATATCTATCATCTCGACCCGCATGGGCTCGGCGAGATGCGCGCCTGGCTCGATCGCATGTGGGGCGACGCGCTCGACGCCTTCAAACGGGAAGTCGACAACAGCAAGGAGAAGAGGAAATGACGACTATGATCAAGCCCGCACCGGTCAGGAAGTCGGTGACCGTGGAGGTGCCGCTCGACAAGGCATTCGATGTGTTCACGACAGGGTTCGGACGGTGGTGGCCGGCTTCGCACTCGATCGGCAAATCCGCCCTGACGACCGCGGTGATCGAACCGAAAGCCGGCGGCCGCTGGTACGAGATCGGCGAGGATGGGTCAGAATGCGATTGGGGCGAGGTTCTCGCCTGGGATCCGCCGTCGAGGCTGACGCTCGCCTGGCGTATCGGGGCCGACTGGCGCTACGATCCGGCATTGCTGACCGAGGTCGACATCCGCTTTGTCGCGCTCGGCGAGAATTCGACGCGGGTGGAACTCGAGCACCGGCTTCTGGAGAACATGGGCGAGACCGCAGAAGCAGCGCGCCAGGCCTTCGAATCGGAGCGTGGCTGGAGCGGTGTCCTTGGCGCCTACGCGGCTGAGGCCAAACGCTACGCTGCCTGATCGGCAGGCCTCTAAGCCCGATATCCAGCGAGGCCGTCGCACCGTCGGCCTCGCCTCATTCCCGGTGCAGCATATGCCGTTCTGCCCGACCACCGGGACTGTTGTTGTTGGGCGACCGATTCCCCGACCGGGGCACACCACACCTGGCGTTGTCGCGGACTGCCCGGCGGTTGGTCGGCGGCGATGGCAGAGCTGGATTACCGGTGCTTCTCGACGAAAGCCTTGCAGGCGGGTGACAACTGCTCGATCATGCTCTGAAGGTCGCATTTGCCGATCGGTGTCATTGGGCAAAGCCGTTTGTAGTCAGGCTTGCATTCCTTGCCCTGAAAAGATTTGAAGGCCTTTGCATCGGCGGTAATCGGGTTCAAAAGTATTCCCGAACAAACCAACGCAAGACTGGTAAACAGATACTTCCCCATAAACACCCTCCCTTTATTACCGGTAATTATAGAGATGCTAAATTAGAATCCTCTAATTATCAATCTTGAATTATCAATCTTGGGCAACCGGCAGCTCGCAAGGTCGCCTGATATCCGTCGGTTGCGCACAGAGAGGCCGATGCTCAAGCCAAATCGCGCCGCCGCTCCATCCTTGTGTTTGACCATGATCTTTTCGGAAAACCGGTTTCCACTTTTCAGGATCATGGTCTAGACCTGACAGGCATCTTATCCGGAAATCCGATGGCGGGAGGCGCTGGTGGAAGGCCAGGACGAACACATGACCGGCGCCAGGGCCGCTGAGGAGCGCCGCGCCGACATCTATGACGAGGACGGCGTCATCCTGTCGTCGTTTCTCACCCAGATCGGTGCCGCGATCGCCGATCGCGATACGCTGACGCTGAAGCGCGAAGTCGACGATCTGCACCAGTCGGAACTCGGCCACCTGCTCGAGGCGCTGCACCCGGAACAGCGCCGCGCCCTGGTCGAATTGCTGGGCAAGGATTTCGATTTTTCCGCGCTGACCGAGGTCGACGAGGCGATCAGGCGCGACATCGTCGACAATCTGCCCAATGCGCAGATCGCCCAGGCCGTGCAGGAGCTCGATTCCGACGATGCCGTCTACATCCTCGAGGACCTCGACCAGGAGGACCAGGACGAGATCCTGTCGCAACTGCCGTTCACCGAGCGGATCAGGCTGCGGCGCTCGCTCGACTATCCCGAAGAGACCGCCGGCCGCCGCATGCAGACGGAGTTCGTCGCGGTGCCGCCATTCTGGACGATCGGCCAGACCATCGACTACATGCGCGAGGACAACAACCTTCCCGACCGTTTCAGCCAGATCTTCGTCATCGATCCGAGCTTCAAGCTGCTCGGCGCCATCGACCTCGACCAGATCCTGCGCACCAAGCGCTCGGTCAAGGTCGAAGAGGTCATGCATGAGACCAGGCATGCCATCCCGGCCACCATGGACCAGGAGGAGGCGGCACGCGAATTCGAACAATACGATCTTCTGTCCGCTGCCGTCGTCGACGAGAACGAGCGGCTGGTCGGCGTGCTGACCATCGACGACGTCGTCGACGTCATCCAGCAGGAGGCCGAGGAAGATCTGCTGCGCATGGGCGGCGTCGGCGACGAAGAACTCTCGGACAGCATCCTTTCGACTTCGCGCTCGCGTGTGCCGTGGCTGCTGGTCAACCTTTTGACGGCCTTCCTCGCGGCTTCGGTGATCGGCCTGTTCGACCGCACCATCGAGCATATCGTGGCGTTGGCGGTGCTGATGCCTATCGTCGCCGGCATGGGCGGCAATGCCGGCTCGCAGACCATGACCGTCACGGTGCGGGCGCTGGCGACGAGGGACCTCGACATCTACAATGCCGGCCGCATCATCCGCCGCGAAATCGGGGTGGGCTTCATCAACGGCATCATCTTCGCCATTCTGATCGGCATCGTCGCGGCTGCCTGGTTCCACGATCGCAATCTCGGCGGCATCATCGCGGCGGCGATGATCATCAACATGTTCGTCGCGGCTCTGGCGGGCATCCTGATCCCGCTGCTGCTCGACCGCTTCAAGATCGACCCGGCTGTGGCTTCGGCGGTTTTCGTCACTACGGTCACCGATGTCGTCGGTTTCTTTGCCTTTCTCGGGCTTGCCACATGGTGGTTCGGCGTAGGCTGAACGGCACCTCAATTGACTTTTACGTAAATGCCATGCGAGGCTTTGAAAGGTGCCTTGTCCGCCGATTCTGGTACGCGCCTGGGCGCCGGCGGCGCCGGCCAGTTGGAACTCGCGGCGTGGCCGGGGCATTGGAGTGACGATGCGGGAATATTATTCGATCACGGAGCTGACCCGCGAATTCGACGTGTCGACGCGGACGTTACGCTTCTACGAGGACGAAGGGCTGGTGCAGCCGGTAAGGCGCGGCCGCACCCGGCTGTTCCGTCCGTCGGACCGGCATCTCATCCGGCAGATCATGCGCGGCAAGAGGCTCGGCTTCTCGATCAACGAGATCCGCGAAATCATCCAGATGTACAGGGAGCCGCCCGGCGAGGTTGGGCAACTCAAGCTGATGATCAAGCGCATCGAGGAAAAGCGCGAGGATCTTCGCCAGAAACGCCGCGACCTCGAGGAGACCCTGGCCGAGCTCGACCAGGCCGAGGAATCCTGCGTCGAGCGGCTGGTTGAACTCGGCGTCACCACGTAAGCGCGGTGTCAGCCTCGGCTCAAATCCAGCGCCGCACCCTTTTGGCGTAGTCCCGGTACTTCTTGCCGAATTTGGCCGTCAGCACCTTCTCCTCGCTCTCGATCGTCAGCTTCTGCGTCAGGAACGCCGCGATGACCGCCAGCGGCAGGAACCAGGCGATCCCCGAGACAAAGGCGAGGCTGACCAGCAGCAATGTGTTGGCGAGGTAGATCGGATTGCGGCTGACGGCGAAGGGTCCGGTGGTCACCAGATGGTCCGGCACGCCGTTCGGGTTGAGCGTCGTCTTGGCGCGGATCATGGTGCGGATTGCCGTGAACCAGAGCGCGGCGACCGCCAACAGCCCCACAAGCCCGGCGGCGAACAGGATGTCGCCGAGAAGATCGCCGATCCACGGCAGTGGATAGAGAAACCCTAGCGCGACGCTGACGATGATGGCGGCGATATAGATCAGCGGCGGCCATGGGATGTGCCCCAGCTTCGGCTGCCCAGGATTTTGCTGCACGGGTTTCGGGTGACTGTCGCTCATTGCTGTCCTCCCTCGATTAGCGCGTTCTCGGTTCCGCCGCCTCGGTTTGGGCGGTACAGGTGCCGGCGAGCTCGCCAATATGCGCCTTCCACTCCGGGGACTGGTCGTTGCTGTAGAGCCGGTCAAGCGAGGCTTCGCCCTGGAGAGTGTCCAGCATGCAGGCACAATAGCTGGAGCAGAACTCGGTGTCGCGCGCCTGCTCGCAGGATATTTGGCAGGATTTCAGAAAGTTCACCTCCCTGCTTTCGACCCGCGCCGGCATGAATTGCGAAAACAGCCAGACCGAGCCGATCAGCAGCGGCTGATGGATCAGATAAAAGGCAAGGCTGTGCCGGCCGATGAAGACCAGCGGGTTTGCCCAGCGGCCTGGCGTCATGGCCGACAGCCGGGTCAGCACGCCGGAGGTGGCGGCGAGTTTGGTAACCGCGATGCCGGCAAGCACGGCGCCGAACCAGGGAAGCAGCGGAACATAGTCGTTGGAGTGCGGATTGGTCGCCGATAGACCGACCCACCACAAAGCCGGATGATCGAAGGCCTCGGATCTGAGGTAGAAGGGCGCCGCGATGACAAACGCCGCGACAAGCAGCGTCAGCAGCGCCGGCAGCCGCAGGAACGCCAGGCCGAGCAGGCTGGCGAGCGCGATCTCGTGCAATATGCCGAAAAAAATGAAGCCGTCGGGCGTGGCGATTCGGGTGACCAGCGATATTGCGAGAGCCGCCCCGGCAACCATGGCGAAGCGCTTCCAGAAGCCTGTCCAGCGGATTTTCTTGCCATGGGCGAGATAGAGGCTGACGCCGACCAGGAACAGGAAGCTCGAGGCGATGCAGCGCGCGTAGATTTTCCACCAGCCGAAGGCGGTGAGGCCGGGATCGGTGTAGCCGAAAAATTCGAGATCCCAGGTGAAATGATAGCTCGCCATGGCAAGCAAAGCGATGCCGCGTGCGATGTCGATGGCGGCGATGCGCTTCGCCTTCGGTTGATCCTGAACGGCGGTGGTCGGCGTGGCGATGCTCATCGGTCTCGCTGTCTTGGTTCAGCCCCGGCAAGACGACTATCACGGTTGCCACCGTCAAAAGAAGCAGTCCTCGCGTCGCGTTGGCGCGGGTCAGCATTAGAACTCGCTTTAGGCCAGAGCCGGAAAGCCTTTGGCCGGCTTCGCTTTTTGCCGTGAAGGCGTCGGTTTCCTGTTACCCGGCCAGGAATCGCCGCGGCAGATTTGTGCTCCAAACCCTGCTTTGGGCGATTCTGCTTCGGGGAAAGCAATGGCTACCCATGTGCGCCATCCTATCTGGCTTGCGGCCTTGCGGCCGGCGGATGCACGCACCTTCGCCTCGCTTTATGCGGTCGAATCGTTCGCGCGCGCCACCGTCTCCAGCGTCATCCCGATCCAGGCCTATGAGATCCTGCACAACGAGCAGATCGTCTCGATCCTCTACACGGTCGTGGCAATGCTCGGCCTCTCGGCGACGCTGTTCATGCCGATGTTGATCCGGCGCTTTGCCCGGCGCTGGGTCTATACCGCCGGTGCCTGCCTGCTGGCCGTCGGCTCGCTGTTCTTCGTCACTCATACGCTTGCTGGCCAAACGGTCGGCATGCTCTGCCGCGTCATCGGCGCCAGCGCGCTGGCGATCACGCTCAACCTCTACATCATGGACCACATCCGCAAGACCGATTTCATGCAGGCCGAGTCGCTGCGCATGGCGTGGTCGATGCTTGCCTGGACCGCCGGGCCGACGCTCGGCATTTTCCTCTACACGCGTTTCGGCATCTATGCCGCGCATAGCGCGGTGGCCGTCTTCGCCATGGCCCTGCTGGCGCTGTTCTGGACCTACCGGCTTGGCGACAACCCGTCGATCCGCCCGGGCAAGACGCGGCCGGTCAATCCGCTGGCCAATATCGGCCGCTTCGTCGCGCAGCCAAGGCTGAGGCTGGCCTGGCTGATCGCCTTCGGCCGTTCCTGCTTCTGGACGACGTTCTTTGTCTATGGGCCGCTGTTCATGGTGATCACCGGCGAGGGCGAGCTCGCCGGTGGCCTCTTGGTTTCGGCCGGCAATGCGCTTTTGTTCATGGCCATCTTCTGGGGCAGGGCGGGAAAGCGTTTCGGCGGCCGGCGCACCATGACGTTTGCCTATTTCGCCATGTCGGCGACGCTGCTGGCGGCCGGCGCCGTCGGCGAGGCCGCGCCGCTCGTCACCGGCGCGTTGCTGCTTTGCGGTGCCTTCTTCACCATCGCGCTCGATGCGCTGGGCTCGACCGCGTTCATGCGCTCGGTGCGCTCGTATGAGCGGGCGCAGATGGCGGCGGTCTACCGCACCTATCTCGACTTTTCCGAGCTGACGCCGCCGCTGGTCTATTCAGTGGTGCTGGCGTTCTTCGGCCTGGGCGCGGTTTTCGCGACGCTCGGCCTGCTGGCGGCGGTCTGCGGCTTCGTCACTTGGCGCTATCTGCCCAAATCGCTTTGATGTTCAAGCGCCGCATGCCGCTCGCGCACCCAGTTGTGGAAGCGGTGCAAATCATATTCCTCGGGCATCAGCACGCCGGCCTTATGGCGCATCGAGCGCAGGCCCTTCTGGTTGACCTCGCAGATATCAGCGTCTTCCTCCAGCACCTGGGTACCGAAGGCGACGATGTTGTCGATATCCGCAGCCGGATCGACGAGCGCTTCGGGCGAAAAAAGCCATTCGGCGGTGAGTTCGGTCTGCTCCGGCCCAAGCGGCACCAGCCGCACGGTCCTGACATAGTCGACATGGCCGACGACGAACATCGACGGCAAGTTGGTGGCATAGGTCTGCCCGGCAGCACGCTCGGCCGGCGTCAGGCTCGAAAAGACCGAGCCGTGGACGCGCCCGTCGCGCGACCAGGTTTCGGCCCCGGCCCGCAAGCCGCCGGCAAATTCCGGCGCGTCATTGTCGGCGTGGCGCGCCCATTCGGGGTCGTCGTGCCGGCCCATCAGGCCGCGGCCATAGATCGGCACCAGCCGCGACAGGTCCTTGTGGACGCCAGGGCAGTGCAGGCACTCGTTGAAGTTCTCCCAAAATATCTTCCAGTTGCAGTTCATAACCTTGCGCAGCACATGGCCGCTCAGCAGCGTTTCCAGCGGCCAGTTGGCGAGGTTGCCGGATGCCGGATCGAAGGATGTTTCAGCCGAACCGGCAGCGTCTTGCGCGAGGTTGACGAAAACGAAACCGCGCCACACCGAAAGCGCGACGCGGTAGAGCGGATGATCGGCCTTGTCGAAACCGTCCGGCAGCGATTTCGACGGCACGCGCACCAGATCGCCGCGCAGCGAATAGGACCAGGCGTGGTAGGGGCAGGTGATGAGCCGCGCCTTCAGCCGTCCTTCGCTCTGCTGGCAAAGCTGCGAGCCGCGATGCCGGCAGGTGTTGTGAAAGGCGCGCAATTCGCCGGTCTCGTCGCGCAGCACGACGACCTCCTGCGTGCCTATGCGAAACGTCCTGAAAGCCAGCGGATGGGCAAGGTCGGCCTCGCGGCAGACCAGCAGCCAATTGCGATACCAGATGGCCTCGAGATCGCGCTGATAGCCTGCGATGTCCCAATAGGCCGATGACGGCAGCGTCGGCTCGGCCCGCGTCAGGCCGTTATAGGGACCGCGCTCATTCGGGCTGGGTTGCATGCCGGCTTCCTCCCCATCCGCCAGCCGACACCCGGCTGTGAGAATTGTCAATTGCGGCGCCGGCCGGCGAGCTTGGCGAGGCGGCGCATTCGCCACACGATCCGGCGGAATTTGGTTTGCCGGGCGCGGCGATTCTGCCTATAGTCGCTGATGTCGTCGGTTCCGTTTGGAACCAAGAGGGAATGCGGTGCGGGCGAAATTCTTGCCCAATGCCGTGGCTGCCCCCGCAACTGTGTGCGGTAGTCCTCTCCATATGCCACTGAAGATTTTCTTCGGGAAGGTGGGGAAGGGCGCTGATCCGCGAGCCAGGAGACCTGCCGGCGACAGGAAACTGACTTCTATGCCCTCGGGTGGAGGGCGAAAGGACAAGACATGAATACCGCTTCCGTCTCGCTCGGCGCTTCCGTCTCCTCGCAGTCGCGTTTCATGCAGCTGGCGCTTGCTGCATTCCTCGGCATTTTCGTCATGGGCTTTGTCGGCTTCTCGCACATCGATGCGGTCCACAATGCCGCCCACGACTATCGCCACTCGATGGGCTTTCCCTGCCACTGACAAGGGGCTGACATCATGACACTGTTTCGCAACGTCGTGTTCATCGCGGCGATCGCAGGGCTCGTGGCCGGCGTCGTTCTCGCCTGCATGCAGGCCTATGCCACGGTGCCGCTGATCCTGAAGGCGGAAGTCTACGAACAGGCCGGCGGCGGCCATGACCATGCCGCGGCACCTGCGGCACCGGTCGAAAACGCCGGGGGCACGATGGCTATAAGCAGCGCCGCGCCGGCACCGGCTGAAGCAATGGCTCCGGCGGAGGACGAAGGCTGGGCGCCGGCCGACGGTTTCGAACGTTTTGCCTTCAGCGTCGTTGCCAATATCGTCACCGGCATCGGCTTCGCGTTGGTCCTGGTTGCGGTTTCGGAGTTCGCCGGCGGCATCGGCAATTGGCGCCAGGGCCTGTTCTGGGGGCTTGCCGGCTTTGCCGTGTTCACGCTGGCGCCGGGCCTCGGCCTGCCGCCGGAATTGCCGGCAATGCCGGCGGCCGACCTTGTCCAACGCCAGATCTGGTGGTGGGCAACGGTGGTGGCGACCGCCGCCGGTCTCGGCCTGCTCGCCTTCCGCAGATCGCTGCCGCTGGCGGTCCTTGCCGTGGCGTTGATGGTGGCGCCGCATATTGTCGGCGCGCCGCAGCCCGACAGCTTCGAGACGACAATCCCGGAAGGCCTGCATCATCAGTTCGTGGTGGCGGTGACGCTGACCAATCTGGTGTTCTGGCTGGTGCTCGGCGCGGTCGTCGGCGTGGTGCGCGGCCGCTTCACCGGCACGGCGACCAGCCTGCGCGACAGCTTTGCCTGACCGCGCTGCCGGGGCGCTGACCCTGATCATCGGCGGTGCGCGCTCCGGCAAGAGCGTGCATGCCGAGAGGCTGGTGAGTGCCTGTCCGGCGCCATGGAGCTATATCGCGACGGCGCAAGCCTATGACGAGGAGATGCGCGAACGGATCGCGCTGCACCGCTCGCGCCGCAGCGCCGGCTGGACGACCATCGAGGCGCCGCTCGACCTTGCCGGCGCGATCGAGGCACTGCCTGACGGCCAGCCGGTGCTGATCGATTGCCTGACGCTGTGGCTGACCAACCATATGCTGGCCGAACATGATGTCGAGGCCGAATGCCGAAGGCTGGCAGATGTGCTGTCGCGGCCGCGTGGACGCTGGTTCGTGGTGTCCAACGAGGTCGGCCAGGGCATCGTGCCGGAGAATGCGCTGGTAAGACGGTTTCGCGACGCGGCCGGCCGGTTGAACCAGGACGTTGCCGCCGTCGCTGACACCGTGCTTTTGATGGTGGCGGGGCTGCCGCTCAGGGTGAAATGACATGGCTGATACTATCGACCCCAAGGACGAGGAGCGCCACCGCGCCAAGATGGCCAAGCGCAAGGCGGTGCAGGACGCCGAGGTTGCAGCCAAGACGGTCGAGAAAGGGCTGTTGATCGTCAACACCGGTCCGGGCAAGGGCAAGACCACGGCCGCCTTCGGGCTGGCGCTCAGAATGCTCGGCTACGGCAAGCGCGTCGGCGTCGTCCAGTTCATCAAAGGCAAATGGCACACCGGCGAGAAGGATGCTTTTGCCTGCTTCGGCGACCGCGTCGTCTGGCACGCCATGGGCGAGGGCTTTACCTGGGAGACGCAGGACCTGAAACGCGACATCGCGGCCGCCGAGGCCGCCTGGGCCAAGGCACTCGAGCTGATGGCCGAGCCGTCGATCAGCCTGGTGGTGCTCGACGAACTCAACATCGCGCTGCGCTACGACTACCTCGATCTCGAAAAGGTGGTCGCGGCGCTGAAGGCGCGTCGCGAAGGCCTGCATGTCGTCGTCACCGGCCGCAACGCCAAGCCGGCGCTAGTCGAGGCGGCCGATCTGGTCACCGAGATGGGCGTGACCAAGCACCACTTCTCCGCCGGCGTGAAGGCGCAGCAGGGGATAGAGTTCTGAGGGGTTTGGCGATCGGGGAAGGGCGTTTCGGAGCAGGCGGCGCCGGCGAAGCTGCCGATCTCCCCCCTTGTGGGGGAGATGCCCGGCAGGGCAAAGGGGGGCACTGTCCCTCGGCCTGTCAGTCGGAGACAACTACGTCGTCAGACCGTCATTAGCAGGTGAACGGTCAAGAGGCTGGCGATCCTTCGCGCCCCCCTCTGTCCTGCCGGACATCTCCCCCGCGAGGGGGGAGATTGGATGGCGCTTCGGATTTCGCCAACCTCGAACGTCAAAGGCAGGGAATGAGAAGCGCAAAGCTGGGGCGATTATTCTTTGGGCACAGCAATTTTGTTCTTGCTTTGTGCCGGCAGCTATGGTACTAATCTCGCTATGGTGCTAACTGGCTCCAACGACCCGCCGCTTGGCGGGTTTTTTGTTTCCGCTCGATCTCGGGCGCAGGTCACGCCAAGATAACAACCACTGCGATCACCCCGAACAGCGCGATCAGCAGTAAGTCGGCGACCCGGTAAAGTTTCAGCGCCCGTCGGATGTCGGTGCTCTCGATATCGTCGCGGCGGCCGCCTTCGCCCATCAACGCGTCTTCGACCATGACGCCGTCATAGGAACGGGGGCCGGCGAGCGCCAGGCCGAGCGCACCGGCCATCGCTGCTTCCGGCCAGCCGGCATTGGGCGAGCGGTGTTTTTTCGCATCGCGCCGCACAGCATGCCAGGCGGCTTTGGCATCGGCGCCCTTGACCAGGAAAGCGGCAAGCACGATCAGCAGCGCCGTCAGCCGTGATGCCGGCAGGTTGATCCAATCGTCGAAGCGCGCCGCCGCCCAGCCGAAGGCCTCGTGGCGCGGGGTGCGGTGGCCGATCATCGAATCGGCGGTGTTGGCGGCCTTGTAGGCGACGCCGCCGGCGAGCCCGCCAACGCCGATCCAGAACGCCGGCGCGACGACGCCGTCGGAGAAGTTCTCGGCCAGGCTTTCGATCGCGGCGCGGCAGACAGCGGCCCTGTCGAGCTTTTCCGGGTCGCGGCCGACGATCCGCGAGACGGCAATGCGGCCCATGTCCAGTCCGCCGCTGTCGAGGGCGTCGGCCACCGCTTCGACATGCTCGGCCAGGCTCTTCTGCGACAGCAGCGACGTCGCCAGGATTGCGATGACCAACAAGCCGAGGGGAATGCTCCAAAGCATGGCTTCGATCCAGAAGGCGAGGGCGGCCGGCACCAGCACGATGACCAGCAGCGCGAGCACGCCCCAGCGGCGACGGTGGGCGTCGGAATCAGTGGCGCGGTTGAGCCTGCCGTCGAGAAAGGATATCAGCCTGCCGAACCAGGTGACGGGATGGCCAATGGCATCGAAGAGCTGGGCCGGGTAGCCGAGTACAAGTTCGATGGCCAGCGACAGGAAAGTGATCAGGATCGACATGAAGTCTCTTGATGGAGTGACGGCGGCAGTGGACCACGGCGGAAGCCTTGGCCGGGCGAGGGCGCTTTTCCCTCACGCGCCGCTGCCTTTCGTCGACCTCTCGACCGGGATCAATCCGCACTCCTACCCGCTTTTCGATTTGCCCGCCACCGCCCTGTCGCGATTGCCGGAAGCAGCGCGTGCCCGCGAATTGGCCGAAGTCGCGGCAAGCGCCTATGGCGCTCCATCGGCGGCGAATGTCGCAGCGGCGCCCGGCACGCAGATCCTGTTGCCGCGCGTCGCTTCGCTGGTCAGCCCGGGCAGGGCGCTGGTGCTCGGGCCGACTTATGCCGAGCATCGGCGGGCAGCGGCGATCGCCGGCCATGCGGCGGCTGAAGTCGATGATTTCGAAGCCTTGGCGGCGGCCGACCTTGCCGTCGTCGTCAATCCCAACAACCCGGACGGGCGCGTCGTCGAGCGCGAAAGATTGCTTCGACTTGCCGCAAAATTGCGCGCCAGAGGCGGGCTGCTGGTCGTCGACGAGGCCTTCATGGATGTCGGCCCACGCAGCGAAAGTCTCGCTGGCGACGTCGACCAGGGCGGCATCGTCGTGCTGCGCTCGTTCGGCAAGTTCTTCGGCCTGGCCGGCCTGCGGCTTGGCTTTGCATTGACCGACGCGCTGACGGTCGAGCGGCTGCAGGCGCAATTCGGGCCATGGGCGATTTCCGGGCCGGCGCTCGAATATGGCATAAGGGCGCTTGCCGATACCGGCTGGCAGGCCGGGATGCGGCGCCGATTGGCCGAGGATGCCGCACGGCTCGATGCGCTGTTCGGCCGGTTCGGCGTGCCTGTCGCCGCTGGCACCGCGCTGTTCCGCTATATCAGGCTGGCGAACGCCGCCCGCCTGTTTTCGGTGCTCGGCCAGCGCGGCATCCTGCTTCGGCATTTCGCCGACCGGCCGGATGTGTTGCGCGCCGGCCTGCCGGGAGCCGACGAAGAATGGCGGCGGCTCGAATCAGCGCTTGCCGGCTGGGCCTCGCGGCGCGACGATGATGCCAAGGGAGAAACGATCCAATGATCCATGTCTGCTCGCTGTCCAAAGTCGAGGAAACGGTGACGAAGACCGGGGCCGGGCGGCTGCTTTCGCTGCTCGCTGCCGGCACGGAGGTGATGCGGCCGGCCTCGATCACCAGGGAAAACCATCTGCACCTGGTCATGCACGACATTGCGGTAGCGCAGGAGGGCATGACCATGCCGGGCGAGGAGCATGTCTTGAACCTGCTCGATTTCGCCCGCCAATGGGATCGCTCGCGGCCGCTGGTGGTGCATTGCTATGCCGGCATCAGCCGGTCGACCGCCTCGGCCTACATTATCGCGGCAGCGCTGGCGCCGAAGCGCGATGAAGCCGAACTGGCCAAGACGCTGCGCGCGCTGTCGCCCACGGCGACACCCAATCCGCGGCTGATCGCAATTGCCGACGCACTGCTCGAGCGCGACGGCCGCATGAGCCGCGCCATCGAGGCGATCGGGCGCGGCGCCGAAGCGTTTGAGGGCACGCCGTTTGCGCTGAGGATCGAGGGCTAGTTACGCCAGCCAATCCGCCAGCTTTGCCTTGCGCACGTCCTTCAGCAAGCTGATGAAGCCGTCGGCTTGATGCTCGGCGGTGAGCCGGCCTTTTTCGGCGGTTGCAATGCTGGCGTCGCCGACCACGCCATTCGGGTTGAGGTCGCTGGCGATCCAGGCGAAGGCGTGCGTTCCGGTGTGGCGCAGCAGCGAAAATTCCTTTTCGGCGCGGGCGACCTTGGACACGAAATTATCGGCCTTGGCCATGTCGACGAGGTCGGGCCGGAAGTGCAGCATCAGCGAGGTCTCGACGTCGCCGCCATGAATGCCGTGGCGGTCTTCAAGGTCGGTGTACATGCCGGCCGGCCGGCCAAACCGTTGCCAGCTGGTCTTTACCGCCAGCATCTTTGCCCGCACGCGCAATTCGCGGGTGACGATGCCCATGATCTCCTCATTGCCGCCATGCGAGTTGACGACAATCAGTTTTCGGACGCCGGCGCGTGCGACCGACAGGCCAAGTTCGGTCCACGCCTCGACCAGGGTCGTCGCCGGCAGAGTGAGGGTGCCGGGCGCATGCAAATGCTCGTTCGACTTGCCCACCGCCTGAACCGGCAGGATGCGGATGTCGAGATCGCCGGGCAGGCGCGCGATCACCGTTTCCAGCATGCCGTTCATGATCGAGGTGTCGGTCGAAACCGGCAGATGGGGCCCGTGCTGCTCGATCGCCGCCAGCGGCAGAACGGCAATGGTCGCCTCAGGATCGACGGTCGCGTATTCGGTGGTCCGGTAGTCACCCCACCATACGCGTTTTTTTGTTCCGGCCATTTTTTACCTCGAAGAGACTGGATGCGCGCTTGATGAGGGGCGGCACCAACCTTTGTCGTGTAACTTGAGATCATCGGCCTGTCGATTCCAGCCGCTGGCCAGCGCTCCTCAACCCGCCGCGATGACCTCGATCTCGACCTTAAACTCCGGCCGGGCAAAGCCGGACACGATCATCAGCGTCGAGGCCGGCGCCGGACTGGCGAACAGCCGGTCGCGAACCTCCATATAGGGCCGCAGGAAGGCGCGGTCGGTGACGTAGGCGTTGATGCGGACGATGTCGGACAGGCCGAGCCCGGCCTCGCCGAGAATCGCCGCTATGTTCTGGAAACAGAGCTCGGCCTGTGCGCCGGCCTCCTCGGGGATCTGGTCGTCCGCTGTGATCGCGACCTGGCCCGAACACAGCACCAGCCGCTTGCCGGGCGGCAGCTCGACGCCATGGCTGTAGCGGGCGAAGGGCGGCTTGATCGACTTCGGCGTGAGAAATTTGAACATGGCAATCTCCGTTCACGGCAGCGTAAAGCTGGATGTAGGCGGGCATCAAGATGGCGGTGCATGTCACGAGGGCGATTGTGGACAGGCGATCAAAAAGTAGGCACGATGCCTTCCGTACAGCATGACCCGTCCGGCCTTCGCGCCGCCATTGCACAGGCGGGCATTGCACAAGCGGGCGGTCCCGACGCAACGCGCCGGTGGCATGTGTCTTGCTTCTTGAAACAATGGTGTCGAGCCCGGCGCGTGATGCGCCGGAGCGAACAAAGGGTGGTGTGGATGTACGGAAGACTCAAGATTTCGGCGGGCGTGATCGGGCTGCTTGGCGCAGGTACGCTTGCCGCGGCAGCGAACGAAAAAGTCACCTTCGGCACCAACTGGCTGGCCGAGCCGGAACATGGCGGTTACTACCAAGCCGTGGTGGATGGTACCTATGCCGCATGCGGCATCGACGTGACGATCATGCAGGGCGGCCCACAGGTCAGCGGCCGGCCGCTGCTGCTCGCAGGTAAGATCGATTTCTACATGGGCGGCAATCTGCTGTCGGCCTTCGATGCCGTGCAGCAAGGCATACCGATGCGCGTCGTGGCCGCCGACTTCCAGAAGGACCCGCAGGTCATCATGTCCCATCCCGGCCAGGGGCTGGACAAATGGGAAGACCTGAAGAACGCCGACCAGTACATCCTCGGCGACGAAGGTGCGCAGACCTTCTTCCAGTGGATGGTCACCGACCTCGGCTTCGATGCCGCAAAACGCGTGCCCTACACTTTCAACCCGGCTCCGTTCATCGCCAACAAGAAGTCGATCCAGCAGGGCTACGTCACCTCGGAGCCATTCGCCGTCCAGAAGCAGGGCGGTTTCACGCCGAACCAGTTCCTGCTGGCCGACTATGGCTGGGACACATATGCAACGACGGTCGAAACCATGCAGGAGACGGTCGACAAGCGGCCCGAGGTGGTCCAGTGCTTCGTCGATGGCTCGGCCAAGGGCTGGTACAATTATCTCTACGGCGACAACAAGGCCGCCAACGAGATGATCAAGAAGGAAAATCCGGACATGACGGATGAGCAGATCGCCTTCTCGATCGAGCAGCTGAAGAAGTTCGGCGTGGTCGATTCCGGCGACAGCGAAAAGCTCGGCATCGGCGCCATGACCGATGCGCGCATCCAGAGTTTTTACGACAAGATGGTCAAGGCCAAGGTAACACCGGCGGGCATCGACATCAAGAAGGCCTACACGCTGGCCTTCGTCAACAAGAGCGTCGGGCTCGACCTGAAGAAGTAGGCCGTGAAGCTGGAGAAAGTGGCGCAACAGCCAGGAAGCGTATCGGGGCCGACGCTGTTGGCGCTGCGTGGCGTCGGCAAGGTGTTTTCCAACGGCGTCACCGCGCTCAGCAATGTCGAGCTGACGATCCGGGAAGGCGATTTCCTCAGCCTGCTCGGACCGTCGGGCTGCGGCAAGTCGACGGCGCTGCGGCTGATTGCCGGCCTGTCGACGCCGACCTCGGGTGTGCTCGACTGGCGCGGCAGCGGCGCCCTCGATCGTTCAAATATCGGCGACCGCTCGAATATCGGCTTCGTCTTCCAGGAGCCGACGCTGCTGCCCTGGGCCGATGTCTTCGACAATGTCTGGCTGCCGCTGCGGCTGAAGGGTGTGTCGCGGGCCAAGGCGGCGCCGGCGGTGATGGAGATGCTGGCGCGGGTTCACCTGACCGGCTTCGAGAATGCCGTGCCGCGCGAATTATCAGGCGGCATGAAGATGCGCGTCTCGATTGCCCGCGCCATGGTGACCAAGCCGCGCATTCTGTTGATGGACGAGCCATTCGCCGCACTCGACGAGATCACCCGCTTCAAGCTCAACAACGATCTTCTGGAGCTATGGCAGGATGAGCGTTTTACCGTCGTTTTCGTCACTCACAGCGTCTTCGAAAGCGTTTTCCTCTCCAACCGCGTCGTCGTCATGGCGGCGCGGCCGGGCCGGGTGTTTGCCGAGCTTGCCGTCGATGCATCCTATCCGCGCGACGAGGCGTTTCGCACCTCGCCCGATTATGCCGCGCTCTGCCGCCAGGCATCCGACGTGCTGATCGGCGCCATCAACTCAACTGCCGGACCGCATCATGACGGCCATTGAAGAACAAGTCCTGGCGCTCGACCCGGAGGAGGCGCGTCGCGTTCGCCAGGAGCGCTTCGAGCGCATCGGCAGGTGGCTGCTGCCGCTGGCGATCATGATCCTGGCGATCTGGCTGTGGGACCGCGTCTGCGTCTGGAACGACATCCCGAAATATATCCTGCCGCGTCCCGGCGTGGTGCTGCAGACGCTGCACGACGATGCCGGGCTGCTGTTCTCCTCGCTGCTGGTGACGCTCAGGATCACCTTCTTGAGCCTGCTTCTCGCCGTCATCGGCGGCGTCGGGCTGGCAGTGCTGTTCGCGCAGTCGAAATGGGTGGAGATGTCGTTCTTTCCGTTCGCCATCGTGCTGCAGGTGACGCCGATCGTCGCGATTTTTCCGCTGATCAACATCTATGTCGACAACCAGACGACAAAGCTGCTGCTTTGCGCCTGGATCGTCGCCTTCTTCCCGATCCTCTCCAACACCACGCTCGGCCTCAATTCCGTCGACCGCAATCTGCGCGATTTGTTCAAGCTCAACGGTGCCACCCGCTGGCAGCAATTGCGCTATCTGCGGCTGCCGGCGGCGATGCCTTATTTCCTCGGCGGGCTGAAGATCGCCGGCGGCCTGTCGCTGATCGGCGCGGTGGTGGCCGAGTTCGTCGCCGGCGCCACCGGCCAGTCGTCCGGCCTCGCCTCGCGCATCATCGAGGCCGGCTACCGGCTCAACGCGCCAAGGCTGTTCGCGGCGCTGATCCTGATCTCGCTCACGGGCATCCTGATCTTCCTGGTGCTGTCGCTGATTTCGCATCTCATTTTGCGGCGCTGGCACGAGAGCGCGCTGAGGCAGGAGCGGTGATGGTGGACAGCGCCGCCTTGATACCAGCTTCTGGTTCCTACCATCTCGCCAAGGTTCGGCTTCATGCCTCACTGACGCCGGGCTTTTCTGGAGCCTTCGATACCGACGGGTTTGGGCTCGCGGATATCGCCATCGCCGATGGCAAGATCTCCGGGATTACGGCGCATCGATCCAACGCACAGGCAGGCGCCATCGACCTTGGCGGCCGGATCGTCTTGCCCTGCTTCGTCGACTGCCACACCCATATCGACAAGGGCCATATCTGGCCTCGAAAGCCGAACCCGGACGGCACCTTCATGGGCGCGCTGAACGCAACGGGCGCCGACCGCGCGGCGCACTGGAGCGCCGACGACGTTGCCCGCCGCATGGATTTTTCGCTGCGCTCTGCCTATGCGCATGGCACCAAGGCGCTGCGTACGCATCTCGACAGCGTTGCGCCGCAGGAAGAGATCTCCTGGCCGGTGTTCGAGACGATGCGGGAGAAATGGCGCGGCCGCATCGAGCTGCAGGCGGCCTGCCTGCTCGGCATCGAAGGCGTGCGCGACAGGAAATGGTTCGAGAGGCTGGCCAAGCGGGTGGCTGCCGCCAAGGGCGTGCTCGGCGTCGTCACCTATATGGTGCCGGACCTCGAGGAACTGCTTGACCAGGTGTTTGCGCAGGCGATCAAGCATGGCCTCGACCTCGATTTCCATGCCGACGAGACCGACGATGTCTCGGCGATCTCGCTCAAGAAGATTGCCGAAGCCGCCCTCTGGAACGGTTTTGACGGGAACATCCTGGTCGGCCATTGCTGCTCGCTGGCGCGCCAGCCCGATCTCGAGGTGCTCGACACGCTGGACAAGGTCGCCAAGGCCGGCCTGGCGGTGGTGTCGCTGCCGATGTGCAATCTCTATTTGCAGGACCGGCGCGGCGATAACACCACGCCGCGCTGGCGCGGGGTGACGCTGCTGCACGAGATGAAGGCGCGCGGCATTGCCGTCGCCGTCGCCTCCGATAATACGCGCGACCCGTTCTACGCCTATGGCGATCTCGACATGCTGGAGGTCTATCGCACGGCGACGCGCATCCTGCATCTCGACCATCCCGTCGCTGACTGGCCGCAAGCGGTGACAGCGACGCCGGCCAAGGTGATGCGGCTCGATGGTTTCGGCACGCTTGCCGCCGGAGGGCCGGCCGATTTCGTCGTCTTCAAGGGGCGAAGCTGGACGGAATTGCTGTCGCGGCCCGAATCGGATCGCATCGTGGTGCGCGACGGCCAGGCGATCGAACGCCAGCTGCCCGATTATGCCGAACTCGATGATCTGATGGTGGAATGATGGATATTGCGGCGCTCAAGCGCGACCTGGACGGCCTCAAGGTCGACGACCATCCGGCGATCGTCCAGCAGAAGAGCCGCGACTTCTACTGGTACAGCCCGGTGCTGAAGCAGCAGCTCGAGCATGTCACCGGCGACCTGATCGTGACGCCGAAAACGGAAGACGAGGTCGTCCGCGTGCTCGCCGCCTGCCACCGGCATGGCGTGCCGGTGACGCCGCGCGGCAGCGGCACCGGCAATTACGGGCAGGCGATGCCCCTGTCCGGCGGCGTCGTGCTCAATCTCGCCGAGATGAACGCGATCAAGGCGATCGCGCCCGGTCGTGTCGTCACCGGTCCCGGCGCCGTGCTCGCCGACATCGACAAGGCGACGCGGGCGCATTCCGGCCAGGAGCTCCGCATGTCGCCGTCGACCTACAACACGGCATCGATCGGCGGCTTCGTCGCCGGCGGCTCCGGCGGTATTGGCTCGATCCGCTGGGGCGGCTTGCGCGACCTCGGCAACGTCATCCGGCTGAGGACCGTGACGATGGAGGCACAGCCCCGCGTCATGGAGCTCACCGGCGAGGACGTGCTGAAAGTGATGCACGCCTACGGCACCAACGGCATCATCACCGAAGTCGAGATGCCGCTAACCGCCAGTTATGACTGGATCGACGTCATCGTCGGCTTCGACGATTTCATGGATGCGGCCGGCTTCGGCAACGATCTCGCCATCCAGGACGGCATCCTGGCGAAGCTGATCACGCCGATAGCAGCACCCATCCCCTACGATTACTTCAAGCGCCACCAGCGGTTTTTCCGGCGCGGCCAAAGCATCGTCGTCCTGATGATCGCGCCGCATGCGATGGATGCCTTCCTCGCCTTCACTGCGCGCAGTAAGGGCGAGATCGTCTTTCGCGCCGATAAGGAGGCCGATCTCAAGGGGCTGCCGCCGGCCTATGAGCTGACCTGGAACCACACCACGCTGCGCGCCATCCGGGTCGACCCGACGATCACCTATCTGCAGACCCGCTACCCGTCGCCGGACCACCTCGGTCACGTCAAGGCGATGGTCGAACGCTTCGGCGACGAGGTGCCGGCGCATCTCGAATTTATCCGCTTCGATGGCGCCATCGGCATCGCCGGATTGCCGCTGGTGCGCTTCACCACGGCGGAGCGGCTGGACGAGATCATCCGCATCCACGAAGACAATGGCTGCTGGATCTTCAACCCGCACCGCTACACGCTGGAAGAAGGCGGCATGAAGCGGACGGATGAAGTGCAACTGGCTTTCAAGCGTGAGACCGACCCGCAAGGGCTGCTCAATCCGGGCAAGATGATCGCCTGGGAAAACCCGGACTATGATTATCGCTCAGGCAAGTCGTTCCTGTTCAAGGGGCTGGAGAAGACGGGTTGAGGAAAGGTTTGCGCTTGAACACCCCCCTCTGGCCTGCCGGCCATCTCCCCCTCAAGGGGGGAGATCGGCTGTCGGTATCGCTTTCGCCAGTTGACGACGTTGGAAGATGGTCGAGACGATGGAACCGCCAATCTCCCCCCTTGAGGGGGAGATGCCCGGTAGGGCAGAGGGGGGTGCCTCGCGCCGACCTGCGAGGACTTGGGTGAACATCCTCGTCCTCTACGCTCATCCGGTCGAGACCAGCTTCAATGCCGGTCTGCACCGGACCATCGTCGAGCGGCTGAAGGCCGCCGGCCATGCCGTCGACGATTGCGATCTCTATGCCGAGGGGTTCGATCCCAGGCTGACGCGGGCCGAACGGCTCTCCTATCACGACGCGCGCAGTGACGGCGATCCTGCAGCGGCTTACGTCGAGCGCTTGCTGCGGGCCGAGGCGCTGGTGCTATCGTTTCCGGTGTGGAACTTCGGCTATCCGGCCATTCTGAAAGGCTTTTTCGATCGCGTCTTCCTGCCCGGCGTGTCGTTCAAATTGGTTGACGGCAAGGTGCAGCCGTCGCTGCACAACATTCGCAAGGTCGCCGCGGTCGCCACCTATGGCGGCAGTCGGTTCCGAGCCATGCTGATGGGCGACCCGCCGCGCAAGCTGGTCAAGCGGGTGCTGCGTGCGACCATCAAGCCTGGCGGGTCGGTTTCCTACCTCGCGCAGTACTCGATGAACCTATCGACCGACGAGAGGCGGACGAGATTCGTGGCGAAGGTCGCGGCCGAGATGGATGCGTTCTGAGCTACATCCGCACTCGCTCGGCCTTCGGATCGTACATCGGCTTGAGCGAGGCCTCGGCGGCAAAGCGCTCGCCGGCGATCTCGATCTCGTAGGACGACGACAGCACATCCGCCTCGCTCTCACCCTTGCAAGGCACGTAGCCAAGCCCGATTGCGCCGCCGAGATGATGGCCGTAATTGCCCGAGGTGATCGGACCGACGATCTTGCCGTCGCGCAGGATCGCCTCGTTGTGGAAGAGCAGCGGCTCGGGGTCGTTCAGGCGGAACTGCACCAGCCGGCGTGACAGGCCGGTTTCTTTCTTCTTCAGCACCGCATCGCGGCCGAGGAAATAGCTCTTGGCCGTCTTCACGGCGAAGCCAAGGCCGGCCTCCAGCACATTGTCTTCGTCGGTGATGTCGTGGCCGAAATGCCGGAACGCCTTTTCGATGCGGCAGGAGTCCAGCGTGTGCAGGCCGCATAGCTTCAGACCGACATCGGCGCCGGCCTCTTCTATCGCCTCGAAGACGTGGGCGGCCTGATCGGTCGAGACATAAAGCTCCCAGCCGAGCTCGCCGACATAGGTGACGCGGTGGGCGCGGGCCAGGCCCATGCCGATCTCGATCTCCTGAAACGTCCCGAACGGATTGTTGTCATTGGAGAAATCATTCGGGCTGACCTTTTGGATCAGCTTCCTCGAATCCGGGCCCATCAGGCAAAGCACCGCTTCGGCAGCGGTCACATCGGTAATGACGACGAACTCGTCGGCAAGATGTTTTTTCAGCCAGGCCAGATCGCGCTGCAGCGTGGCGCCCGGCACGACGAGGAAGAAGGCTGTTTCGGACAATCGCGAGACGGTCAGATCGCTCTCGATACCGCCGCGCTGGTTGAGCATCTGGGTGTAGACGATCTTGCCCGGCGCCACGTCCATGTCGTTGGCGCAGAGCCTTTGCAGGAAGGCGCAGGCGTCGCGGCCTTCGACGCGGATCTTGCCGAACGAGGTCATGTCGAACAGGCCGACGCCGTTCCGGACCGCCAGATGCTCCTCGCGCTGGTTGTCGAACCAGTTCTGCCGTTTCCACGAATAGCGGTATTCGCGCTCCTGGCCGGGCCTAGCGAACCAGTTGGCGCGCTCCCAGCCGGCGACCTCGCCGAACACCGCGCCGCGCGTCTTCAGGTGCTCGTGCAGCGGCGAACGCCTCACGTTCCGCGAGGTTGCCATCTGCCGGTAAGGAAAATGATCGGCGTAGAGCAGGCCGAGCGTTTCGGAAACGCGCTCCTTGAGATAGCGGCGGTTCTTCTGGAACGGCTGGGCGCGGCGGATGTCGACCTCCCAGAGATCGAACGGCGCCTCGCCGTCATTGATCCATTGCGCCAGCGCCATGCCGGCGCCGCCGGAGGAGACGATGCCGATCGAATTGTAGCCGGTCGCCATCCAGTAGCCGGAAAGCTCCGGCGCCTCGCCGAGATAATAACGGTCGTCGGGGGTAAAACTCTCTGGGCCGTTGAAGAAGGTGTGGATGCCGGCGGTGGCCAGCATCGGCATGCGGTTGACGCCCATTTCGAGGATCGGCTCGAAATGGTCCATGTCCTGCGGCAACTGGTCGAAGCAGAACTCCTCGCTTATGCCGTTCATGCCCCACGGCTTGGCCACCGGCTCGAAAGCGCCGAGCATCATCTTGCCGGCATCTTCCTTGTAGTAGGCGCATTCGTCCGGCACGCGCAGCACCGGCAGGCGGGAGAGCCCCGGGATCGGCTCGGTGACGAGATAGAAATGCTCGCAGGCGTGCAGCGGGATGGTGACGCCGTTCTGGGCGCCAAGTTCGCGTGCCCACATGCCGGCGCAGTTGACGACGATATCGGCTTCGATCGTGCCTTGCTCGTCGCCCTGCGCCCAGGAGACGCCGGTGACGCGGCCTGCCTTGGTATGCACCTTGGTCACCTTGACGTTCTCGACGATCGTCGCACCGCGCTGACGTGCGCCCTTGGCCAACGCCATGGCGATGTTGGCGGGGTCGCATTGGCCGTCGAGCGGCAGATGCACGGCGCCGACCACATCGGATACATTGAGATGCGGGTACATCTGCTTGACTTCACCTGGCGAAATCTCGCGCACGTCGACATCGAAGGCGCGGGCGAGAGACGCCTGCCGATAGATCTCGTGCTTGCGCTCCTCGGTAAGCGCGACCGTGATCGAGCCAACCTGGCGCATGCCGGTGCCGACATCGGTCTCGGCCTCGAGCTTGACGTAGAGATCGGCCGAATACTTCGCCAGCCGGGTCATGTTCTGCGAGCCGCGCAGCTGGCCGATCAGGCCGGCAGCGTGCCATGTCGTGCCCGATGTCAGCTGCTTGCGCTCGAGCAGAACGATGTCGGTCCAGCCGAGCTTGGCCAGATGATAGGCGACCGAGCAGCCGGAGACGCCGCCACCGATGATGACCGCCCTTGCTTTGGGAGGAATGGCCTTGGTCGGTATGGTTTTGGCGGGCGGCGAGTTCATGCGGCTTCGCGGCGGTAGCTGGAGGCGAAGCGGCGCAGGCGCGTGGCAGCCTCCATCAGCACCGGCTCAGGCTGGCAGAGGCTGAAGCGGATGTGGCCGGCTGCAGCTTCGCCGAAGCTCGAGCCGGGCATGACGCCGACCTTCTCCTGGTCGAGGAACGCCCAGGCGAATTTCTCATCGTCCGGCTCGATCGCCGATATGTCGAGCATCACGTACATGCCGCCCTCGGAGCCGCGCACGGTGATGTTGTTCATGCCGCGCATGGCATCGAGAACGACGGCGCGCCTTGCGGCATAGCGCTCGGCGATCTCCTTGACGCCGTAGCCGTTTTCGAGCGCCTCGGCGCAGGCGAGGCTGATGAAGGCCGGCAGGCCGTAGGTCATCACCAGATTGAGGTCGGTCAGCAGCGAGACCATTGGTTCGGGCCCGGTCAGCCAGCCCATGCGCCAGCCGGTCATGCCGTGGCTCTTGGACATCGAATTGATGACCAGCGTACGTTCGGCCATGCCGGGCAGCGAGCGTGGTGAGACGTGCTCGCCGCCACCCAGCGTCCAGTAGACCTCGTCTGACAGCAGCCATAGGTCATGCTCGCGGCAGATCTGCGCCAGCTCTTCCAGGCGCTCGCGCAAATAGACGGCACCGGTCGGGTTGTTCGGCGTGTTGATCAGAATGGCGCGGGTGTTCGGCCGTAGGGCGGCGCGGATCTCGGCGGCGCGCGGCTGAAAGCCATCCTCGGCGGGTGTCTCGACGACGCTGAACGCGGCGCCCGCCGCGCTGAAGGTATTGGGATAGGTGGCGTAATAGGGCGCGACGACGATGGCATGGTCGCCCTGGTCGAGAACAGCTTGAATAGCTGCGTAAAGCGCGGCCTGCCCGCCCGGCGTGGCGATGACCTGGTCGGGGCTGGTCGCAACACCGGTGCAGAGCGTCGAGGCCGCCGCCATCGCCTTGCGCAGCCGCGGAACGCCGGCAAGTGGGGTGTAGTGGTGATTGCTGGCGCGGACCGCCGTCACGCAGGCTTCGATCGTCTCGCTCGGCGTGTCGAAATCATGGTCGCCGACCGACAGCATGATGATGTCCTCGCCGGCCTGCTTGCGCGCCCAGGCAGCGGAATGAACCTCCCAGCCATCCTTGCCCGAAGGCACGATGCCGGAAATGCGCGATGATGGCCTGGGCATTATGCTACTCCCGAAATTTCGTAGCCGGCCTGTTCGAGCCGGTCGCGCAAGGCGGCGATGTGGGCCGGTCCGACTTCGCAGCAGCCGCCGACGATGCCGGCGCCGGCCTCGACCCAGCCGATCGCCTGGCCGGCATAGGCGTCCGGATCGAGGTCGTGGCGGGCGTGCAGCACTTCGACGGTGCCGCCATGCTTGAGCGCCTCGACCGAGGTGAAGCCATTGGCATAGGCGCCGACCGCACCGCCGAGAGCGATCAGTCCGGGCAGCGCTGCAGCGATCGCTTCGGGCCGACAGCAATTGATCAGCCGGGCCGCGACGGGTAGGCCGTCAAGAGCGCCCGACGCCGCCGCAATGGCTTCGCCGCTGCGCAGGCGCGGCATGCCGTGATCCGCGAGCGTCCACGACACCCAGACAGGCTTGCCGCTTTCCGATGCCGCGGTGACGGCGGCGCGCGCCTCTTCGGCCGACGCCATGGTTTCGCACAGAAACAGATCGACGCCGTCCGCCTGCTCGGCAACTATACGGCGATAGATGTCGAGCGTATCCTGGAAGGATATCGTCAGCGCCGGCGCATAGCTGCCGAACAGCGGCGACAGGCAGCCGGCGATCGCCGCGTCGCCGGTCTGGTCGCGTGCTTGCCTTGCCAGTTCGATGCTGCGCTTCTGCAAAGGCTTGAACAGCTCTTCCGCGCCCTCGCGCGCCAGCCGCTCCGGCGTTGCGGAATAAGTGTTGATGGTGATGACGCGGGCTCCGGCGCGGATGAATTCCGCATGCAGGTCGCGCACCAGATCCGGTTCGTCGATCAGCACCCTGGCCGACCAGAGCGGCGTCGGCTCGGAGCTGCTGCGGCGGACCAGCTCCTGGCCCATGCCGCCATCGGTGAGGATGACTTTCTTCATGCTTTGAGCCTCTCGTTCTTCGGATCCCATAACGGCTCATCCTTCTGCACGATCGCCCGAAAACGTTCGCCGAAGATATCGACCTCGACCGCGGTTCCCGGCTCGGTGAGGTCGGCGCGCAGCATGCCGAGCGCGATCGACTTGTCGATGCGATGACCCCAGCCGCCGGATGTCGTCTCGCCGACGATCCGGCCGTCATGCCAAAGCGTCGACATGTAAGGTGTGTCGCAGTCGCCGGGATTTTCGACGACCAGCGTGACGAAGCGTTTCTTGACGCCTTGCTGCTTTTCGCTCTGCAACGCCGCCTTACCGCGGAAGTCGGGCTTGTCCCATCTGACGAAGCGCTCCAGCCCGCCCTGCAGGATCGAGTAGTCGGTCGACAGATCGCCCTTCCACGTACGGTAGCCTTTTTCGAGCCGCAGCGAATCCAGCGCGTACATGCCGAATGGTTTCAGGCCGTGCCTCTGGCCGGCCGCCCAGACAGCGTCGAAGATGACTGCGGTATCGTCGACCTTGCTGTGGATTTCCCAGCCGAGCTCGCCAGCGAAGGATACGCGCACCAGCTTGGCCCAGCGCCCGGCGATCGATGTTTCCTGATGCGTCAGCCAGGGCAGGGGGAGGTCGGCCGCGCAGAGTTCGGCGAGGATGTTTCGCGAGTTGGGTCCGGCGAGGATCTGGGTCGAATACTCTTCTGTCCGGTCAGTCAACTTGAACGTCGCGTCCTTCGGCGTGCGCGATTTCAGCCATTCGAAATCGTGCCACTGCGCCACCGCGGCGGTGATCAGCGTCATGTGATCTTCGTCGTGACGCACCACCGACATCTCGGTGACGACGCGGCCCTTGTCGTCGGCAAAGTAGACGAGGCCGATGCGGCCGGGTTTCGGCACCAGGCCTGTCACCTGGAGGCTCAGCCATTCGGCGGCACCCGGACCGTCTAGATTGAACCGGGAAAATCCCGGCAGGTCCAGAATGCCGGCGGCATCGCGGACGGCGAGGCATTCCTCGCGCACACGATGCTGCCAGGGGCCGTCACGGCGGAAGGTCAGCGTGGATTGTTCGGAGATGTCGTCGCCTGGCTTCGCATACCAGGTGGCGCGTTCCCAGCCATTATAGGCGTCGAACTGGGCGCCGAGCGCCTTGATGCGGCCGTGGAGCGGCGACAGCTTGCGGTCGCGCCCAGCCGGCCAGGCGTGGCGCGGGAATTGGATGGCATACTCGTTGCCGTAGATCTCCATGCCCTTGGCGACGCAGTAATCCGGCGCCGACGCAAAGGCGGTGAAACGGCGTGGATCGCAGGACCACATGTCCCATTCGGTCTGGCCCTCGGTCACCCACTCGGCCAGCACTTTGCCGGCGCCGCCGCCCTGGGCGATGCCGAAGGTGAAGACGCAGGCCTCGAAGGCGTTGGGCACGCCAGGCATCGGGCCGATCAGCGGGTTGCCGTCCGGCGCATAGGGGATCGGCCCGTTGATGACCTTGGACAGCCCGGCGGTGCCGAGGATCGGCACGCGGGCGACGGCATCGGCCAGGTAATGTTCCAGCCGGTCGAGGTCGTCGGGAAACAGCTGGAACGAAAAGTCGTCCGGCATCGGGTCGTTGTGGCCGACCCAATGGGCGCGGCAATTGCGCTCATAGGGGCCGAGGTTCATGCCGTTCTTTTCCTGGCGCAGATAATAGGACGTATCGACGTCGCGCAGCAGCGGCAGCTTCTTGCCTTGTTCCTTCGACCACGCCGCCAGTTCGGGGATTTCCTCAAACAGGATGTATTGATGGCTCATCACCATCATCGGCACCTCGCGGCCGAACATCCTGCCGACTTCGGCGGCGCGGTAGCCGGCGGCGTTGACGACAATCTCGCAGCGAATCTCGCCTTGCGGCGTCTCGACCACCCACTCGTCGTTCTCGCGGCGCACGCCGGTGACCGGGCAGAAGCGGATGATCTTCGCACCCATGTCGCGCGCGCCCTTGGCCAGCGCCTGGGTCAATTGCGCCGGGTCGATGTCGCCGTCGCTCGGATCGTAGAGCGCGCCCTTCAGCTCATGCGTTTCGATGAAGGGGTAGCGGCGCTTGATCTCGTCGGGGCCGACGACATTGATGTCCATGCCCTGATAGCGGCCCATGCCCTTGGCGCGCTGGAATTCCTGCATACGCTCGATCGTATGGGCGAGCCTGAGCGAGCCGGTGACATGATAGTTCATGGGATAGCCGACCTCGTCGGCCAACCGGCGATAGAGCTCGGTCGAATAGCGCTGCATGTTCATCAGCGACCATGACGAGGAGAACGTCGGCACGTTGCCGGCGGCATGCCAGGTCGAGCCGGAAGTCAGCTCGTTCTTCTCCAGAAGCACGCAGTCGGTCCAGCCCGCCTTGGCGAGATGATAGAGCGAGGAGGCGCCGACGGCACCGCCTCCGATGATCACCACGCGTGCCGTGGTCGGCAAACTGGCCATGTTCTTCTCCAGATCAATAGACGGGCGGCGAAACCACCCAGATCACCACAGCCGGTTCCGCTCCAGGATTGCGCCAGCGGAACGGCTTGCCGTCAAAGCGGAAGGAGTCGCCTGCTCCAAGCCGGTGCCAGACGCCGGCAATTTCGATGTCGAAGCTGCCGGACGCGACGTAGCCGGCTTCCTCGGTCGGCCGGCGGGCCTCGGTCTTCAGCTCGGCACCGGGGGCGAAGACCGAACGCAGCATCTCGAAGCTACCGCCGAGATCCGGCGACAGAAGCTCCTCCACCAGGCCGGAATCGCTTGTGCCAAGGGTGCGCCGGTTGCCGGCGCGCACGACCACGCCGCGTTCGGTCTCGACAGGCACGTCATGGCTGAAGAACAGGCTGACCGGCACGCCGAACAATTCGGCGAAGGCCCTGAGATCGCCGAGCGACGGGATCGACAGGCCGCGCTCGACCTGACTGACCCAGCCGACGGAACGGCCGAGCTTCAGCCCGATTTCGGCAAGCGTCAGGCCGCGCGCCTTGCGCAACGCGCGAATGTCGCCGGCCAGCAGCCGTTCGCCGTTATCTTGTTCCGGTGTTGCGGCGGTTGAGGGCAAAGCCATCCCTGTCTCGATGAAAAATTCCCAGCAAATTTCATGTGACCGCAGGTCTGTGAAAAAATCAAGATGATTTTCATGAACCCACAAGATTTACTTGCGCCATTTTGACGGTTCAGGCAAAGGCTCGGCACACGAGCGGCGAGTGGGGCGTCCGGTCGAGGCGGATAGGGCGTCGAGCGTTCATAGAAACTCGCAAGGATGCTCCATCACTTCTAGTCGGCGCATGATCCTTTCCGGAAAAGCCGGGTTCCAGGATTATGCGCAAAGGGACGGCCCATGCTGGAAAACAACTCCCGGATTGCGGCGGCGATCGTCGATGACGCGATCACCTCGCGCCGGTCCGTACGCGCCTTCTTGCCTGACATGGTCGATGACGACACCATCCGCGATATTCTCGCCGTTGCCGCGCGCGCGCCTTCAGGCACCAACATGCAACCCTGGAAGGTCTATGTGACCAAGGGCGAGGTCAAGCAGCGCATCACCGACGCCATTCTCAGTTCGGGCATCCGCGCCGAAAAGGCGGAGTGGGACGAGTACCGCTACTATCCTGACCAGTTCTTCGAACCCTATCTGACGCGACGGCGGGCCAACGGCTTCGGCCTCTACGGCGTGCTCGGCATCGGCCGGCGCGAGGTCGACAGGATGCGCGCCCAGCACGACCGCAATTTCGTCTTCTTCGATGCGCCGGTCGGCATGATCTTCACCGTCGACCGGCGGCTGAACAAAGGGTCGTGGATCGATTACGGCATGTTCCTGCAGAACATCATGGTCGCGGCGCGGGGCAGGGGCCTACACACCTGCCCGCAGGCCGCCTTCGCGCCCTATCACCGGCAGATCAGGCCGGTGCTCGACATCCCCGACGAGGAGATCGTCGTCTGCGGCATGGCGCTCGGCCATGAGGATACGTCCAAGCCCGAAAATGCCTTCCGCACCGACCGCGCGCCGCTGGAAGAGTGGGTTACGTTCGCGGAGTAGGGTGACGACGCGCCGTCTAGCTACTGCACTTCGTAACCGACTTCCTCGCTGGCGTGGCAGAGCGCCTTCCAGAACGAGCGTGCGAACGAGCGGAACACATAAATGTCGAATTGATCGGCGCCGGTGCGCTGGATCTGCGCGAAGACGTCGTGATGCATGGTCGAGCGGCCGGCGCCGATCGGGAAGGCCGGCAGCGCGAAGTCGATGGCGAAGAATTTTGCCAGGACCCACTCGGCCTTCGGCCCGGCGATACGGATCGCGGTGCGGCCGTGCGAAAGGTCGGTCACCGTACCGATAGCCGGAGTGACGACGTCGGCAAAGGCCGACGCCAATCCCTCGGCCTCATCGACCATTGTGAACTTTCCCGGCGCAAAGCCGAACACCGATCTGACGCCGTCCGTGACGCCGCCGCCGGCGCCGTCGGGCAGAGCCAGGCCGGTGACCGCATGGATGCCGGCCATCAACGCCTTCTCCTGGCCGGGCCAGGCGGCGAGCTGCAGGATCGAACCCGGCCTGGTTTCGGAGAGGATGATTTCGACACCGTGCTCGAAATTGCCATGCGAGCCTGGATGCAGCACCGGCTCAAGCGGTGATTGGCGCTCAACCATGCATGCGGCTCCCGTCCGGATCGAAGAAATGGTTGGAGACGATCTCGACCGGCCCGAACCGGTTGCGCAACGGGTCGGAGACATAAGCGCGCGTGCCGCGCCGCGCCTTGCCGCCCTTGACCAAGGCAAGCGCTATATATTTGCCGAGCGCCGGCGAATAGCAGCAAGCGGTGATGTGACCGAGCGAGCCGTGCGGATTGGCTTCGTCAAGCTCCTCGACGATGTGTGCGCCGCCGTTTAGCGGCTGGTTGTCGAGCGAAACAATACCGACGAGTTCCAGGCGGTCGGGCGCGATCAGCCCCTCGCGATCCATCATCGCCGAACCGATAAACGGCTTCTTCTTCGACAGTATCCAGTCGAGATGCAGGTCGCGCCCCGTGGTACGACCGTCGATCTCGGCGCCGGTGACGTGGCCCTTCTCGATGCGCAGGGTGCCCAGCGCCTCCAGTCCGTAGGTCACCAGCCCGAACGGCTTGCCGGCTTCGATCAGCGCCTCCCAGACATGGGTGCCGTAACCGGTGCCGGAATAGACCTCGAAGGCCATTTCGCCGGAGAAGGACAGCCGGCAGATCATCACCGGCACGCCGGCGATTTCGCCGTGGACGATGCCCATGAAGGGCAGGGCGGCATTGTCGACAGCGGTGCCGCTGACGCAAGCAGCCAATATCTGCCTGGCGTTCGGCCCGCCGATGGCGGCACCGGCCCATTGGTCGGTGACCGAGGTGACGTGGACCTTCAGCTCCGGCCAGATCACGTCGAGAAAATACTCCAGATGCTGCATTACCTTGCCGGCATTGGCGGTGGTGGTGGTCATCAGGAAATCCTGCTCGCCAAGCCGCCAGGTGGTGCCGTCGTCGAAGGCGAGGCCGTCCTCGCGCAGCATTAGCCCATAACGCGCCTTGCCGACGGCCAGCGTCGAAAACATGTTGGTGTAGACGCGGTCGAGGAATTCCGCCGCGTCCGGGCCTTGCACCGCGATCTTGCCCAGTGTCGAGACGTCGACAATGCCGGCGCTCCCGCGCGTGGCTCTCGCCTCGCGCACATAGGCCTGCTCGATCGTTTCACCGGGATGGCCGTAGATCATCGGCCGGTACCAGAGGCCGGCCGAATACATGGTGGCGCCGTTGGCGACGTGCCAGTCATGCATCGGCGTCAGCCGCTCGGGCTTCAGATCGCCGAAGCGTTCGGCGGCAAGCGAGCCGATCGACACCGCCGAAAAAGGCGGACGAAAGCGCGTCGTGCCGACCTGCGGGATCGGCTTGCCCAGCGCCTCGGCCATGATGGCGAGGCCTGGTATGTTGGAGCTCTTGCCCTGGTCGGTCGCCATGCCGAGCGTGGTGTAGCGCTTCAGATGCTCGACCGAGACGAAGCCTTCGCGATGCGCCAGCCGCACGTCGTCGGCCGTCACGTCATGCTGGAAGTCGACGAAGCTTTTTCCTGCGGCCTTGATCTCGAACACCGGTGCCGGATCGGGATCGCCAGGTGCTGCCCCGACGGCAGGCAAGGCCGCCGGCGTGGCTGTTGCGCCCGCAGCGGAAAGGCCGGCGGCGCGACCTTCGGCGATCGCCTCGGCGGTGGAGAAACTGCCGGTGAAGGCGCCGGCGCCGATCCATTGCCGTGTTGTCGGTTTCGGCGGCAGGAACGCTTGTAACGCTTCGTTCCATTCCGCTTTGGCTCCGGCCTGGCTGGCCAGATGGATGGTCGGCGACCAGCCGCCCGACATCAGCAGGCAATCGGCGTGGATGCTGCGCGCATCGCCGGAAAGCGCACCACTGGCCATGTCGAAGCGCTGCACCTTGAAGCCGGAAAGCGCCTTGCCGCCCTCGGTGGCTATCACCGCGTGGCCAGAAAAGATCTCGGCTTCGGTCTCGCCGGCCAGCTTGCGCATTTCGCTCGAAAGCTCCGGGCGCGCGTCGACGATGGCGACGACCGCGGCACCGGCCTTCTTCAACGCCAGTGCTGCGCGATAGGCGCTGTCATTGTTGGTGAACAGCGCGACCCTGTGACCCGGCAGCACGCCATATTCATTGGCATAGCGCTCGGCCGCATGCGCCAGCATCACGCCTGGCCGATCATTGCCAGGAAAGACCAAGGGACGCTCCAGGGAGCCGGTGGCCAGCACCACCGATTTGGCGCGGATGGTCCAGTAGCGATGGCGCGGCTCGCCTTTGTCCGGCGTTTCCTTATGGTCGGTGACGCGTTCGATCGCGGCAAGCGTGTTGCCGTCGTAATAGCCCCAGACGGTGGTGCGCGGCAGCAGGCGAACATTGTCATGGCCTTCAAGCTGGCCGGCGGCGCGCGCCGCCCAATCGGCGGCCGGCATGCCATCGATCGTCTCGCCCGACCAATTGGCCGAGCCGCCGAAATGCGGCTCGAGCTCGGCCAGGATGACGCGTGCACCCTGATCGGCGGCCGCCCTGGCGGCCATCAGCCCGGCCGGGCCGGAACCGACTACCAGCACGTCGCAAAACGCGTTCATGCGTTCGTAGCGCGCCGTATCGGGAGCCGTGCCTGCCTTGCCCAGGCCGGCGGCACGGCGGATGAAATGCTCGCAGAACATCCAGAAGCGCGTGCCCTTCAGCGGACCGACCACGGGTCCCATGAAGGTCTTGTAGTAGAAGCCGGCCGACAAAAGCTTGCCGCCGAGCTGGTTGATGGCATTGACGTCCCAGGCAAGCGAGGGGAAGCGGTTCTGGCTCATTGCGGCCAGCCCGTCATAGATCTCGACCATGGTGGCGGGAATGTTCGGCTCGCGAACCTCGCCCCTCAACACAGTCACGAGCGCGTTTGGCTCCTCGACGCCGGCAGTCAGCACGCCGCGCGGGCGGTGATATTTGAACGAACGCCCAAACAGGGTGACGCCGTTGGCCAGCAGCGCCGAAGCCAGCGTGTCGCCGGCATGGCCGGTATAAGGCGCGCCGTCGAAGGTGAAGCGGATGGTCCGCAGCCGGTCGATGCGGCCGCCGGTCTCGGTACGGCGCGGGCTCATGACTTGTCCTCGGCCCTGTGCCGCGCAACCGAGTTGTGGTCGCCGCGCGCGAAGGCAGTGCTGGAGATCTCGTGCGTCAGCGTGTTGCGCACCACCCTGAGATGGGCGCGGCAGCCGCCGGAATGCTGCCAGATCTCATTGTGGTCGCCGGCGGGGTTCAGCCGGTCGTAGACATAAGCGTTCCAGGCGTCGAGGTTTTGCGACGCGGGCTGTGGGCGCTGGCGATTGCCGTCGCCCTGATAGGTGAATTCGATAACGTCGCGCGGGCCGCAATAGGGGCAGGTGATGAGCATGGATCTCTTAAACTTCTCGTTTGACCATGATCTTGTCCGAAAACCGGTTTCCACTTTTCGCTGACGCGGACCTGCGGTTCGGGATCATGGCCTAATGCAGCCGGGGCGTGGCGCCCTGGCCCTTGTCGTCGATCACCATGCCACGGTAAAAGCGGTCGAGCGTGAAGGCCGCGTTGAGATCGTGCGGCTCGTCCTTGGCAATGGTCCAGGCAAAGCACCAGCCGGAAGCCGGCGTCGCCTTGAAGCCGCCATAGCACCAGCCGCAGTTGAGATACATGCCCGGCAGCGGACCGGTGGTGATGATTGGCGAGCCGTCCATCGACATGTCGCAGACGCCGCCCCATGAGCGCAGCATGCGGACGCGGGCGAGCCCCGGGAACAGCGCCAGCATCTCGCTCATCACCTCATCGACGATCGGCAGGCTGCCGCGCTGGGCGTAGCTGTTGTAGCCGTCGAGGTCGCCGCCATAGACAAGGCCGCCCTTGTCCGATTGCGACATATAGAAATGGCCCATGCCGAAGGTCAGGACCGTATCGATAAACGGTTTCAGCGATTCCGTAACGAAGGCCTGCAGCACGTGGCTCTCGATCGGCATTGTCTCGATGCCGGCAAGCCGCATGACCCGCCCGGTGCTGCCGGCCACCGCGACCGCTACCTTTTTAGCGCGGATTTCGCCGCGGGTCGTCGTGACGCCGGTGATGCGGTCGCCGTCGCGCAGGAAGCCGGTGACCTCGCAGTTTTCGACGATGTCGACGCCGCGGCGATCTGCGCCACGCGCATATCCCCAGGCGACCGCATCGTGGCGGGCGGTGCCGGCGCGTCGCTGCATCAGGCCGCCGACGATCGGGAAACGCGCCGTGGCGGAGACGTCCAGCGCCGGCACCAGGCGGGCGATCTCCGCCGTGGTCATCAGTTCCGCGTCGACGCCGAGATGGCGCATGGCGTTGCCGCGCCGGGCATAGTCGTCGAGCTGAGCAGGTGTGTGGGCGAGGTTCAGGCAGCCGCGCTGCGAGAACATGACGTTATAGTTGAGGTCATGCGACAGGTTCTCCCACAGCTTCATCGAATGTTCGTAGAAGCGCGTGTTGGCGGGCAGCAGGTAGTTGGAGCGGACGGCCGTCGTGTTGCGGCCGACATTGCCGGAACCGAGCCAGCCCTTCTCCAGCACCGCGACATTGGTGATGCCGTGCTCCTTGGCGAGATAGTAAGCGGTCGACAGGCCATGGCCGCCGCCGCCGATGACGATGACATCGTAGGACGCCTTCGGGTCGGGCTTGCGCCAGGCCGGCCTCCAGTCCTTGTTTCCGGTCAGCGCGTTCTTGAGAAGCGAAAAGGCCGAATATTCCGCCATTCTTATTGTCATCCATTTCAGGCTTGGCGGCAGACTATAGAGCAGGCGGCCAACGCAAAGCCAAGATTGCGCCATCGCTTTTCGACTCCCCGACTTCGATTGGATATGGCCGACTTCGAAAGCGGGCCGTCAGGGACGGCTTGCCCCCAGATATGTCGGTCTTTATCAAGAGCGGGCCTTAGAACGCCTTATCGCCCGTGAGTCGCCAGACAATCATGTTTTTCCGACTGCTCCGCTTCGTTCTGGTCCTGATGCTTGTCGCCTCGGCGCCGCTTTCGTTGCGAGCGGTGGCGCAAGGGCTTGGCCAGGCGCCCGCGGGACTGGTCAGTGATCAGCAGAAAATCCTCCAGGACCTGACGACGAAGACCGACAATCTCGAAACGAAGTTCCAGCAGGACGGCGACGATGACGCCAGCCTTGTCGATATTCGGCTGCAGCTGGAAGAAATGTCGCGTGCCTCGCTCAACAGCGCGCTCGCTTTCCGGCCGCGGCTGAGCGAGATCAACAGCCGGCTAGAGCAGCTAGGCCCGCCGCCGGCCGCGGGCCAGCCGGCCGAGCCCGATATCGTGACCGGCGAACGCCAGGCGCTGGCCTCCGAAAAAGCCGAGATCAATGCCGTCATCGCCACGGCGCAAAACCTGTCGATCCGCATCAGCGGGCTGATCGAGAAGATCGGCAATATGCGCAGCGAGCTTTTCCGCAACCAGCTCACCAAGCGCTACGTGCTGTCCGATGCATTGAGCCCGGAGGTCATTTCCGATGCCAACAACGAATTTACCAGTTTCTACAAGGCGGTGTCGTCCTGGCTGAGCTTTGCCTTCAAGTTCAAGTTCCAGGCCGTTCTTGCCGCGGCCTTGATGGCGCTTGCCTTGGCCGCCGTGCTTTTCGTCGGCGGGCGGCGCCTGTTCGGCCGTGTGTTCGAAGCGGACCCCTCGGTGGAGGATCCCTCCTATCTCAGCCGGCTGTCGGTGGCGTTCTGGTCGACATTGCTGCCGACGCTGGCAGTCGGCGTCTTCCTTGCCTCGACCATTTTCTTTTTCAATTATTACAACGTCTTGCGCGGCGATATCGGCATCTTCCTGAATGCGCTGGCTGCCGTTGTCGCGGGTGTGTTCTGCGTCAACCGGCTGACCAATGCGGCGCTTGAGCCGCGACTGCCGAACTGGCGTCTGATCCCTGTCGAAACCGGCCCGGCGCGCTGGCTGGTGCGGCTGACGACGGCCATGGCCGTCGCCATCGGCATCAATTATTTCCTGTCGGTCGTGAACGACAAGATGGGCTCGCCGCTGTCGCTGACCATCGCCAGAAGCTTTGTCGCCACCATCATCGTCGGCGTCATCCTGATCCTGATGGGCCTGCTGAAGCCGTTCAAGGCCGCCGACGGGATCTGGCGGCCGTGGCCGGCGTGGCTGCGTTACACCGCCGTGGCGCTGGGGCTGTTCACCATCGCGTCGGCGCTGTTCGGCTATATCGGCCTTGCCATGTTCGTCTCGGTGCAGGTCGTGATCACCGGCACCATCCTGGTCACCGCCTATATCGGCTTCCTGTCGGCGCGGGCGATCGGCGAGGAAGGCGGCTTCGCCAATAGCTCGATCGGCCGTTGGCTATCCGCCAATTCAAGCTATGAGCCGACCGCGCTCGACCAGCTCGGCCTGGTCGTCAGCGTCGCCATCAACGTGATGATCGTGCTGGTGTTCCTGCCGCTGATCCTGTTGACGTGGGGCTTCCAGCCCGGCGACATCCAGGCTTGGGCCTACAAGCTGGCAACGGGGCTGACCATCGGCTCGGTGACGATCTCGATCACCGGCATCCTCTCAGGCGTCGTTGTCTTCATCATCGGCTATTTCCTGACGCGCTGGTTCCAGGGATGGCTGGACGGCTCGGTGATGGCGCGCGGCCGCGTCGACACCGGCGTGCGCAATTCGATCCGGCTGGCGGTCGGCTATGCCGGCGTCGCCGTCGCGGCACTGGTCGGCATCTCGGCCGCCGGCATCGACCTCTCCAGCCTCGCGCTGGTCGCCGGTGCGCTGTCCCTCGGCATCGGCTTCGGCCTGCAGAATGTCGTCTCGAACTTCGTCTCGGGCCTGATCCTGTTGGCCGAGCGGCCGTTCAAGGTCGGCGACTGGATCGTCGCCGGCGACATCAGCGGCACTGTCAAGAAGATCAGCGTGCGCGCCACCGAGATCGAGACGTTCCAACGGCAATCGGTGATCCTGCCCAATTCAAACCTGATCAACAATGCGGTCGGCAACTGGACGCACCGCAACAAGCTCGGCCGCGTCGACATCAAGGTCGGCGTTGCCTATGGTAGCGACGTCAAGCACGTGCATGGCGTCCTTTTGGAGATCGCACGCAGCCATCCGCTGGTGCTGAAGAACCCGGAACCCTTTGTGCTGTTTTCCAATTTCGGCCCGGCCGCGCTCGAATTCGAGATTCGCGTGTTCCTGGCAGACGTTCTTAGTGGCAATATCGTCCAGAACGACATCCGCTTTGCAATCTTCGATGTGTTCGCCGACCAGCATATCGAAATTCCGTCGGCGCCGCGCGCCGTCGTCGAGACCAAAAAGCACGAGGCGTGGCCGATCGACGACGACAAGATCGAAGTCGAATTCGCCGAGCGAGAGCAAGCAAAAGCACTGGCAGTGGCGGAGGCGAAACGTCTCGCCAAGTCGGGACGCAAGGTGCGGAAGCCTGATCCTGACTAGCTGTTTGGAGCTTGCCTTCAAGCCTTCGGAAACCAATTGCGGCATGAATGCGGCATTCAGTTGCCGTTCAGCTTGCATTGCATATAAGCTCACCTGCAAACGGCGAGAATGCCTTGCAAAATGCAACAGAGGCGGTGGCAACACCGATACTGCAAAATGTGGAAGTCTCTCGTCGCCGCCATCGCTTTTCTGGCCGTGGGCGGTTCGGCCCATGCCGCCAGCGCGGTCAACAAGGACGCTGAGACCCGCACGCTGATCGTGACCGAAGGCGGCGGCAAGACCGAGCTGGCGCTGGCCGCCGGCGAAACCGTGGAATTTTGCCCGAGCGGCTGTTTTGTTACCTTGCCGAATGGCGACCTCGAGGCGCTGACCGGTTCGGAGACCATTGAGATCTCGGGCGGCGTCGCGCGCATCAAGTAAAGTCGACGCCATGATTTTTTGAAGGCCGGGCAAACGCCCGGCCTTTTATTTGCTTCCGGTAATCGGCGATGAAGGTATGCACTTTTCTTCGAAGCTGCGCAGGACGGGCTCTAGCAGCGCCTTCGTACTGAGCAGGGCGAAGGCGTAGGTCTAACTGCATTCGACGGGCTGGTGGCGCGGGCTTTTTTGGCGATGTCGCAAACAGGCTGCAAGCGCGGCGCGGCGCCGCCCTATAGTCTGGCGCAATAGCATCTTGGAGTCGCGGGCAATGGCAGGGTTTCCGGAAAAGGCGAAGGTCGTCATCGTCGGGCTTGGCGGCATCGTCGGCGCATCGGTCGCCCATCACCTGATCGAGCGCGGATGGGACGATATTGTCGGCATCGACAAATCAGGCATCCCGACGGATATCGGCTCGACGGCGCATGCCTCCGACTTCTGCTACACGACCAGCCACGATTTCCTGTCGTGCTGGACGACGCTCTATTCCATCGATTTCTACGAAAAGATGGGCCATTACGCGCGCATCGGCGGCCTCGAGGTCGCCCGCGTCGGCGACGACGCCCGCATGGCGGAGATCAAGCGCAAGATCGCCTCGGCGAAGGCCTTCGGCACACGCGCCCGCCTGATCGATCCCGCCGAGATCAAGGAAAAATTCCCGCTGATCGAAGAACAGATGGTACAGGGCGGCCTGTGGGATCCCGACGCCGGCCTCGTCATCCCGCGCTCGCAGACGGTCGCCGGCAAGCTGGTCGACCAGGCGGAAGCCTCCGGCAAAGTCAGGGCGTTTGCCAATACCTCCGCCAAGTCGCTCGTCATCGAGAACGGCCGCATCAAGGCCGTGGTGACCGACCGCGGCACTATCGAAGCCGACTATGTCGTGGTCTGCACCGGAATCTGGGGACGGCTTATTGCGGAAATGGCGGGCGAGGACCTGCCCGTGATGCCGATCGACCATCCGCTTACCTTCTTCGGGCCGTACACCGAGTTCGCCGGCACCGGCAAGGAGATCGGCTGGCCGCTGCTGCGCGACCAGGGCAACTCGGCTTACATGCGCGATACCGGCGATCCCAAGACGGCCGAAGGCGGGCAGATCGAGTGGGGCTACTACGAAGAGACCAATCCGCGCCTTTGCCATCCGCGCGACATTCTCGAGAAAAACGAGGCACGGCTTTCGCCGTCGCAGCGCGATCTCGACATGGAGCAGATCATGGCGCCGCTCGAGCGCGCCATGGAACTGACGCCGATCCTGGGCGAGTTGGGCTACAATGAGAGCCATTCCTTCAACGGCCTGCTGCAGGTGACGGCGGACGGCGGCCCGTCGATGGGCGAAAGCCAGAAGGTCAGGGGCCTCTGGTATGCCGTTGCCATCTGGGTCAAGGATGGCCCGGGCATGGGCAAGCTCATCGCCGACTGGATGACGGACGGCCGCACGGCGATCGACCACCACGCCATCGACTATTCGCGCTTCTATCCGCACCAGACGAAAGAGCAGTTCATCTGGGACCGCTGCACCGAAACGGCGATGAAGGTCTACAACCCGGCGGTGCATCCGCGCGAACCCTTCTCCAAGGCCCGCAATGTCCGCCGCTCGCCCTTCTGGGAGCGCGAGAAGGAACTCGGCGGCTATTTCATGGAGCTCGGCGGCTGGGAACGCGCCCATGGCTACGCCGCCAACGAGCATTTGCTCGAGAAATACGGCAACCGGGTGCCGATGCGTCAAAACGAGTGGGACAACCGCCATTTCTGGCGCGTCTCGAATGCCGAGCATCTCGCCATGAGCGAGGATTGCGGCATCGTCAACCTGTCGCATTTCGCCATGTACGACGTCGAAGGCCCCGATCACGTCGCGCTGATGGAATGGCTGTGCGCGGCAAAGATCGGCGGCGACGGCAATATCGGCAAGGGCATCTATACCCATTTCCTCGATGAGGAAGGCATGGTGCGCGCCGACCTGACCGTCATCCGCATGGCCGACCGCTGCCGCGTGATCGACGGCGCCGATGCCGGACCGCGCGACTTCCAGTACATGCGCCGGACGGCAGAAGACAAAGGCTTCGACGTTACCGTCACCGACGTGACCGAGAAGTACGTGACCGTCGGCATCTGGGGTCCGAATGCGCGGGCGGCATTGAGCAAGGTCGTGGAAAATCCCGACGGACTGACGCCGGAGAATTTTCCCTTTGCCGCCATCAAGCCTGTCAGGATCGCCGGCAAGGACGTGACCGCCTTCCGCATCTCCTATGTCGGCGAGCAAGGCTGGGAACTGCATATGCGCTACGAGGACGGCCTGGCCGTCTGGGACGCCCTGCGGTCGACCGGCGTAATGGCCTTTGGCGTCGAGACCTATGCCAACAGCCGCCGCATGGAGAAGAGCCTGCGCCTGCAGAACGCGGATCTCTTGACCGAGTACAATCTGCTGGAGGCTGATCTTGCCCGGCCGAAGGTCAAGGAGGCCGATTTCTGCGGCAAGGCAAAGCATCTGGAATATCGCGCCCGGGCGCATCAGCCGGCCATGCTTTGCACCCTTGTGATGACGGACAATACCGATTCCAACGGCGTTCCCCGCTATCCGGTCGGCACGATGCCGGTGATGGACCCGCAAACCGGTGAGACGCTGGTCGACGAGCTCGGCCGTCGGTCGTTCACGACCTCGGTGGCCTATGGTCCGACCCTCGGCAAGAATATCGCGCTCGCCTACCTGCCCTGGGCTTATTGCCAGGAGAGCCGCAAGTTGAGCGTCGAATATTTCGGCGAGAAATACCCGGTCGAAGTGGCCGCCGTCGGCTACAGGCCGCTCTACGACCCGGAGAACCTCAATCCGCGCAGCTGAACTTAGAGACGTGCTCGCAAAAACGTGACTGGAACAGCCGCGCTCTCGGCCGGGCTTTCCTCTTTGTCGGTCGTCGATTTTAGCTTACCGTGCGGCATGTCTGCTTTTGCCTGTGCAAGACATCTCGTCTCGGGTGCCGCCGCGCTGGCGTCGGTGCTATGGCCGGCGGCAATCTCCCGCGCCGCCGAGCCGGTTGACGTCGAACTGGTGCTGGCAGTCGACGTATCCTTGTCCATGTCGCCCGACGAGCTCGAAATCCAGCGCCACGGCTATGCGGCGGCGCTGACGCACGACGACGTGCTGCAGGCAATCGGCGACGGCGCTCACGGCAAGATTGCCGTCACCTACGTCGAATGGGCAGGCGCGACCTGGCAGCAGGTCGTTGTGCCGTGGACGGTAATCGCCAACCGTGCCGACGCCGAGCGGCTGGCAGCGCAGCTTTCCGCTCATCCGCCGGCCAGTGCCAGGCGCACCTCCATCTCCGGCGCGCTGGAATTCGCCAGCGATCTGTTCGCCGAAAGCGGCTTCCAGGGCGTCAAGCGGGTGATCGACATTTCGGGCGACGGCCCCAACAACCAGGGCGCACCTGTCGACATCACCCGCGACGCCGTGATCAAGCAGGGCATCACTGTCAACGGCCTGCCGCTGATGACCAAGGGCGGCGGGTTCAGCAGCGCTTACGATGTCAACAATCTCGACCGTTACTACAGCGATTGCGTCATCGGTGGGCCGGGTTCCTTCATGATCCCGGTCAATGACTGGACGCAGTTTCCGGAGGCCATCCGCCGCAAGCTGGTGCTTGAGCTTGCCGGTCCGGCCTCGCCGCAGCGAGCGGCGGAAGAGGCGGCGCATCCGCCATTGGTCTTGGCACAGGACAGCCCCGTCACCGACTGCCTGGTCGGCGAAAAAATGTGGCGCGACCGCAGCTGGATGTACAACACGCGCTAATGGCGAAGTTTGCTGCCGGCGGTGAGATACCGCAGTGCAGCATCGGCTTCATTGACAAGCCTGCGGGCGTCTGTGACACAATTCCGATCCGAACAAAAAAGGGGAACCGACATGAACAGGATCGGAATTCTTGCCACAGGCTTGACGCTTGTCGCTGGGTTGTGCGCGCCGGCGATGGCCGCCACATCGGTCAGCATCGGCATCAGCGGATGGACGGGCTTTGCGCCGCTGACGCTCGCCAAGCAGGCCGGCATCTTCGAAAAGCATGGCCTCGACGTCACCTTGAAGAAGGTGCCGCAAGCCAGCCGGCCGCTCGCCATCGCCAGCGGCGACTTGCAATGCGCCGCCACCACGGTCGAGACCTGGCTGGTCTGGAACGCCAACGGCGTGACGACCAAGCAGATATTCCAGCTCGACAAATCCTACGGCGCCGACGGCATCGTCGCCCGCAACGACATCAAGACCGTTGCCGATCTCAAGGGTAAGTCGGTCGCGTCTTCGGCGCCGGGCACGTCACCCTATTTCATGCTGGCCTGGGTGCTCAACAAGAATGGCATGTCGACCAAGGACGTGACGGTCGTCAATCTGGAGCCGGATGCCGCGGCGCAGGCGTTTCTTGCCGGACAGAACGATGCGGCAGTCACCTATGAGCCGTTCATCTCGGCGGTGCGCGAAAAATCCGAGCAGGGGCATATCCTCGTGACCACTCTCGACTATCCGATGGTGCTCGACACCGTCGGCTGCACGCCGGAGTTCCTCAAGGCCAATCCGGATGCGGCCAAGGCGCTTGCCGACAGCTATTTCGAGGCGCTCGACCTGATCAAGAGCGATCCGGCGAAATCCTATGAGACGATGGGCGCCGACGTGAAGCAGTCGGCCAAGGAGTTCGAAGAGTCGGCCAAATACCTGAAATGGGCCGACAAGGCTGAAAACAAGCAGTTCTTCACCAAGGAGTTCCAGGACTTTTCCAAGACCGCCGGCGAGCTTCTGCTGCAGATGGGCCTGATCAAGGAAGCGCCCGACGTCTCGACATTGGCCGACACCAGCGCCGTCGCCGACTGACCGGCAGGATTGTCGCCCGGCGGCGGTGCCCTGCGCCGCCGCTTTTTCATTCAGATCAAAGGACGGTTGACGATGCCGCGCCCCTTGCATCCGGTCTCGCCCGGCATTCGAACCGTGCTCGGCATCTCGTTCTTCGTGCTGTTCGTGGCGTTCTGGGCGTGGATCACGCTTGGCGGCCACGTCAATCGCATCTTCCTTGCCGATCCGCTTTCGATGCTGAGAGACGGCTGGCGGCTGCTGGTCGAGGACCGCTTCTGGCTCGACATCCTCATCACCATCTGGCGCGTCTTCGGCGGGTTTCTGATGGCAGCCATCGTTGCCGTCCCGCTCGGCATCGTGATGGGCGCCTGGAAGCCCGTGGAGGCGTTCCTGGAGCCGTTCGTCTCCTTCGCCCGCTATCTGCCGGCATCGGCCTTCATCCCGCTGCTCATCCTGTGGGCGGGCGTCGGCGAACTCGAAAAACTGCTGGTGATCTTCGTCGGCTCGGTGTTCCAGATCATTCTGATCATCGCGGTCAAGGTCGGCGGCACACGGCGCGACCTGGTCGAGGCGGCCTACACGCTGGGCTCGTCCGACAACGGCATCGTGCGGCGCGTGATCATGCCGGCCAATGCGCCGGAGATTGCCGAGACCCTGCGCCTGGTGCTCGGCTGGGCCTGGACCTATGTCATCGTCGCCGAGCTGATCGGCTCGTCGTCGGGCATCGGTTACATGATCATCAACAGCCAATCGCGGCTGGCGACGGGGCAGATCATCTTCGGCATCATCGTCATCGGCCTGATTGGGCTGTTGTCCGATTTCGCCTTCAAGGCGCTCAACCGTTGGCTGTTTCCATGGAGCCTGGCGTGAGCAAGCTTCTTATTGAAGGCGTCTCGCGCACGTTTGCCGGTGTCGGCGGCGGGCAACCGGCCCAGGCGCTGATGCCGATCGATCTGGCGGTCGCCGCCAACGACTTCATCACCATCCTCGGGCCGTCCGGCTGTGGAAAATCGACGCTGCTCAGGATCGTCGCCGGCCTCGAAGCGCCGAGTGAGGGCCGCGTGTTGCTCGACGGCAAGGCGGTGGACCGGCCGGGTCCAGACCGTGGCATGGTTTTCCAGTCCTATACGCTGTTCCCGTGGCTGACGGTCGCCGAGAACATCGCCTTCGGCCTGCGCGAACGTGGAATGGCCGAGCGCGAGCGCAGCGACATCGTCGCGTCCTATGTCGATCTGGTCGGTCTGAAAGGTTTTGAGAACCATTGGCCGAAGCAGCTTTCCGGCGGCATGCAGCAACGCACGGCGATTGCCCGGGCACTGGCCAACGATCCGGAGATCCTGCTGCTCGACGAGCCGTTCGGCGCACTCGACAACCAGACCCGCGGGCTGATGCAGGAACTGCTTCTCGGCATCTGGGAGCGCCGGCAAAAGACGGTGCTGTTCGTCACCCACGACATCGAGGAGGCGATCTTCATGGCGTCGCGCGTGGTGGTGATGACGGCGCGGCCCGGCCGCATCAAGTCGGACGTTGCCGTCGACCTGCCGCATCCGCGCCACTATACGCTGAAGACCAGCCCGGAGTTTTCGGCACTGAAGGCGCGGCTGACGGAAGACATCCGCGTCGAGGCAATGCGCACGGCCGAAGCGCATTAACTCAGTGGACTTTCTTCAGCTGATGGCTCGGATCAAGCCGCCAGAAGCTGCTTGCGGTCGACGCGTTCTTGTTGCGGCGAGCGGGCATAGAGTTCGCGATAGCATTTGGAGAAATGCGAGGCGGAAACAAAGCCGCAGGCGACTGCCACTTCGACCACCGGCAACGACGACTGGATCAGCAGGTGCCGGGCGCGGTCGAGGCGGATTTCCAGATAGTAACGGGCAGGGGAGCGCCCCATCTCGGTGCGGAACAGGCGCTCGATCTGCCGGCGCGACAGGTCGACATGGTCAGCGATCTCGATCAGCGAGAGCGGCTCGGAGAGATTGGCCTCCATCAGCTCGATAATGGTCAGAACCTTGGAATTCTGCACGCCGAGACGGGCGCGTAGCGGCAGGCGCTGGCGGTCGGTCGGGCTGCGCACGCGATCGGTCAGCACCTGCTCGCAGACGCGGTTGACGAGGCTCTCGTCGAAATCGTCGCCGATCAGCTTCAGCATCATGTCGAGCGCGGCGGTGCCGCCGGCGCAGGTGTAGATGTTCTGGTCGATCTCGAAGAGGTCGGCGAAGACATTGGCCTTGGGGAACGCCTCGGAAAAGCCCGGCAGGTTCTCCCAATGGATGGCGCAGCGCTTGTTGGACAGCAGGCCGGCGGCGGCCAGGATATGCGCGCCGGTGCACAGGCCACCGACGGCAACGCCGCGATTGTACTCCTCGCGCAGCCAGGCAAAGGCCGATTTGTTCTGGTAGCGCTCGACATTGATGCCGCTGCAGACGATGGCCATGTTCGGCCGGTCCGGTCCGGACATTTTCTTGCGCTCTTCCTCCAGCGAGGTGTTGACGGCGCATTCGACGCCATTCGAGGCGCGCACCGGCTTGCCGTCGATGCTGGCGAGCCGCCAGCGATAGGCTTCATAGCCGAGCATGCGGTTGGCCGAACGCAACGGATCAAGCGCCGTCGCGAAGGCGATCATGGTGAAATCGGGGATCAGGAAGAATACAAACGATCGCCGGATCGGGTGCTTTACGACGTTCACGGGTAGATCCTCACGCTGCAATGGCGCGAACAGGATGTCGCGATCAGCATAGCGACATCAGGAAAAACGTTTCCTGTCAATTGGCTAGATGGCAACGGAAAGACTTTATTTGCGACATGGGTCGCAAATGGGCAATCGCTATGCGGCGAAGGGCACAACGTGCCGCCGGATTGTCCAAACGAGCCGAACAGTCTGCGCACACGAAAACGCCGCCTCGGCAAAGCCGAAGCGGCGCTGGATCGACTTCGAAGCAGCGCTAGGCTGCTTCTGCCAAGATTTGCTGTTTCAGGCGACAAAGCCGAGGCGCGCGGCGGCCATGGCACCGGTCTGGCCAGGCATGGTGTTAGCCAGGCGCTGGCGCTCGAGCGCGGTCGTCAGGTTCATTTCGCGGCGGGCAAAGAGGCGGGCAAAAAGCTTCATGATCATCTCCATTCGGTTGCTCAGACGGGTCGCCTTCGCTTGATGGAGTGGGGCAGCTCGTTTGTTGATGATGATATAGGCTTAGGTGAGGGGAAACTAAATCGCAAAAGCGAAGCACTTGATATGAAAAGCGACACGGAATGCGACAAATTTGGGCATTCTGCCCAGGATTTACGATTATTTACAACGTGTTGATTGCCGGCGCGGGCTGCTATGCGACTTGCTCATATGCGTCATGCGGCGGCGACATGGCTCGGGGAAATCATTTGAATACAAACAAAAAGGCCTGCCGGGCTGATCTGCGCGGCAGGCCTTCAGCTGTTGATACACACGGTTACTTTGCTCCGGCCCAAGATCCCACACCATGGCGAGTGCCAGTCTTGGCATCGGCAGCTTCGGGCCAGCCGATATCCTTCTGCAGTTCAATCGGCAGCGCGCGGATGGCGCGTTCCGTCTGGTAGCGGGCACGGGCCTCGCTGAACTCGGTCGCGATCCGACCGATGGATGACAGGATAGACATCTCATTCTCCTTCGCGTTGGGCCGGGATTGTCCCGGCGCTTGCAGCGTCAGGCGGTACACCGGGTTTGTTTCAGCTTCATTTCGTGTCGATTGCAGGTCCGTGTCATGGTTGTTTCGGGACCACTTCTACGTGTCTTGCCTTCGATGGAGTTGACTATCCTCCCAAACTGATGTTCAATCAAACGAAATGGAATGATGGTTTGCATCAGAAAAATTGAAGGTCGCTCCCCATGAACGCCCCACTCAATCATCCACTGCCGCTGCTCGATCTCGATGTTCTGCGCACTTTCGTCGCAATCGCCGAGACCGGCAGTTTCACCACTGCGGCCAATGCGGTCTTCCGCACGCCGTCGGCCGTCTCCATGCAGATCAAGAAGCTGGAGGACATTCTCGGCCGCTCGGTGTTCGCGCGCGACGCCCGTTCGGTGACGCTGACCACCGATGGCGAGATGCTGCTCGGCTATGCGCGCCGGCTGCTGTCGATCAATCGCGAGGTGGTGTCGAAGTTCATCATTCCAGACATTGTCGGGGTGGTGCGGCTCGGCTCGCCGGACGATTACGGCGAACGTGTGCTGCCGCATGTGCTGAAGCGGTTCGCACAATCGCATCCATCGATCGCAGTCGACGTCACCATCGACCAGAGCGTCAATTTGCGCCGGCGCATGGACGACCGGGCGCTCGACATCACGCTGCTCACCAACTCCTACAAGACCAGCGCGATCGGCGCCGAAGTGCTGCTCACAGAGCCGATCGTCTGGGCCGGTGCCAAGGGCGGTTGCGCGCATCTGCGCGAGCCGCTGCCGGTCTCATTGTGGGAAGAGGGCTGTGCCTGGCGGGCAGGGGCATTGGAGGCGCTTGGCCGCGAGGGCCGCAACTACCGCATCGCCTATATGAGCGCACACACGGCCGGCCAGCGCGCCGCGATCATGGCGGATCTTGCAGTCGCGCCGCTGCCGAAATCGTTCCTCGGCAGTGACATGGTCGAGTTGTGCCCGAAGGACGGTATGCCTGACATCGGCACCTACAATCTCGCCATGGTGGTGACGCCAGACGCCAGCGCGCCGGTGAAGGCAGTCGCCGACCATATCCGCGCGACGTTTGAGATGTTCAGGGAAACTGGGAAGTTCTGACCCAAACTACGACCTGAGCGGCGCAACCAGATCGCGAGGGGTTCCGTCGCGGTCTGTCCTCTGCAGCGACAACACGCCTGCCGTGGCATGATAACTGTCAGTTTCGTTGGTCAAGAAGGCCACTATACTGTCCCGCGCGCGTCGCGCCTCCGGCATGTCGATCAACGGCCAGACATGGAACATGCCTTGCTCGTGGACGACCTCAATTTCGACGCCGGCCGCGCGTGCCTTTTCAGCGAAGATCAGATTGTCGGGGGTGAGCAGATCGCGTGAACCGGTCAGCAGCAACGTTTTGGGCAGCACCGACAGGTCGCCGTAAACCGGGCTGATGCGCCAGTCGGTGGGATCTATACCGGCGCTGTAAAGCCGGATCGCCTCGCGGCCGCCAGCAATGCCCAGCCACGGATCGTTGCGTTCAGCCTCATACATTTCTGGGTTGGCGAGCGACACGTCGAGGCCGGGCGAAATCAGCACGTGGCGTGATGGCAAGGGCAGGCCGTCTTGCGCAGCCATCATGGTCAGCACGACGGCCATGTTTCCGCCGGCGGAATCGCCCATGAAGATGATGTCATTCGCCCCGGTTTCGCCGAACATCTGGCGGTAGACGGCGCCGACCATGCCGAACATGGCGTGGAAATCGTGTTCGGGAGCAATGGGATAGATCGGCACAGTGATGCCGAACCCGAGACGGTCGGCCATGTCCGCGATCAGCCGCCAATGATAGGGTGTGATTTCAAAGACGTAAGCGCCGCCGTGCAGGTAGAGAATCCGCCTCCGCTCGCCAGCCTTGGGCGCGATCTCGTAGACGGGGAAGCCGCTGATCGTGCGGGTTGTGATCTCCAGGCGCGACTGCAGCGACGCAGGCGGCTGATGGTTTTCAGTCTTGCGCGCATAGGCGATCCAGCGCTGCAGGTTCTCCGGGCTGGAAAACGCCTTCTTGCGGCTGTACCTGAGGACGAACGACACGACGTGGCTTTTGAGGCTGGGCATACAGATACACGGACTTCGGCTGAGCCGACTAAGAGAACCCCCGACTATTTCGAAGATTGTGTCGCCACCAAAAAAGTCAAGATTTATGCGATCTCAACACGGTGGTTTGATCCCGGCCGGCGACAAAGTGTCCGGCCTATGGAGTCCCTGGCCCAGCGGCGCAGCTCAACGCCGGGGCAGTAATGCGGCGCGCAGCCAATTGCTGGGTGCAGCCGGAGCCGCATTGCGGCCCCGGCGAATACCGAGCAGCTTGCATTTGTCGGTAAATTTCATCCGCGCTGCATGCCCCAGCCGACCGAAAGCTGCTTTTTGCTCGATCGCGGCGACACCGGCCAGCCAATGTCCTTCTGGATCTCAGGCGGCAGGCTGTTCAGGATGCGCAGTGACTTGCGCGCTTCGCGTGCTTTCTTGAAGGCCGCACCATAGCGGCCGAGGCTTTCGAACATCGACATCTTGATCTCCTTTGGAGCGTTGCGGTGGCCGGAAACTGGTTCTGCCTGCCGTTCGATGCCGGTTAAATGCACCGCCTATGTATCTGGCGGATTTCACGAAAACGCGATTTCGTTTCCAGATCGGCGCGATCTGGAAACATTTGCATACAAATGAAAATGGAAGGTATGACAGGCCTAGCGGGGGCGAGTCATCCCCGCCCGCGCCGCGCGGCGTGGCCTTCGCGCGAACGCCGCCGCGGGGCGGCGTCGCCGGCAATGCCGTCTTCGCTCACCGTCTTGCGCGGCGGCAGTTTGACCGCCGCCGAAAGCTTGGGGAACGGGTCGATCTTGTTCGGCAGCGCCATGGCGTAGACGAAATGCTCCTGGAATTTCGGCTCCAGGGCCGTCTCAATCTTCTCGATCCTGCTGACGGTTTCCTCGATCTCGCGGCGATAGCCGCGGTTCAACAGCGCCATGCGGGCACCGGCGCCGGCCGCATTGCCAACGGCCGAGACCTTGTCGAGGTCGCAATCCGGGATCAGGCCCAGCACCATTGCGTATTTCGGGTCGATGAACGAGCCGAATGCACCGGCGAAGTGGATGCGGTCGACATGATCAGTGTGCTGCTTTTCCATCAAAAGCTTGGTGCCGGCATAAAGGGCGGCCTTGGCAAGCTGGATAGCGCGCACGTCGGTCTGGGTGATGGTGATCTTGGGCCCGCCTTCCTTCAGCACATAGGAGAAGGTGCGGCCGTTGGCGACGACGCGCGGCGAGCGGGCGCTCAGCGATCCGTCGACGACACCGTCCTCGGAGATGACGCCGGCGAGATACATCTCGGCGACTACCTCGATGATGCCGGAGCCGCAGATGCCGGTGACGCCGGTCGCCTGCACGCTGTCGAGGAAGCCCGGCTCGTCGGACCAGAGTTCCGAGCCGATGACGCGATATTTGGGCTCCAGCGTTTCGGGATCGATACGGACGCGCTCGATGGCACCCGGTGCGGCGCGCTGGCCGCCGGAGATTTCCGCGCCCTCAAAGGCCGGGCCGGTCGGCGAGGATGCCGCCACGACCCGCTGGCGATTGCCGAGCACGATCTCGGCATTAGTGCCGACATCGACGATCAGCATCATTTCGTCCTGGCGGTGCGGCCCCTCCGACAGCGTCACCGCCGCCGCATCGGCGCCGACATGGCCGGCAATGCAAGGCAGCATATAAAGCCTGGCGCCCTGGTTGAGCTTCAGGCCGATATCCGATGCCTTGATGTGGACGGCGCCGGAGATCGCTAGCGCGAAGGGAGCGCCGCCGAGCTCGGTCGGATCGATGCCGAGGAACAGATGGTGCATGATCGGATTACCGACGAAAATGGAATCCAGTATGTCGTTGCGCTGGACGCTGCCTTCGGCGCAGACCTTGTCGACGAGGCCCGAAATGGCCTCGCGCACGGCGACTGTCATGCCTTCGCGGCCGTCCGGGTTCATCATCACGTAAGAGACGCGGCTCATCAGATCCTCGCCGAAGCGGATCTGCGGATTGGATGTACCCGACGAGGCGGCGACGCGGCCCGATAGCAACGACACCAGATGCATGGCGATCGTGGTCGAGCCGATATCGCAGGCAAGCCCGTACGCCTCGTTCTTGAGGCCTGGCCACAAGGCGATGACCCGTGCGGTCTCGCTGTCGGTGTCCTTGTGGATGGCGGCGGTCGCTGCCCAGTTGCCTTTGCGCAAAATGCCTTGCACCTGCGGCAACAGATGGAAATCGAAATCGAGGCTCTTGAGGCCCCAGTCCTTCATCAGCGCGATTTTCAGGCGGTCGAGGTCGCCGAGCGGCTTGTGCATGTCGGGTTCTTCGATCTCGACATAGCACATGCGGATTGCCGCATCGCGGGCGATGACCCTGGTGTCGGCGTCTTTGCGGATGGTTTGCGCGTTGATGACGGTGTCCTGCGGCACGTCGACGACGAGATCGCCGAGAATCTGCGCCGAGCAGGACAGGCGGCGGCGTTCGGGCAGCCCACGAACGCGCTCGTAGCGCTCTTCCTTTGCGCCCTTGGGCGAGATGTGGTCGTTGGAGGAAACGATCTTGTGCTTGGCGAAATTGCCTTCCTGCACCTCAATCTGGCAACGCCCACAAGTGGCACGCCCGCCGCACACGCTCTCGACATAGACACCGAGCTGGCGCGCGGCATCCAGCACCGGCGTGCCGACCGGAAACCGCCCCCGCTTGCCAGACGGCATGAACAGCACGAGCGGATCGGTGATGTTGACGGGAGAGTTCATACGTTCCAGACTTTACTTTCTACGCTGCTCAGGTCTTGGCCGCGGCAGCGATGCCGCAGTGTTTCGGTTCCTCCCCAGTCCTAAGCCCCATATCGTGTCGGCCAAGCCATGGCTCAACCCCGGGCCATCCGCGCTTCGCGGCCGCCGCGCCTGCGTCCGCCATTGCCATTGCCATCGCCCGGCGCGTTGACCTGCGTCCGGGCGGCAACGGCCTGGCCGCCTTCGGCAGGCTTGTAATCCTTGTAGGTCCTGATCCAGTTGGTGCAGTTCTCATCGGTGCCGTTCAGCACATTGGCGCCACGCACCGCTTCCATTTCCTGCGGCCGCACCGGGTTCATGATCGCCGAGGTCATGCCGGCGCCGATCACCATCGGAATGAAGGCGGCGTTGATGCCATGACGGTGCGGCAGGCCGAACGAGATGTTAGAGAGGCCGCAGGTGGTGTTGACCTTGAGCTCCTCGCGCAGGCGGCGTAGCAGTGCAAACACCTGGCGGCCGGCATCGCCCAACGCGCCGATCGGCATGACCAGCGGGTCGACGACCACGTCATGCGCCGGAATACCGAAGTCTGCGCAGCGCTGAACGATCTTCTTGGCGACGGCAAAGCGCACGTCGGGGTCCATCGAAATACCGGTCTCGTCGTTGGAAATGGCGACGACCGGAACGTTGTATTTCTTGACCAGAGGCAGGATGGCCTCGAGCTTTTCCTCCTCGCCAGTGACGGAGTTGACCAGCGGTCGGCCCTTGGCGACTTTCAGCGCCGCTTCGATCGCCGCGGTCACCGAGGAGTCGATCGACAGCGGCAGGTCGACCAGGCCCTGCACGATCTCCAGGGTCTGCACCAGCAGGCCGGGTTCGGTCTCGTTCGGGTTGACCGAGGTGACGCCGGCATTGACGTCGAGCATGGTTGCGCCGCAGGCGGCCTGTTCCAGCGCATCCCTGATGACGGTCTCAAAATTGCCCGCGATCATTTCGGCGGCCAGCTTTTTGCGGCCGGTCGGGTTGATGCGCTCGCCGATCACGCAGAAGGGCTGATCGAAGCCGATGATGATTTCTCGTGTCGCCGAGGCGACGATGGTCCGGGTCATGAAATCTCTCCATCGTGATATAAAGAGTTCTTTATATCGTTATCTGTTTCTGATCAAGCGAATGCTGACGATTCGCGCTGTCAATGCGCGGTCTTGACCATGTCGACCTGGGTTTCGGTGAGGTCGTCATGCAGTATGTGGTCGAGCCGGTCGGCAACGAGCTGGTCGTCGCGGCGGATTTCGCGCTTCCACGGCCGGCGGCCCTTCAGCACGCCGGACTCGTCGACGATCTCGGCGACATACTCTTCCTGGCGATAGGCCATCACATGGACGCCGGACACACCTGGAATTTCCTTCACCTCATTGATGATGTCGATGCAGAGCTGCTTGCCTTCCTTCTTCTGATCCTGAGCGCCTTCCAGGCGCTTGACGATCTGATCGGGAATGTGAATGCCCGGCACGTTGGAGCGGACCCATCTGGCCGTCTTGGCCGAGGCCAGCGGCCCGACTCCGCACAGGATGAAGCATTTCTCGGTATAGCCGAGGTCGCGGACCTTCTGCATGTAGGTGCGGAACATCGGTACGTCGAAGCAGTACTGGCTCTGCACGAACTGCGCGCCGGCGGCGATCTTCTTGCCCAGCCGATACGGCCGGAAATCGATCGGCGGCGCGAACGGGTTGATGGCCGCGCCAAGGAAAAGCTGCGGCGGCGTGGTGAGTTTGCGGCCGGACAGGAATTTGCCGTTATCGCGCATGATGCGGCAGGTTTCGAGCAGCGACATGCAGTCGAGATCGAACACCGGCTTGGCGCCGGGCTGGTCGCCGGCCTGCACGCCGTCGCCAGTCAGGCACAGCATGTTGGCAACACCCATCGCGGCACCCCCCAGCACGTCGCCCTGGATGGCGATGCGGTTCCGGTCGCGGCAGGCGATTTGCATGATCGGGGCATAACCCATGCGGGTCAGCAGCGCGCAAATACCGACCGACGACATGTGGCAGTTGGCCCCGGAAGCGTCGACGGCATTGATCGCGTCGACCCAGCCGTCGAAAATCCTGGCGCGGTTGTAGACGTCTTCCGGATCGGCGCTGTCGGGCGGATTGAGCTCGGTCGTCACTGCGAACTCGCCGCGCCGCAGGACCCGCTCAAGCCGGCCGCGCGAGGTGTGACCGGGCAGGGGATCGAGCGGCAAATGGATGCCGGCCGGATTCTCGTCTGGCTGACGGCCGATCATGCCGACGCTCCGGTGTTCGTAGTATTCTGGGCCGCATTGCGGGCGGCCGCGGCCTGCGCGGTCACCCGCAGCCAGGCGGAGGTTTCGCGCAAGGACTGATCCACCGGCTTCTGCACGTCCAAAATCTTGTCGCCATGCACCATGTTCTGCGAGCCTTCCCAGGCCTTGACCCAGACGCAAGGCATATCAGGCTCGACCTCGCAATTGCCGTTGGCGCGCACACCGCCGCAAGGGCCGTTGCGCAATTGCTTAGGGCAGTTCATCGGGCACGACATGCCGGTCGAGGAAAGAATGCACTGACCGCACATGCGGCAGTCGAACATGAAGCCCTTGACGCGCTTCTCGACGAATTTCACCGGCCCTTCGACACGGCTGTAGCCGATGCCTTTCCATAGCGGGTGGAGAGTCAGGAACATGTCGGCGAATTTGGCGTAGAACCACTCGAGCAGCCGCGAATGCCGCACCGACCAAAGCCGCACCGCAAACGAGCGCTGCACGCGCCGCTGCGGCGACACGTCAGCCGGCTTGTAGTCGGATTTCGGCGCCGCCTTCTTGACGATTGTCGCCTGGGTCACGCCGCCTTGAGCCGTCGTCGCCGGCATTGATTGGGGATCAGACATTTTCTTTGCCGCCCGCCTTGACCAGAGCGACCAGCCGCTCACGGTCGTATTTCGCATCGAGCTCCTGAAGAGCCTTCTCGGCCTCGACTTCAAGATCGTCACTGACTGGGACGGGCTCTGCCTTGCGCCATTCGGCAAGATAGTCGTCGGTGCCGCCGGCGCCGGTGCGCATGGCGCACATGTCGATCGCCTCGGTGAAGCGCAGCGGCAGTTCGCGCTTGGCGTTCTGCCGGCCCTTCTTGATGATGACCTGGGCGGGGATGTCGCGCCAGTAGACGACGATCAGATCGGCCATGAATTCCTGCTCCTGGAGAGCGCCGCGCGTCCAATCGAACGCACAAACGATGCTCTACCACCTAACTCCGCTGCATCGTGCCCTCCGAAGATCGATTCCGATCCTTTGGGCCGATGCAGTGGTTTCGAGCATTGCCGGAAGCGCTGTTGGGCTGCTTGTTATGGGACGACGCGGGGGCCTTCAAAAGCGACGCAATCGACGGCTGCGGCTGAAAGCGGAGTCTCTTCCAGCACTGGTCAGCCGGCGCGGCCATCGAAGCTGCCGACCAGTTTCCTGTGGAAGCGCACGTAACCTCGTTCGGTCGTGCGTAAATGCTCCGCGATGATCTCATGGAAGCGCGGCAGGCGATGGAAGGGAACGGCCGGATAGGAATGGTGCTCGGAATGGTACGGCATGTTCCAAGCCACGAAGCGCACCAGCCTTGTGGTGAAGGTGGTGCGGGTGTTCTCGAGCATGTTGGCGACATGCGGGCACAATGCGTGCTCGGCCAGCAGGTAGGCCCGCAAAAACGGCTGTGCGACCAGCACCGGCACGATCCAGACCCACAACAGCAGCGCCGACTGTGCGGCGAGCGATGCGGCCAGCAACACCGCATAGCCGATCAGGAACAGCCGCGCTTCAATAACCACCTTGCCGCGGCCCTTTTCCGGCACAAAGCCGTCGCGGTTGCGGCCCGCCGCATTGGTTGCGATCACACGAGCCATGCCTATCCAATAGGGGCCGCCGGACAGATAGCGCAGATATTGGCTGATGGTCTCCGGCTTCGGCGCCATCAGTTCGGGGTCGTTGTCCGGGTCGTGGGTGTGGCGGTGATGGGCGAAATGGAAATAGCGGAACCATGCGGGCGGCAGCAGGATCAAGAAGCCGGCCACGGCGGCAACAGCGCGATTGAGCCACGCCGTTCTGAACGCCGTTTCATGGATGGTCTCGTGCAACAGCGTGAAGAAGAAGACGATCAGGATCCCCTGCGGCAAGACGAGAAGCGGCCAGAACGGGATGCGGGCGGCGATCAGTGCGCCCAGCACGACAACCAGCCCGCCATGGACGGCCAGCCGGACAATGCCTGGCCCGTCGACCCGGGCGGTGAGGTCGCGACGTTCCTCAACCGAAAGACCGGCAATGATGGTGCGGTGGTCGATGTCGCTCATGATGCAATGTTAGCGGCGGGTGGCTGTCGGGTAAATCGGCGCGCGTGTCACCAGACGCCGTTTCTTATCCCGGTCCAGAGATAGAACCAGACCGTCGGATGATACCATTGTCTCGAAGGCAGACCGGGATCGACCGTGCCGAGCTTGCCGGCCAGCGCATCCCTGACCGCCTCGACGCAGATGTCGCGCGAGAATGCCGCCTGCCGCAACGCGTAGCTTGAAATAGTGTCGCTAGGTTGGGGTTTGCCGCGTGCCTGCCGCAACACCCCGCCAGTGTCGACGCCGGCGTCGACCAGATGCACGGTGGTGCCGAAGTTTTCCGCATCGCCTGAAGCCAGCGCCCAATAGCCGCCGTTCATGCCACGATATTTCGGGGCGATGCCGGCATGGTAGTTGAGGACCGGGCAAGGGATTTTCGCCAGCGTCTGCCGCGACAGCAAGCGGCAGCCGGCGAGCAGCACGACACCCGGCTGGATTTTCTCGATCGCCTGCAGGCACTCCGGCGCGTTGGCCGACGAGACCTGGACGATCTTTTGCCCAGGCTTCGGTTCGGTTTGCAGCTTTTGCTCGGCGGCGAGCCGTGCTGCGTGGCCGGCGAAGAAGCGCTTGCCGAGCCGGGTCAGCATCATCGTGCCGAGTTGACCGATGGCCGAGGTCCAGCCTTGCCGCCGCGCCCGCCCGAGAAGCAATTGCCTTTTGGATTCAGGGGTTTCGAGGATGACGCTGACAGGCGCGAGGTGGTCGGCGATGGCGTTGACGATCGCCCAGATATGCGGGCCGCCTTCGGTGACGACGACGATCGGCCGTTGGTTTGTTTTCGACCGTGCCATGCTTCGCGACCCCCGCAAAGAGCTGTTCTTTGTGCGCGAATGCTAGGTTGACCGGGTTAACCCTTGGTGATCGGGGGCGGGCTCAGCGCTTGAATTCGAGGATGTCGAGCTTCGATTCGTAGTGGGGCGCCGGGAACTCGATGCGCCATTCGCTGGCGCTGTGGCGGAAGGCATAGCCGACCTGATCGCTTTCCGGGCCGCTGCCGTAGGGCTTTGCCGGTTCGTCGTTGACGTAGAAGGAACCTAGATAGATCGCGCGTTTCTCGCCATCGTCGAAGAAGCGGCCCTTGGTGCGCTGCGAACCGGTGATCTTTTCCAGTCTCCAGCCGGAACCGTCGTCGCTCACCTTGCATTTGAACCAGCCATAGATGACGAGCGGGCTCAATCCGCCGGCCTTGATGGTGCGGCATTGCCAATTGCCGGTCAGGTCCTTGTCGGAGAAGGAAACCAGCGGCTTTGCCAGCAAGGCGTCGAGCTGCTTGACCTCGGCGGGATCGCCGGCCTTCGCCTCGTCAAGCGCTGCCTTGCGCGTCTCGCCATATTTGTCGAGGCGCGCCTTGTCGGCAGCGGTGATCAGCTTCTGCACTTCGCCATCGGCGAACGCGGGCAACGTCAAGCAGAGGACAGCTGCTACGGCAAACATAAGGCGAGCGATCATTGGTGGCGTTTCCCTTTTGATGACTGGAGCAGCCTGTTTTCTTGTCTGGCGCATACCTTAATGTTTCGCCGCGCTCTGTCATCCTTGCTTGAGCATCGACAGCAGAAACGAGGTGGAAAGAATGCGGATCTTGCTGACGGGATCGTCGGGTTGGCTGGGCAGGGCCTTGGCGCCACGCCTGCGGACTCTCGGCCATGACGTCACTGGCCTCGATCCCGTCCCATCCTCGGAAACGCGAATCGTCGGCTCAGTCGCCGATCGCGACCTGGTCATGAGGGCGGTCGAGGAGAACCGCATCGAGGCCATCATCCATAGTGGCGCGCTGCACAAGCCTGACATCGAACATCATCGCAACGAGAATTTCGTCGAGACGAATGTGCGCGGCACGCTCAACCTGCTCGATGCGGCGGCAACTTTCGGCGTTCAGCGCTTCATCTTCACGTCGACGACATCGCTGATGATTACCCAGGCCATCCGCGCCGGCTTGCCCGGCAGGGCGGCTTGGCTAACGGAAGACATGTCGCCTGAACCGCGCAACATCTACGGCGTGACAAAGCTTGCGGCGGAACATCTTTGTCGGCTCTACCATATCCAGTTCGGCCTGCCGGTGATCGTACTGCGCACCGCCCGCTTCTTTCCCGAAGCAGACGATATGGCGCATGTGATCGAACAGTCGGACGCCAACACCAAGGCCAATGAGCTGTTGTTTCGCCGGCTGACGGTGGAGGATGCTGCCGACGCCCACATCGCTGCCTTGGAGAAAGCGCCGCAATTGGGCTTCGACACCTTCATCATCTCGGCACCGACACCTTTCCAGCCCGACGATTGCGCGGCATTGATCGCCGACGCACCGTCGATCGTCGCGCGCTATTTTCCGGATTATCCGGCACTCTACTTGAAGAAAGGCTGGACGATGTTTTCGTCGATCAACCGGGTCTACGATGCGTCCCGGGCGAGGGACCGGCTGGATTTCGTCTGCAAGACGAGCTTTGCCGATGTGCTCGCTGGGCTCGAAGCTGAAGAAAACGGTGCCTAAAGTGTCAGGCCAGGGCTGAGGCCCCAGCCAGTTCCTTCGTCAGGTCGCCGTAGCCGGTCGAGCGGCGCTCATAGGCGAGGCCGAGCATTTTCGCCGCCTTTTCGGCGACCTTGTCGAGTTCCGGGTCGTCGGTCTGGGCGATGTAGATCAGCTTCTCGTAATTGCCGAAATAGTCCTTGATCAGCTCCGGGTGCTTGTCGAGGCCGAGCGGCTTCATGAAGAAGGCATCGAATTGCCGGCAGAGGAAATCGGTCATGTAGAACGACATCATGTCGTCATCGGCAACCTTCGCATAGGCATCCATGCCTTGGTAGAAGGCAAAGCAATGCGGCCCGGCCATGCGCTCGACGCCATGCTTCTCGCAGATCCGGTCGAGCAGGCCACCCGTGCCGCAATCGGCATAGCCGACGAAGATGTGTTTGTAGCCGTCAGCCCTGGCCTTGGCGATTGCCTTGTCCATGGCCGGCGCAATGCGGTCCGGATAGAAATGGAACTCCGCCGGGAGGCAGGTCAGGTCGAGATGGTCGAGCCCGAGCTGCTCCTTGACCGCCAGAACTTCGCGCGCAATCATCCCGCAGGCGATGACGAGCAGCCTGTCGCCTTGATCGGATTGTTGTTTTCGCGCGGTAGTCATGGAACCAGTCTAATCCATCTTCGTTGCTGTCCAGCGAATTTATATTCTGAGGGAGACACCAATCATGAAATTGTTCCGCGTTGCGCCAATCGCTATTCTCGCCTGCGCCCTGGCTGTTTCGGCCTGCGCCAACACGGTGCGCGGCGTCGGTAAGGATATCAAATCCACTGCGAAGGCGGTTGACGATACCGTCAAGAAACCCTGATCTGCACGATTTCAAACATTTGGGAATAAAAAAGCCGCACTGCAAGGCGCGGCTTTTCTCGTCGGTGCCGAATTTATTGACTCAGGCCGAAGCGCGGACGTTGTGCTTGCGCTTCATGAAGTCCTTGGCGGTCTCGACCGCCACCGCGGCGTCGCGGCAATAGGCGTCGGCGCCGACGGCTTTGCCGAATTCCTCGTTGAGCGGCGCGCCGCCGACCAGCACGACATAATCATCGCGAATGCCTTTTTCCTTCATCGTATCGATGACGACCTTCATGTAAGGCATGGTCGTCGTCAGCAGGGCCGACATGCCGATGATGTCGGGCTGATGCTTTTCGATGGCATCGAGATATTTTTCGACCGCATTGTTGATGCCGAGGTCGATGACATCGAAGCCGGCGCCTTCCATCATCATGCCGACGAGGTTCTTGCCGATGTCGTGGATGTCGCCCTTAACGGTGCCGATCACCATCTTGCCCTGCTTCGGCGCGCCGGTGGCGACAAGCAACGGACGCAGGATGAACATGCCGGCCTTCATCGCGTTGGCCGACAGCAGCACTTCCGGAACGAACAGAATGCCGTCGCGAAAATCCTCGCCGACGATGCGCATGCCTTCGACCAGAGCCTCGGTCAGCACCTTGTAAGGCGCCCAGCCGCGCTCGAGAAGGATGTTGGTGCCTTCCTCGATTTCTTCCTTCAACCCATCATAAAGGTCGTCGTGCATCTGCTGCACCAACTCGTCGTCGGAGAGTTCCGAAAGGATGATCTCGTCGTCGGCCATTTTTTCTCAGGCTCCTTGCCGGCTACAACTATCGCGGCAGCTTAAAAATATCGCGCCATTACCTAACCCGCGCGGGCCGGTTGTCCATAGCTGATTTGCGACTTCCCGCAAAACGAAAGCGACCGTAAATCTCTTGGAATTCTTGTCGATTTTGCGACAGGCGTTGGCGCTGGCGGGCCGTTTCGAATAAGGTGCATGGCTACGATCCGGCCAGAGACCGCAATATGCGGCTGCAAATGGATTTCAGGCCGGAACAAGAGCCCGGCCAAAGCAAATCAGGCCAGAACGAAAGCCAGGGAAGAACGATTATGAGTGAGAACGCGCCGGTCGATCAGGAAGCGTCAAACGCACGGCGCGGGCGCGCTGCCAGCGGTGGCGCCGCAGCGCGCCGGGCTGCACGTTCGGGCGGCGGCCCCGGTACACAGCTCACCTATATCAAGCGCAAGATCAACGTCTATGAAGTGCTGGACGAGGAAGGCCTGGCGCTGATCGAAAAGAACACCGACACGGTGCTGGAAGAGATCGGCATCATCTTCCGCGACGACGCCGAGGCACTGCAGCTTTGGAAAGAGGCGGGCGCCGACGTCAAGGGCGAGCGGGTGCATTTCCCCAAGGGCCTCTGCCGCTCGCTGTTGAAGACCGCTCCGTCCGTCTATACCCAGCACGCCCGCAACGGCGAGCGCTCGGTGCAGATCGGCGGCAACGCGACCGTGTTCGCGCCGGTCTATGGACCGCCCTTCGTGCGCGATCTCGACGGCGTCAGGCGCTACGCGACGATCGAGGATTTCCGGAATTTCGTAAAACTTGCCTATATGGCGCCATCGATCCACCATTCGGGCGGCACGGTTTGCGAGCCGGTCGACGTGCCGGTCAACAAGCGCCATCTCGACATGGTCTACAGCCATATCAAATATTCGGACAAGCCGTTCATGGGCTCGGTGACCGCGCCCGAGCGCGCCGAAGATACGGTGGCGATGGCCAAGATCGTGTTTGGTGACGATTTCGTCGAGAACAACACGGTGTTGACCAGCCTGATCAACGCCAACTCGCCGATGGTCTTCGACGAGACCATGCTGGGAGCGCTGAAAGTTTACTCGCGCCATAACCAGGCGTGCATCGTCACGCCGTTCATCCTTGCCGGGGCGATGAGCCCGGTGACGGTCGCCGGCACACTGACCCAGGTTTTGGCCGAGGTTCTGGCCGGGGCGTCGTTCACACAGCTGATCCGGCCGGGTGCGCCGGTACTGTTCGGCACCTTCGCCTCGTCGATCTCAATGCAGTCGGGCGCGCCGACCTTCGGCACGCCGGAGCCGTCGCTGGTCTCCTATGGCGCCGCCCAGCTTGCTCGCAGGCTCGGGCTGCCGTTCCGCACCGGCGGCTCGCTTTGTGCTTCGAAAATCCCCGATGCGCAGGCGGCCTATGAGAGCGCCAACACGCTGAATTCGACGATCCTCGCCGGCACCAATTTCGTGCTGCATTCGGCCGGCTGGCTCGAGGGCGGGCTCGCCTCCTGCTACGAAAAGTTCATGATGGATATCGACCAACTCGGCATGACGCAGAAGTTCTCCGAGGGTGTCGACCTGTCGGAAAACGGTCAGGCGATGGATGCCATCCGCCAGGTGGGTCCGGGCAGCCATTACCTCGGCTGCGATCACACCCAGGCCAATTTCCAGACCGCGTTCTACCGCTCCAACATCGCCGATAACAATTCCTACGAGCAGTGGCTGGCCGAAGGCGAAAAAACCGCGCCGCAGCGCGCCAACGAGCTCGCCCGCCGCTGGCTGGAGAGCTACGAGGCGCCTTATCTCGACCAGGGCATCGACGACGGGCTGAAGGACTTCATCGCCAGGAAGAAGGCGTCGATGGCCGACGCCTTCACCTGAAAGGAGCCCGAATCAGGCGGGGCTAAAGTCGCCAACATCATCCACAAGGAAGTCTGGCGGAGCGCCTTCTCCGACCCGGACAAGAAGGGATGATTCTCGAGCGCGGCATGGTCGAAACCATCGCGGCCGCGCTTTCCGCCCACGGCCTCATCCTGCGCGGCGGCTTCAATTTTGCGGGCGGTGAGGGGACACCTTCCGGTCTCTCCGGCGCCGCCGCCAGATCCGTCCTGCTGGTGGGGCAGGCAGGCGCCGCACCTTGGCCGCACTTCCTGCGCTGGTTGGAGAAACAGTCACAGCCGATCGACGATTCGCTCGACAGATGGTCGCGCGGAGTGATCGGCGCTGTGGCCGAAAAATTCGGGGCACGCGCGGTGTCACCGTCCGACAGGCCTTATCTGCCGTTCCAGCAATGGGCGATGCAGGCGGAGGGGCTGAAGCCGTCGCCGCTCGGCATCCTCATGCATCCGCAATACGGGCTCTGGCATGCCTATCGCGGCGCGCTGTTGTTCGAGAACGAGATTGCGCTCCACGAACGTCGCGACGTGATTCACCTTTGCGACACATGTTTGGAAAAACCTTGCCTGAAATCCTGTCCGGTCGCGGCTTATTCTGCGGATGGTTTTGTGCATGAAACCTGTCTGGCGCATGTGCGTGGGCAAAACGGCGGACCTTGCCGGACCGGCGGCTGCCTTGATCGCAACGCCTGTCCTTACGGCATCGATTATCGCTATCCGGCCGAGGTTCAGGCCTTTCACATGGCAGCATTCGCGCGCTAGCCAGACAAGACCCCGCTGCACGCAAAGACGTCGACCGTTCCGATCTCAGGATTTTTGGCCGAAAGCCAGCCCCGCCGCGTGAAAGAGACCCATCAGCAGCACCCCGATGGCACCAGAGACCAACGAGACGATGGGATACTGTGCGAAGTTGGCCCCGTACGCGAAGAGGGCCACCACGAAGCTCGCCCAGCCGGCTATCAGATTGGGCACGGCGGAGTTACCGAAGACGCACGGGTAGGAACCCTTGGTTATCCCACTCACGAAATGTGGGACGCCATTGGCGCCAAAAACACCCGCGAAAAAAGCAAGGAATGCCGTCAGCCACATATGAGCTCCGTCCCTTGGCAAATTGAAGCGCGCCGTTCACTTCAGGCCGCCATAGCATGGCAGGCAGTCGGCGAAATTGTGCACAAAGCCAGCGTAAAGCAACCCCGATACGCATTTGTGAACGTGGCGGCTCCACATAGTGCCTTCGATGCAGCCGGCGCCGAACGCCACTGGGAGCGGCTGACGATGCTGTTTGCGGAGACGCTCGGCCAAGGCGCGCCAACCATTACGACGTGACTGCCCGCCAAAAAATTCTTCCCATCACCCAAGGAATCGCCATTAGCCTTCGTCCAACAGGCAAATGATGGCGATGATGCTGGACGAAAGCGAAGCCTCCGACGCCGAACTGATCGGGCGGGCGAAGGGCGGAGACAGGGGTGCTTTCGGCAAGTTGCTCGAAAGGCACTACGGTTTCGTCTATCGCGCCGCCTATCGCTGGTGCGGGAAAAAGGCCGACGCCGAGGATATCGCCCAGGAAGTGTGCGTTCGGCTCGGCCGGGCGATCCGCGACTATCACGGCAGCGGCGCCTTCACGACGTGGCTCTACACCATGACGCTGAATGCGGCGCGCGACATGATGCGCAAGACCGCCCGCGATACGGCCAAGACCGAGGCCTATGGCGCCTATGCGCTGATTTCGGGGGAAACCTCGTCCGAGGCGGAAGACCCGGTCGAGGCGCTCTGGGCAGCGGTGCGCAAGCTGCCGGACAAGCAGCGCGACGCGGTGCTGCTGGTCTATGGCGAAGGGCTGAGCCACGCAGCCGCCGCCGAGGCGATGGCGATCTCGGAGACGACGGTTTCCTGGCACATCCATGAGGCGAAGAAACGGTTGAAGACGCTGATGCGTTCAGCCGGGGAAGTGTGACCATGGTCGACGACAAGCAACTGAACAGGCTGCGCGATATCGCAGCACCGGCGCCTGACGCGGATGCAAAGGCGCGTGCCCTCCAGGCCGCGCTGCGCGCCTATGACATGGAAGAAAAAACTTTACCGGCCGCCCAAGGATCGGCAGGCGGGCTTCGTCTCACAGAGCGAGCACAAAGGCTCTGGAGCGAAATCATGCAAAAGAAACTCTTCGCCACGCCGGCCATTGCCGGGCTCGTTGCCCTGCCGATCGCCGGATACGCCACCATCTATATGCTTGGGGAATCCAAATTCGGCGGGCCCGAATTCGGCGGCGACGATAAGATCACCGAAACGCTGGCTGACAAGCCGGCGACCGTCAAACCGCCGGTTGTTGCCGAAGCAGATAAGCAGAAGAAGGCGGACGCCGACAGCGAAAGCCGCGACGCCGGCGAGGCGCTTGTGGCGCCGACATCGCCGCCGAAAGCGGAATCGACCGCGGTCGGCGGGTTGACGCAGCAGGATGTGCTCACCCGCAATGCACCCGAACCGGCGCAGAGCGGCGAGTTTGCGCTGGATGGCGGTGCAAACTCCGTGGCTCCGGCAGTCGATGGTGGCGCGCGGGTCGGACGCATGCCTGGCACGGTTGCCGAGTCCAAGCTGATGGCACAGCAGCCTGCCGCTGCGCCGGCCGACCAGATGCTGCCGCGAGAGGAAAACCGTGACCGGGTCGAGGATTTCAAGACCAATCCGGTGCATGCCGCACTCGAAGACCCGGTCTCGACGTTCTCTATCGATGTCGACACCGCTTCCTATTCCTTCGTCCGGCGCTCGCTGAAGGAAGGTTTTATCCCGCAGGCCGATACGGTGCGCGTCGAGGAGATGGTCAACTACTTCCCCTATGACTGGAAAGGCCCGGACTCCGCCTCGACGCCGTTCAACTCGACCGTCAGCGTCATGCCGACTCCGTGGAACGAGCACACCAGGCTGATGCATGTCGCCATCAAGGGTTTCGACGTGAAGCCGGCCGAGCAGCCCAAGGCCAATCTGGTCTTTCTGATCGATGTGTCGGGCTCGATGAACGAGCAGGACAAGCTGCCGCTCCTGCAGTCGGCCTTTCGGCTGCTGGTCAACAAGCTGAGACCCGACGATACCGTCTCGATCGTCACCTATGCGGGCGATGCCGGTACCGTGCTGGAGCCCACCAAGGCTTCGGAAAAGGACAAGATCCTCGCTGCCATCGACAACCTGACATCCGGCGGCTCGACGGCAGGCGAGGCGGGCATCAAGGAAGCCTACAGGCTGGCGCAGAAATCCTTCGTCAAGGACGGTATCAACCGGGTGATGCTCGCCACCGATGGTGATTTCAATGTCGGCCAGACCGACGACGACGACCTGAAGCGGCTGATCGAAAAGGAGCGCAAGACAGGTGTGTTCCTGTCGGTGTTCGGCTTCGGCCGCGGCAACCTGAACGACCAGATGATGCAGACCATCGCCCAGAACGGCAACGGCACCGCCGCCTATATCGACACTTTGGCGGAGGCCGAGAAGGTGCTGGTCGAGGATGCCTCCTCGACACTGTTCACCATTGCCAAGGACGTGAAGATCCAGGTCGAGTTCAACCCGAACAAGGTCTCGGAATACCGGCTGATCGGCTACGAGACCCGCGCCTTGAACCGCGAGGATTTCAACAACGACCGCGTCGACGCCGGCGAGATCGGCTCAGGCCATTCGGTCACCGCGATCTACGAGATCACGCCTAAGGGCAGCGGCGGCGAACAGATCGATCAGCTGCGCTATGGCCAGGCCTCGGTGAACAATGGCGGTGTCGCCAATGCCGACGAATATGCCTTCGTCAAAATCCGCTACAAGCTGCCGAACGAGGACACTTCGAAGCTGATCACCACGCCGGTGACGTCAGCCAACGAGGTGGCGTCGTTCGACCAGGCCAGCACCGACCAGCGTTTCTCCGTTGCCGTCGCTGCCTTCGGCCAGAAGCTGCGCGACGAGGATGCGACCGCGAAGTTCGGCTACGACAAGATCATGGAGATTGCCACCGCCGCCAGAGGAGCCGACCCGTTTGGGTACCGGTCCGAGTTCCTCTCGCTTGTGCGCCTTGCCTCGGCGCTCGGCGGTAACCGGTAGTGGCAATGATGGCCGGTTTCTTTCAGATGGGATCGTTCTGACAGGGGGAACCGGCCTACGGGCGGGTGAGGCAGGCCGGCGAGGGAAACCTTGCCGGCCTTTTTTCGTGGCTGCACCGCTTCGCGGACCGCGTCGCAGCCGAAAGCGTCAGGCGCGTCCGCGGCGCCGTTCGCGGCGGGCTTCGCTGGTCTCGGCGACGTTGACCGTCGCCTGCTTGTTGCGCATCGGGCCGATGCGTTCGACGATCTGCTCGACGGTCGGGCGATCCGACCTGGTGTGCGCATCGAGCGCCTTGCGCATGGCGGCAAGGTGCTGGAACGAGGTACCGCAGCAGCCGCCGACGATCTTGGCGCCGGCATCGACGGCCAGGCGCACATAATCGGCCATCAGCTCGGGCGTGCCCGAATAGTAGATCTCGGCACCGCGAAATTCGGGGATGCCGCAATTGCCCTTGACGATCACCGTTGCCTCGGGCTTCGCCTCGGTCATGTCGAGCAGCGAAGCGAGAATATCGGAGGCGCCGACACCGCAATTTGCGCCGACACCGAGCGGCGTCTGCGACAGGCCGTCGACGACACCGTGGATGTCCTTCGGCAGCAGCCCCATCATGGTGCGGCCGGCGGTGTCGAAGGAGCCGGTATAGGTATAGGGCAAGCCGACGCGGATGGCGGCTTCGGCGGCGGCACGGATCTCGTCCGGCGCCGACATGGTTTCGATCCAGGCGACTTCGGCGCCGCCGGCCTTCAGGCCCTCGATCTGCTCGGCAAAGGCCTCGACCGCCTCGTCATAGGTCATGGCGCCGAGCGGCACCAGCAATTCGCCGGTCGGGCCGACTGAGCCGGCCACGATCACCTTGCGGCCGGCCTTGCCGGCGACGGCGCTTGCGATCTCGGCGGCGCGCTTGTTCAGTGCGTGGACGCGGTCCTGCGCATGGTGCAGCTTGAGCCGATGGCGGGTCCCGCCAAAAGAGTTGGTCAGGATGATGTCGGCGCCGGCATCGACAAAGTTCTGGTGCAGGCTGGTGATGGTGTCGGGCGCGGTCTCGTTCAAGAGCTCAGGAGCCTCTCCGGCCTCAAGGCCCATCGCGAACAGATTGGTGCCGGTGGCGCCATCGGCGAGCAGGACGCCCTTTTCGGCAAGCAGAGCGTCGATCGGATTGGTCATGTGAAATACGCCTTCCCGGAAGAATAACTGAGATAAGGATATAAAGAATTCTTTATGTGCCGTCAATGTCGACACGGAGAGCAACCGGTCAAAATCGCATCTCCGCCAGCTTTCGTGTGAAGCTGGCCGCTTCATGCGCGTTGACGTCCGCGGCACGGATCAGATTGTCGAAATGGCTGGTCAGGATGCGGATCGGCTGCGTGGCGTTCAGCACCAGATACATGTCGCCGACGTAAATGGCTGCGCGATAGGGCCCGAAGATGGTGTACGGGATCGAATAGCGCATCCGCCCGTCATAGAGAAACAGGCGGAAGGTGGGATAGAGGTCGTCGAGTAGCGTCGCCATGTGCAGGAGCTGCTGGTGGCGGTCGGCCTCCGGAAAGCGGTCCCACACGCCCAGCCCGCGCGCGAAGATCTCCAGCGTGTGGCGCGGCATACAGACTTCCATGTCGGTTTCGGGCCGTCGGTTGTAGTCGATGCGGTACTGCGTTTCGCCGGCCTGTGCCTCGCGGCTCTTGTTGGCGATGACGGCTTCATAGTCGACAAGCGCCTCGGTGCGCAGAAGATCGGGAATGCCGGCCGGGACGTAGCGGATTTTCGTTCCCGCCGCCTCGGCATGCCAGCGAGCCAGCAGCGTGCGGTCGAAGCCGTCCGGCGCCTCCTCGATCTCAAGGCTCTCGCGGATTTCACCGGTGACGCCCTCGTCCTGGCTGAGGCCGAGCAGCCAGTCGAGCGAGACTTTGAATTCGGCGGCGATGTTGAGCAGCGTTTCGGCGCGGGGAAGGCGGGTCGAGGCGCCGGAGAGCAGCTGCGACAGCGCCGAACGGTCGATGCCAACCGCGGCGGCGAAGGCCGACTGGTTCAGATCGGACCTTGTCAAGAGCATTTTCAGGCGCTCGCGAAAGATCGTCGACAGGTCGCGCTTGTCCAAATCGCCACCCCACCCGATAGGAGGAAAAATTTGCGCTGAAGCCGCGAACGCGGAGCTTCAGGCGTAAATGAATCCGGTGCGTTGTTTACAATGCATAACATATGCAGCTGAAAATGCGCAATCGCAACAGTTTGTGCGCTTTATCGCGTTGCAGCAATGCAACGCTCCTGACACAATGCTGTCAGGAATCAAACGGGTTCCGGCGACTGGAAGGCAGTGGTCGATAGCATGACGAGCATGGGCAACAGGCGACATGGCGCGGCGACCATCGAATGGCCGACGGTGTTTCTCGCACTTTTCTGCTACGGCGGCTGGCTCGCTACCGGCTTTCTGCTCTGGCCATCCTACCCGCTGTTGGCGCTCGCCCTTCTGGCCCTGATTGCGGCGCTGCAATCCTCGCTGATGCACGAGGCCCTGCACGGCCACCCAACCCGGAACGCGCGGCTCAACGAAGCCGTTGTGTTCCTGCCGATTGGCCTTGTCTGGCCGTTTCGCCGGTTCAAGACCATTCATCTGCGCCACCATGCAGACGAGCGCCTGACCGATCCGCTCGACGATCCCGAAAGCTATTACAAGGCGCTCTGGCAGCACGAAGAGCTGCCGTCGGCTATGAAGTTCCTGCTGAAGGTCAACAACACGATGCTCGGGCGTTTGGTGCTCGGTCCGTGGCTCTCCTGCATCGGCTTCTTCATCGACGACGCCAGGCAGGTTGCCGCGGGCGACAATTCCATCTGCAAGGCATGGCTGCTGCATGCGATCGGCCTCGCCGTAGTGTTGCCTGTCGTGCAGTTCGGCTTCGGCATGCCGTTGTGGCTCTACATACTGGTGCCGGTGTGGCTTGGGCAGTCGCTGATTTCGATCCGCACCTACGCCGAGCATCAATGGTCTGAACATCCGGAAGGCCGCACGATCATCGTCGAGCGCTCGCCGCTGTCCTTCCTGTTCCTCAACAACAATCTGCATTTCGTCCATCACAAGAGCCCGACGGTGGCCTGGTACAGGCTGCCGAAGCTGTTTCGCGACCGCCGCGACGAGTGGCTGCGGATGAACAATGGCTACGCCTATCCGAACTATTTCGCGCTGCTCAAGGCCTATGCCTTCAAGGCGAAGGAACCGATCGTCCATCCCGTGCTGCGGCGCATGCCGGAACCAGGACGCGCGTTCAAGCCGCGCGTCAGGGCACGCAGCCTCAATGGGCTTGGCAGCGCACCGGTACCCGCCGAGCCGCCGAAGGAATGATCCTCGCGGCATTGCAGGCGCTGCCGCGCGGGCAACGCTTTCCTGACCTTGTCAATTTCCCTGCATAACGGTCAAATCCCGGCATGAGCGAATTCATTGCGGCTTTGCCGATGTACGACTGGCCGGAAGCGCGGGACGAGGTCGACGCAGAATGGGCGCGGCTGCGCGATGCTTTCAGACAAAAAGGCATCGATGCGCCGGAGACGATTATCCGCCGCAATGGCGATTTGCCCCCGGTGCCTGGCGGTATTCGCGACGATAAGGGAAAACTCATCGCGCCCGATCCGGCGACATTGCCGCTGGACGAACTGGATTTTCACCGGCTCTGGCTGCACCCGGCGCTGCTCTTTGCGCAAACCTGCTGGGGACCGATGGAACTCGGCCTGTCGCAGCGTGTCCACCTCGTCGGCCAGCCGCGCTACGACGCCTTTGAGGGCGGACAGGGCGAACTCTATTCGAGCGCCATCGTCATGAGGGCGGGCGAGGCACCGCCGGCAAGGTCGCCGGCCGACGGCGGCGCCGTCATTCCGCTCGATCAGCTTCGCGGCAAACGTTTCACCTTCAACAGCCTCGATTCCATGTCGGGCATCATCGCGCCGACACGCGACCTGCAAGCACTGGGCGAGAGTTTGGATATCTTTTCCGCGCTGAGCGAAAGCTGGGGGCACCGCGCTTCGATTGTTGCTGTTGCCGAGGGCAGGGCCGACGTCGCGGCGATCGACTGCGAGAGCTGGGCGCTGGCGCAGCGTTTCGAGCCTGCAGCGCAGAAGATGACGGTCGTCGGCTGGACAAGGCGGCGCAAAGGATTGCCGTTCATCACGGCCAGCAGGACGCCGGAAACGATCGTCGCCATGATGCGCGAGGAGATCGAGGCGCTCACATAAAGCGCGTCGCGTCCGGTCGGCCTCATGCGACGCGCTTTAAATTCTTGTTTTACGCATGTCGTTATCGCAAAACCGCTGCACACTTTTGCGCGACATGCATTAGGTTCGCTCAGCCCCCAAGCAGCCGATTGTCGAGCGGATAGGTCGAAAGCTTCTCGTTGCCGGTGTCGGTGATCAGGATCTGTTCCTCGATCTTGACGCCTTCGTAGGCGCCAAGCCTGCCGATGTAGCTCTCGACGCACAGCACCATGCCTGACACAAGCACGCCGTCCGGCGTGTCGTCGGTCCAGTCGCCGGCATGCGGCAATGTCGGGTATTCGTCGGCCAGGCCGACGCCGTGATAGAGCACCCCGTAGCGCGCCGGGAAGCAGTCTCCCGGCGGCACCGACGAGCCCTCGACGAGATCGCGGAAGGATATGCCCGGCCGCATCAGTTCGGTGTTGTGGGCGATCTGGTCGGCAGCGATCTGAAACAGGTCACGCTGTTCCTGCGACGGCGGCGCGTCACCGCAAAGCCAGGTGCGCGACAGGTCGGCGCAGAAGCCGTAAGGACCGATCAGGTCGGTGTCGAAGGCGACGAGATCGCCGGCCTCGATCGTCCGCGACGAACACTCCTGGAACCACGGATTGGTGCGCGGACCCGACGACAGGAGCCGGGTTTCGATCCATTCGCCGCCGCGCGCGATGTTGCCGCGATGGAGTTCGGCCCACAATTCGTTCTCGGAAATACCAGGTCTCAGCGCCTGCTCCATCTCGCCCATCGCCGCCTCGCAAGCGACGATCGCCCGGCGCATGGCAAGGATCTCGTCGGGCGATTTGATCAGCCGCGCATTTTCCATCACCGCCTCGCCATTGCCGGTCGAAATGCCGAGACGGGCGAGTTCCTCGATGCCCTCGGGATTGATGTGATCGACCGCGATACGGCGATTGCCGCCGCCATGTTCCAGTACCAGCTCGGCGATGCCGGCTGCCCAGCGGCGGACTTTTTGCCCGGTCAACTCGCCGCTGTAGAGATACGCCCACGACACCGCCGGCCGCACCTCGTCGACGACGCCGGAATGGTCGGAAAGGTGCTCACAGGAAAAATAGTCGAACAGTACCACCGGCCCATCGGTGGCGACGAAACAATGCCTGGTCGGATTGTGCGCGACCCAGAGCTGCATGTTGGTCGCATCGGTCGCGTAGCGGATGTTGACCGGATCGTAGAGCAGGGCTCCCGCATAGTCGCGGCGCTTCAGCTCGGCGCGGATGCGCTCGAGCCGGTATCGGCGCATGGCGCGCAAGTCAGGAGCGTCAATACCCGCCGCCTGCCACTCGGCTTCCGCCAGCGCACCATAGCCCAGCAGATGCTGGTTGAGTTCAGCGGCCTTCAGGCGCGATTTTTTGCGCAGCGCATCGATCGAGTCCTCCGGCTCGAACGGCATGATCTTGCGATGATGACGGGGCCGGTCAGTCGGATTCCTGTCCACCCTCGACTCCTTCGCCAGCGCCTTCCTTGGGCGCCATGGCTCCTTCCATTCTCTTCAGTCGGACGAATGCGCCGGGCCGGGCGGACTTGTCGGTGCCACGCAACAGCGGAACCATGATTTGCCGCGGTTGGCCGTCCGGCTCATAGCCGGCCGCTTTGAGCTGGTCCAAAATGACCGGCCGCGGATCGTCGTGATCAAGCCAGACGAGTACGGCCGGCCCCCGCATCAGCGTTTCGAAATTAGGCACTTCCTGGTCAAGTGCGACCAGTTTTTCGTCGACCAGCCGCAGGTTGCCGACCCATGCACCGTCGGATATTGCAGTTTTCACCGGTCCGTCCGCGGTCAGTTGGCGATAGAGGGCCGGGTAATCCAAGCGGATCATGCGGGAGAGGCCACTGGTCCCGTTTATCTGGACGTACCAAGTGGCGGGCGCGAGCAACACGGCGATGATCGCTCCAGCCGCGATCACCAGGAGCTGCGCATTCCTGCCGCGCGGCGCCAGCCGTTCCATAGTGGCGACGATGGCCAGCGGCAACATGAACAGGACCGGCAGCAGCCAGCGGTCCTTGACAACCGTCACGCCGGTGGCCAGCACAAGTATTGCCAGCATAGCCAAGCCGAGCGCCAAGCTACGCCACAACAGAATTTCCCTGGCCGGACGTTTCGGGTGCCGCTCGGAGAAACGGAACTTCGCCACCCCGAAGGCCAGCGCGGAAACGAGCACCGGCAAGACCGCGAAATTGAAGGTCCCCATGACAAACTTGCCGGCGCCGACAAAGGCCGCCGCGATGCGCCCTTGTTGCGGGTCTATTCCGAACTTCTCGCCTCTCGACAATAAATCGGCGGGATGCATGAGGCTCCAATAGGTGGTTGGTGCCAGCACCAATATCGCGACCGCTATGCTGATTGCGAACTTTGGATCAAGGATGGCGCTGCGCAATTCGCGCAGCGACAGCGCTGCCGCAACAAGGGCCACCACGAGGAAGACATCGTTATACTTGGCAAGAATTGCCGCCGCCGTGGCCAGGCCAAACGCCGCATAGGCAATCATGCTACGCCGCTCGAGAAGATAGGCCATGGTGAGCAGGAGCAGCGAGCAGAAGCCGACGACGGCGACGGAATGCGACAAAGCGCGCTGCGATTCCCAGACGACCTGCGGGATCGTAAACAGGCCGAACATGGCCGCCGCCGCTGTCGCCTTGGTGTAGCCGAACCGCCGCATGGCGGCGAACACGCTGCAGGCGGCGAGGAACAGCACTGAGTATTTGACGAGCTTCAGCGTGAAGATACTGGTGCCGAAAACATGCGCGGCCAGCCAATTGATCCAGGTGTAGAGAGGTGGTTGCGAGCCGCCATATCCAGCCCAGAGATACGGTACATAGATCAGCTGCTCCGCATCGTCGATGCCGACGCCGGTTCCCGCCCAAGAGCTCAACAGGGACAGTATGATGGTCTGCAAGGCAAAATAAGCCGCGACCATGACGATCGCCGCCGGGAAGGGGCCGATCCGTCCCTCGGCCAGCCACTCGGCCCATTTCATGTCGTACTTCAAGGAAGTCTCATCGCCCCTGCCGGCACAGTTGCCGGCTGGGCTAGCATGAAGAGCGTGCTCCGCACAATGCGACCGGCTGGCTGCACCTACGTTCGCATCTTTTCGCCACTCGGATCGAAGGGCGGCTCGACGTTGATGCGCGCCGACCGCCGGTGTCCAAGGATCTCGATCTCGAACAGCCCGGCGCTCTCGTTTTCGGCAAGCACTGCCGGTACGTAGCCTTGCGCCATCGACTTCTCGACATAATGCGCATAGCCGCCGGAGGTGACCCAGCCGACCACGCGCCAGTTGCCGTCGACAATACCGCGCACGGCAGACGCGCCTTCAGCGGCGTTCGAGCCGCGCACTTCCTTGCCGCCCGCGTCGAAGCGCGGCGCGCCATAGCCATGCGGCTTTTCTACCGTGCCGAAATCCTTGTCGCCGACCTTGGCCCAGATCGGCTCGTCGCCCATGACGTCGGCATCCGCAGCATCGACGATAAAGGAAACGCGGCGCAGCTTCGGCCCTGCCGCCTGTTCCTTGGCCGCTGCCTCGCGGCCGATGAAATCGTTCTTCTCCAGCTTGATAAAGCGGTCCATCGAACCTTCGAACGGTCCGTAGATCGGACGTAGCTCGCGGAACCAGGTCGGAAAGTTCTTTTCAAGCCGCATCGAGAGCAGGGCGCGCATGCCGAAATCAACAAGTCCGAACTCTTCGCCGGCCTCCTTGATCGCCTTGTAGACCAGACGCTGATAGGCCGGCGCCATCCAGATCTCATAGCCGAGATCGCCGGTGTAGGTGATGCGGTTGACCATGCAGGGCGCGCCGCCGACCGCCATCTCGCGGAAATCCATGAAGCGGAAGGCCTTGGTCGAGATGTCGACGTCGACCAGTTTCTGCAGCAGGTCGCGCGATTTCGGCCCGGCGATGGAGAGGCCAACCAGCGTCTGGTCGAAGCGGTGGATGCGCACCTCCGACGCCCTTGGACCGTCCTTCGGCAGATGCTTCTCGAACCAGCGCATGTGATATTTTTGCGCGGCCGAAGAACCCCAGATCATGAAGCGTTCTTCGCCCGCCTTGGCGATGGTGAAGTCGCCGATCAGTCTGCCGAACTCGTTCAGCATCGGCGTCAGCACGATGCGGCCGGTCTTCGGCATGCGGTTGGTCATCAGCCGGTTGAGGAAATCCTCGGCCCCAGGTCCGGAGACTTCGTATTTGGCGAAGTTGGCGATCTCGGTGACGCCGACCCTCTCGCGTGTGGCGCACACTTCCTCGCCGATCGCGCCGAAATCATTCGAGCGGTGGAAGGACACGATGTCCTTCGGCTCCGAGCCTTTCGGCGCGAACCAGAGCGGGGTTTCGAGACCCCAGCTGTCGCCCATGACGGCGTTGTTGGCGAGCATGGTGTCGTAAAGCGGGGTCGTCTGCGCCGGTCTTGCCGCCGGCAATTCCTCGTTGGGAAAGCGGATGGAGAAACGGCGCGAATAATTTTCGCGCACCTTTGCGTTGGTATAGCGCAGCGTTGCCCATTCGCCGAAGCGCGCAACGTCCATGCCCCAGACGTCGAAGCCGGGGTCGCCATGGACCATCCAGTTCGACAGCGCCAAGCCGACGCCGCCGCCTTGGCTGAAGCCGGCCATGACGGCGCAGGCGCACCAGAAATTGGTCAGGCCCTGCACAGGGCCAACGAGCGGGTTGCCGTCGAGCGCGAAGGTGAAGGGGCCGTTGATGATCTGCTTGATGCCGGCTTTCTCGATGCCGGGAAAATGCTTGAAGCCGATCTCGAGCGACGGCGCGATGCGGTCGATGTCGGGCTGCAGCAGCTCGTGGCCGAAATCCCATGGCGTGTTGACCGGCGACCACGGCTTGCAGGCTTTTTCATAGGTGCCGAGCAGGATGCCGTTGCGTTCCTGGCGGGTATAGATCTCGCCCTTGAAGTCGAGCACGCCGATCATCTCGCGCCCGGTCGACTTGTTGAATTCCTCGACCTCCGGCATCGGCTCGGTCAGGAGATACATGTGCTCCATCGCCAGCACCGGCAGCTCGACGCCGACCATGCGACCGATCTCGCGCGCCCAAAGGCCGCCGCAGTTGACGACATGCTCGGCTTTGATCGTGCCTTGCTCGGTGACGACGTTCCAGGTGCCGTCGACCTCCTGCGTCAGTTCGACGACGCGGTTGCGCAGCACGATCTCGGCGCCGAGCTTCCGGGCGGCTTTGGCATAGGCGTGGGTGGTGCCGGAAGGGTCGAGGTGGCCCTCGACTGGATCCCACATAGCGCCGACGAAATTCGTCTCGTCCATCAGCGGGAACATCGCCTTGGCTTCGGACGGCGTGATCAGTTCGGTGTCCATGCCGAGATAGCGGCCCTTGGCATGGGCGAGGCGAAGGAAGTCCATGCGCTCTGGCGTGTCGGCCATCATGACGCCGCCGGTCAGGTGCAGCGAGCAGGATTGGCCGGAAATCTCCTCGATCTCCTTGTAAAGCTGCACCGTATAGGCCTGCAGCTTGGCGACGTTGGGATCGCCGTTCAGCGTATGAAAGCCGCCCGCCGCATGCCAGGACGAGCCGGAGGTGAGCTCCGAACGCTCGATCAGCATGATGTCGGTCCAGCCGGCCTTGGCCAGATGATAGAGCACCGAGCAGCCAACGACGCCGCCGCCGATAACAACCGCTTTTGCATGAGATTTCATGAAGATAGTTCCGTTTTTGAAGAGATTGAATCGAGTGAGCGGGGCGCGAAAACAAAGCGGAAATCGAATACAGCGATGTTTTCGGCCAGCCTGCCATCAAGCGCGGCAAGAATGGTTTCACAGACGGAAGTACGATGTTTCAGGACGTCATGGCTCCAAAGACGCAGGATCGAGTAGCCTTGGGCGCGCATGAAATCATCGCGGCGGCGGTCATATGAACTGCCGGCGTGCTGTTGTCCGTCGACTTCAACAACAAGCCATTTTTCGCGGCAGACAAAGTCTGCAAAAAAGGCGCCGATGGAGAACTGACGCGTAAAGCGATAGCCGCCAAGCTTGCGCGCCTTTAGTTCAGGCCAAAGCAGTGCTTCGGCCTGATTGCCTGCTTGCCGCAGGCTACGCGCTCGCTGGGTTGTGCCTGTTTTGCGGCGGCTGCGCGTTTCATGAACGGCTTCCCCCACTCCGTCGCCGCTTCGCGGCGCCACCTCTCCCCCCTCCGGGGGGAAAGGAAGGGCGCCAACTGGAATCGTTTCGCGCCCTTCCTCTACCCCGTCGATCGGGGGTTTGGTGTCGAGCTATGCGCGACGGAGTGGGGGTCGACTACTCATCAGATGATCAGAAATCGGTCGGGGCGCCGCCTTCGGCCCGGCGCTTGTCGACGAAAGCATTGAGCTCCTCGCGGATCGCCGGGTCCATATAAGGCTCTTCATAGGAGGCCAGCCGCTCCTTCCAGACGCGATTGGCTTTTTCGAGCGCGGTCGGTGACCCAGCCTCCGCCCAACTCTCGAAATTGCGCCAGTCCGAAATGATCGGCGCATAGAAGGCGGTCTTGTAGCGGTCCTGCGTGTGCTGGGTGCCGAAGAAATGGCCGCCGGGGCCGACCGACTGGATGGCGTCGAAACCGAGCGCCTCGTCGGAAAGATCGAGCGGCGTCAGGAACTCGGCGACCATCTGCAACAGGTCTATGTCGAGGATGGTCTTCTCATAGGAGCAGCGCAGGCCGCCTTCGAGCCAGCCGGCGGCATGCATCATCAGATTACCGCCGCCCTGGATGGCACCCCACAGCGAGAACACGCTTTCATAGGCGGCTTGCGCGTCGACGGTGTTGGCGGCGCAGGTGTTGGAGGTGCGGTAGGGGATGTTGTAGCGGCGGGCGAGCTGGCCGCCGACCAGCTGCGCCTTCATATATTCCGGCGTGCCGAAGGCCGGCGCGCCGGACTTCATGTCGACATTCGAGGTGAAGCCGCCGTAGCCGACAGGCGCGCCCTTGCGCACCATCTGTGCGAAGGCGATGCCGGACAGCGCCTCGGCATTCTGTTGCACCAGCGCGCCGGCAATCGTCACCGGCGCCATGGCGCCCGACAGGGTGAACGGCGTCACGATGACCACCTGGCCCTTGCTCGACATCTGGATGATGCCTTCCATCATCGGCACGTCGAGCTTGAGCGGCGAATTGGTGTTGATGATGGTGAACACCGACGGCTCCGCAAGCAACTGCTCGTGGCTGATGCCACGTGCGATTCTGGTGATCTCGATGCCGTCGACGTTGCGCTCTTTGCCGAGCGAATAGATGTGGAACATCTTGTCGGTCAGCGTGGCGAGGTCACGGATGCATTCGAGGTGGCGCACGGACGGATGGATGTCGATCGGCTCCACCGGATAACCGCCCGTGCAATTCAATATGTTGTGCATCTGCGCAAGCTTGAGAAAGTTGCGATAGTCCTGCTGGTTGCCCGGCCGGCGGCCGCGGTCGACGTCGGAGCAATTGGGTGCCGACGCCATCATCGAGATGATCAGATTATCGCCACCGAAGCGCACATTGTGCGCCGGGTTGCGGGCGTGGATGGTGAATTCCGGCGGGCAGTGCGCAACCAGTTCCAGGATCATGTCGCTGTCGAAGCGCACCCGCTCGCTGCCTTCGCGGACATCGGCGCCATGCGCCTTCATGATGCGCCGCGCTTCGTCATGCAGCACGTCGACGCCGATTTCCCGCAGCACGCGCAGAGAGGCGAGGTGGATGGATTCCAGCTCGTCCTCGGAAACCAGCCGGGTCGGCGTCAGCGGGTTCTTCAACTGGCGAAACGGCGGCTGGTCGAACGCCGCCGATCCGCCGGCACGCTTCCCCGCGCGGCCGCCGCGACGGGCGCGGTCGTTTGCCAGTGCCGGTTCGGCGGGCTGAAGGGCGGCGGTCATGATAGTCCTCGTACGCTGCGGCAATGCGGCGGCATAATGGACTGCCGGCCCTCCGGCCATTGCGGAGGCGGCGACCACTAGGACGAGGGAAGCGACATGCCCTGGGGGCAGCCGGCGGGATCGTCAGCCTCTTGATCGCGTTCCGGCTGGCGCAAGCGGTTTTCGTTGCCGGTGCTTACTGCGACGGAACCGAAACGCTAATCCTGCATCATGGACCGGGCGGAACAGAACAGCGGCGAGACAGTGCAATGGGCGGCCATCACCGGCGTGATCGCAACCGTCTCGGTGTTCGCCATTGCGCAAGGGCTGAGCTATCCGCTGTTGAGCTTCATCCTGCAGCGCCAGGGCGTCTCGCCGGCCATGATAGGCCTGTCGGCGGCAATGACGCCGATCGGCTTCATCGTCTCCTCGCCGCTGGTCCCGGCTCTGTCGCGCCGTTTCGGGGCCGGGCGCACCGCGCTTACTTGCGCGGCACTTTCCGCGCTGGTGCTGGCGCTGATCGGCTGGACGCAAAATGTCTATCTGTGGTTTCCGCTGCGCTTTTTGATCGGTGGGGTCACCAACCCGCTCTACGTGCTGAGCGAAGTCTGGGTGATCGCACTGGCGCCGCCAGCACGCCGCGGCCGCGTCATGGGCATCTATTCGACGATCATTTCGGCGGGCTTTGCGGCGGGGCCGCTGTGCCTGCTTGCGGTCGGCACCGTGGGATGGCCGCCGTTTCTGGTCGGCATCGGCGCATTCCTGTTTTGCGGCGCCTGCCTTGCCTCGGTGCTGGCACGGCTGCCGAGGGTCGACGAGAGCGGGCACCGGGTTTCGGTGCTGGGATTCGTGCCGCAGGCGTGGCTGCTGTTGTCGGCGGTCGTGGTGGCCGCTGGTTTCGAACAGGCAGTGCTCGCCTTGCTGCCGGTCTACGGAACGCATTACGGCATCGCCGAAGCGCGCATGTCGGCGCTGCTGTCGGTGATGATCGCCGGCAACATCGCTATGCAGGTGCCGCTCGGCCTGTTGGCGGAACGACTGACGGCGCGGCTGGTGCGGTTCATCTGTGTGGCGGTGACGGTGCTCGGATGCGTGCTGTTGCCGGTTCTCATCGAGACGCCGCTCATATGGCCATGCGTCTTCATCTGGGGTGCGGTTTCCTACGGCATCTACACGATGTCGATCATCGAGCTCGGCGAGCGGTTCACCGGCTCGGCGCTGGTCGCCGGCAACGCCGCCTTTTCGCTGATGTGGGGCGTCGGCGGCATCGCCGTGCCGCCGCTGGCGGGCGGCGCCATGGATGTTGTTGGCGCAGGCGGCCTGCCGCTCACGCTTGGCGCCATTTGCCTGGCGCTGGCGCTTGTAACGGTCATTCGAAGGCGGATGGTGTGAATGCCTGAAGTCGCCGTTCTGACGCAATGACTTGAATATTAGCGGCCCCGTGTCGATCTTGGCGATGCCGACGCCCGACTCAACCGGAGACCTCATGACCAAATTGAACAGCCAGGCCCAACCGGATCCGGCGGCCGAAGATCCCTTCCTCTGGCTGGAGGGCAGGACTGACCAGCGAGCGCTCGACTGGGTTCATCGCCAGAATGAAATCACTGTCGCCGAATTGCAGGGTGACCCGTCCTACCAGGCAACGTTCCAGACCGCGCTCGACCTGATGACGGCCGAGGATAACATCGCCGTCGGGGCCGCTATCAACGGCCATGTCTATAATTTCTGGCAGGACCGCACGAACGTACTCGGCCTCTGGCGGCGCACCACCGTCGCGTCCTACAAGACCGACAAGCCGGATTGGCAGACGATCATTGACTTCGACAGTCTGGCGGCGGAAGAGGGGGTGAAATGGGTGTTCAGCGGCGCCAGCCGGCTTTACCCCGATTTCAGCCGCTGCCTGCTCAGCCTGTCGCCGGATGGCGGCGATGCCAGCGAGATGCGCGAATTCGATATCGAAAGCAGGTCCTTCGTCGAGGGTGGCTTTCGTGCTCCCGCCTCGAAATCGAACTTCAGCTGGCTGGACGAGGACACGGTCATCGTTTCCGCCGCCTTCGAGGAGGACGACAAGACCCAGTCCGGCTATCCGCGCGTGGTCAAGCTCTGGCGGCGCGGCACGCCACTGGAAGCGGCGATGCCGATCTTCGAGGCGCTGAAGCAGGATCTCGCCGCCGGCGGATCCGTCGAATTCGACGGTGACAGGCGCCACGTCTTCCTGGCCCGGACGCTCGACTTCTTCGCCTCGCACAGTTTCCTGCGGCTGCCTTCTGGCGAGAACCGGCGCATCCCGTTGCCGGACGACGTCACCGATACGGCGCTGTTCAAGGGCCAGCTTGTCTTCGGCGTGCGTACCCCGTGGACGGCGCCGGACGGCACGCTGTGCAAGCCCGACGGGCTCTATTCACTCGATTTCGAGCGCTGGATCGAAACCGGTCTGTTCGGATCCATCGATATCGTGCTCGAGCCGGCGCACCGTGTCTCGATCGCCGGCATCGCCCGCACGCAGGCCCGGCTGTTCATCAATTTGATGGACAATGTGCGCGGCAAGGTCATCGCCGGCGAGCGCAGCGACAGCGGCTGGGAGTTCAAGCCCGTTGCATTGCCCGAAAACGGCAATGTCGGCATCAGCCATGCCGAGCATTTCGGCTCCAGCGTCTCCTTCTCCTTCACCGATTTCCTGACGCCGAGCTCGATCATCTGGTCGGACGATAATGCCGCGGCGCTGGCAACGGTGAAGTCGCAGCCGGCGCGCTTCGATGCGTCGTCCCTGGTCTCCGAACAGTTCGAGGCGCGCTCGAAGGACGGCACGATGATCCCGTACTTCGTCGTCAGGCGGCGCGACCAGGACGGGCCGGTGCCGACATTGCTTTACGGCTATGGCGGCTTCGAAGTGCCGCTGCTGCCCGGCTATGCCGGCGTGCGCGGCAGGCTGTGGCTGGAGAAGGGCAATGCCTATGTGCAGGCCAACATCCGCGGCGGCGGCGAGTTCGGCCCGAACTGGCACCAGGCGGCGCTCAAGGCCAATCGCCAGAATGCATTCGACGATTTCGCAGCGGTGGCGCAAGATCTGGTCAAACGCGGCATCGCCACACCGGCCACGCTGGGCATCCAGGGCGGTTCGAACGGGGGCTTGCTGACTGGCGTCTCGCTGACGCAACGCCCGGAATTGTTCGGCGCGGTGATCATCGACGTGCCGCTGCTCGACATGCTGCGTTACACCGAGCTGCCGCCCGGCGCGTCATGGATGGCCGAGTATGGCGATCCGGCGAAGCCGGAAGAGGCAGCTTGGCTCGCCTCCTATTCGCCCTACCAGCATGTAGACACGGATGCAGCCTATCCGCCGGTACTGCTGACGACCTCGACTGCCGACGACCGCGTCCATCCCGGCCATGCCCGCAAGATGGCGGCGCGGCTGCAGGCGGCGGGCCATGGCAAGACGCTGTTCTTCGAAGAGACCGAGGGCGGGCATGGCGGGCGCGGCGATCGGCGGCCGCAGGCCGCACAGGCGGCGATGAAGTACGTCTTCCTGCAGCGGGCCCTGACTGGCACCAATTGACCGACATCGCTTGACCGGTACGGCTTGAACTGAGGGCTGGAGGCAGCCTAAGGTACATGCATGGCTCGGCTGGCGAAATCGGGGTGCGCATTTGGGGTGGCGGTGACGCCGTCGCCGCGCACGCTTCGCGCCGAGCTGTTGCGGCTGTGCGCCCGTATCGGCTATTCGCCGCCCGCTGTCCTCTAACGAATCCGCCCCGGCGCGAAAGCTGCCGGATTGGTTCAAGAGGAAAGACCAGACATGACCTACCAGAATTATTCGCTGAAGCAGCTTCAGCAGATCGATGCCGCGCATCACCTTCATCCGTTCACCGACCACAAGGAGATGCGCGAGACCGGCTCGCGCATCATCACTCACGCCAACGGTCCGTTCATCTACGATGCCGAAGGGACGGAAATCCTCGACGGCATGGCCGGGCTATGGTGCGTCAATGTCGGCTACGGCCGCGACGAGCTTGCCGACGCCGCCTACGCCCAGATGAAGGAATTGCCCTACTACAACTCCTTCTTCAAATGCTCGACGCCGACGCCGGTTCTGCTGTCGAAAAAGCTGGCGGAGATCGCGCCAAGGCACATCAACCAGGTGTTCTACGGCTCATCCGGTTCGGAGGCCAACGACACGGCGCTGCGCCTCGTCCGCCACTATTGGGTGCTGGAAGGCAGCCCCGAGAAGAACCGCATCATCTCGCGCAAGATGGGCTACCACGGCTCGACCATAGCCGGTGCCTCGCTCGGCGGCATGGATTTGATGCACAACCAGCTCGGCGGCGCCGTGCCCAACATCGTCCACGTGATGATGCCCTATGCGTACGAGCTCGCACTGCCCGGCGAAAGCGACCATGATTTCGGCCTGCGCGCGGCAAAAGCGGTCGAGGACGCGATCCTCGAAGCTGGCGCCGATAAGGTCGCCGCCTTCATCGGCGAGCCGGTGATGGGGGCAGGCGGGGTGAAGATCCCGCCGATGAGCTACTGGCCGGAGGTGCAGCGCATTTGCCGCAAATACGATGTCCTGCTGATGCTGGACGAGGTTATCACCGGCTATGGCCGCACCGGCGAGTGGTTCGCCGCACAAGCCTTCGATGTCGAGCCCGACACCATCACCACGGCCAAGGCGCTGACCTCCGGCTATCAGCCGCTGTCGGCGCTGCTTGTCGGCGACCGCATCGCGGCGACGCTGGTCGAAAAGGGCGGCGAATTCTATCACGGCTACACCTATGCCGGGCATCCGGTGGCCTGCGCGGTGGCACTGAAGAACCTCGAGATCATCGAGCGCGAGGGCCTGGTCGAGCGCGTCAGGAACGACACCGGGCCTTACTTCGCCAGGGCGCTGCAGGAACGTTTCGGTGGGCATGATCTGGTTGGCGAGGTGCGCTCGTTCGGGCTGATGGGGGCGATCGAGATCGTCAAGGACAAGGTGACCAAGGAGCGCTTCCTGCCGGCCGGCAGCGCGGCGGTGATGGTTCGCGACCACGCCCTTGCCCAAGGCATGATGCTGCGCGCCACCGGCGACACGATGATCCTGTCGCCGCCGCTGATCTGGACGCGCGAGACGATCGACATGGCCTGCGACCGCATCGCCAGGGCGCTCGACCTGGCCGAAGCAGATTTGCGCAAGCGGTAAGATGGAACGATCGCCGGGCGTCCGGTAATCGGGCGCCCGGAGTTTGAATGCCGCTTTATGGCGAAGAGTTCGCCAGGCGAGGCTGTTGGCAGTATCGACGACCACGCGTGATCACTGGCCCGCCTTGACACCGATGACGTGCCCCTTCGCGTCAGTGACCAACATCCCTTTCGATTGGTCCAAGATCACAACAATGTTGCCGAAAGGATCGCGGACACGGGCGCACCGCCCGACCGCGATCTCGAATGGCGGTTGCACAGCCTCACCGCCGGCGGCCAAGAATTCCTCAAACGCGTCGTCCACGTTATCGACCAGGATGTCGGTCTCGGGACCGATATGAAGATGGACAACCAGCTCCGCATCGGTTTCAGGCAGCGCAAAGCCGGCGGCTTCATCGTCCCGCCAAACGAGCGCATGACCGAGACGATCCCCATAGAACGATACGGCTGCATCGAGGTCGCTCACCCGCAATAGATGATTATCGAGCTTGCGGAATAATGGTCTTTTTCGAGGCTCGTGCGCCATTGCGGGACCTCAATATGTGAAGAGATTCGTGCGGCCGTATAGCCTCTAATGAAATAGTCTTCGCGACTATGTCTGCAACTGGGTTGCCTTCAAGCTTTCGAGCCCGCTCGGTGGAAATGGTAGCGAGCCGAAATTCATGTGGGGGTCGTGAGCGGAAATTCAAACTGAGACAGCACCGAAGGGCCGCATCAGCGACGCGGCAATCGGAATATAGCTCCGACGACATGGCGAAAACGCAAAAACCGCGCTCCATCGGAACGCGGCTTTGCCAGATACGCATGGTGCTTCGCCAACAATACACTTGCGAAACTTACGGCGAAACTTACGGGCTCCGGTACGCGAGACCTGATCCGGAGCGCCGGGCGGATGTCCGCCTCGCAATCCGTTTTAAACGCACATCGTTACTGCAGGGTTAGCAAGAGCTTAAGCAAACCTAAATTTGCCGACTTTCCGCTTTGGGCAGATCGAAAACTATGAAATTTGACCTTACGCAGGGTCACCGCGCAGGAAATTGATGATGCCGGAAAAATCCGCGCCGGCATTGCCTTGTGCGTTGAACAGCGCATAAAGCTGGGCTGCCTCGGCGCCGAGCGGCGTTGCCGCACCGACGCTCTGTGCGGCCTCCTGCGACAGTTTCAGGTCCTTCAGCATCAGTGCCGCTGCAAACCCGGGCTTATAGCCATTGTTGGCGGGCGATGTCGGCACAGGGCCGGGCACCGGGCAGTAAGTGGTCAGCGACCAGCACTGGCCGGACGAGGTCGAGGCGACGTCGAACAGCGCCTGGTGCGACAGGCAGAGCTTTTCCGCCAGCACGAAGGCCTCGGCAACGCCGATCATCGAAATGCCCAAAATCATGTTGTTGCAGATCTTCGCCGCCTGCCCGGCGCCGTCGTCGCCGCAATGAACGATGCGGCCGGCCATTGGCTTGAGGATCGGTTCGGCCTTGGCGAAGGCGTCCTTCGAACCGCCGGCCATGAAGGTCAGCGTGCCGGCCGCCGCACCGCCCGTCCCGCCGGAGACCGGCGCGTCGATCGTCAGCAATCCGTGCTTGGCCGCGGTGGCATGGGCCTTTCGCGCCGACTCGACGTCGATGGTCGAGGAATCGATGAACAACGCGCCTTTTTTCGCCTTGGCCGCGATGTCTGCGTAAACCGACAGCACATGCTTGCCGGCCGGCAGCATGGTGATGACCGCATCGGCATCCTTTACCGCCGCAACGGCATTGGCCATGATGACGACGCCGTGCTCCCTGGCGATGACGAGGTTTTCCGGCACCAGGTCGAAGCCGTGCACGGCATACCCGGCCTTGACCAGGTTGGCGGCCATCGGATTTCCCATATTGCCGAGGCCGATGAAGGCGATGGTGGTCATAATGGCACTCCGCGGTTTGGGTAAGGCAGGCAGTAGGCAGTAGGCAGTAGGCAGTAGGCAGTAGGCAGTAGGCAGTAGGCGACCTATTCGGGCGCAAGTTTGCTAATAAGTTGGCGAAGCATTTTTCCGATGCCCTCGGTCGCTAACAGTACGTGATAAGCTTGGTCATGCGTGGCAAGGCCAATGCGTTCAGCGATCTGAAGGTGTGTCTCGAACTCCTTCAACGATCCTTGGGCTATCCTGAGAAATTGCTGATAGGAGCCTCTGTTGTCTCGACCATAACCTTCCGCGATGTTTGCAGGAATAGAGGTTGCTGAGCGGCGAATTTGGCTGGTCAACCCATACAATTCTTCTTTTGGCCATGCCTTGGTCAAGGAGTAGGTGGTGACGGCCAGATCCATCGCCTGCTGCCATACGATAAGATCCTTGTACGAATTGATCTTGCCGGTCATCTTCCTGCCTACTGCCTACTGCCTACTGCCTTACCGTCCGATCAGCGCGCGAGCGATGATGACGCGCATGATCTCGTTGGTGCCTTCGAGGATCTGGTGGACGCGCAGGTCCCGTACCAGCTTCTCGATGCCGTAATCGTGCAGATAGCCATAGCCGCCATGCAGCTGCAGGGCGTCATTGGCGACGTTGAAGCCGGTGTCGGTGACGAAGCGCTTGGCCATCGCCGACCATTTTCCGGCATCCGGCGCCTTGCGGTCGAGCTTCGAGGCGGCGGTGTAGAGGAAGATGCGTGCTGCCTGCAATTCGGTCTCCATGTCGGCGAGCTTGAACTGCAGCGCCTGGAACTGGTTGATCTTCGAGCCGAAGGCCTTGCGCTCGGCGGTGTAGGCGAGAGCCTTGTCGAGTGCCGATTGCGCGCCGCCGAGCGAACAGGCGGCGATGTTCAAGCGGCCGCCGTCGAGCCCGGCCATGGCGATGCCGAAGCCGGCGCCTTCTGCCGACAAAAGGTTTTCCGCCGGCACCTTGCAGTCCTCGAAGACGACCTGGCGGGTCGACTGCATGTGCCAGCCCATCTTGTGTTCGTTGGCGCCGAAGGAAAGGCCGGGCGCATCGTTCGACACGACGAAGGTGGAAATGCCTTTCGGCCCGTCGGCGCCGGTGCGCGCCATGACGACATAGAGGTCGCTGTCGCCGGCACCGGAGATGAACTGCTTGGCGCCGTTCAGCACATAGTCACTGCCGCTTTTGACCGCGCGCGTCTTCAGCGCCGCCGCATCCGAGCCCGAGCCCGGCTCGGTCAGGCAGTAGCTTGCCAGCCATTCCATCGAGGTCAGCTTCGGCAGGAAGCGCCGGCGCTGCTCGTCGCTGCCGAAGCGGTCGATCATCGATGCTGCCATGTTGTGGATCGAGATGAAGGCGGAAAACGCCGGATCGGCACGCGAAAGCGCCTCGAAGATCAGCACGGCGTCGAGCCGGCCGAGCCCCGAGCCGCCGACATCGTCGCGGACATAGATGCCGCCAAGGCCGAGCGGGCCGGTCTCGCGGATCACGTCGGCGGGGAAATATTTGTTGCGATCCCAGTCGAGTGCGTTCGGCGCCACACGATCGGCGGCGAAGGCCTCGGCCATCTCTTGGATGGCGCGCTGGTCCTCGTTGAGTTCGAACTGGCTGGTGCCCGCATCGACAGCGGCGTCCATGGCGTGCTCCCTGATGTTTCCGGCCTGCTGGCCTGTCGTTTTTGGCTTTGCGCGCCGTCCAATCTAGACCAATGATGCCGCCGCGCAACCCGACCGTCTGCGCAGCCGCTGTGTGCGAATGCGCTTTGGAGCAAAGTGTGACGACAAATTTCGACGAACTGCTTGGACGCTTCCATGCCTATCTCCAGACGTTCGATGATGCGCTGGTGCGCGACGCCGTGGCCCGAATCGGCTGGGACATGCCAAGCCGGCCGCTCGAACCGCATGCACTGCCTTGTCTCGTCCTGCTCGACCGTATCGTCGAACTCGCTCCCGCTGCGGCCAAGCCGCTGGCGCGGCTGGTTGCGCAGCGTCGCGGCGATCTGCGCTGGGGCCAGACCTATGGCGAAGCGGATTTCGGCAAGATTTTCATCGACAATTACGGCTGGCTGGAGGTATTCGGCACGCGCGGTCATTTCGTCAATGAAGAGGTCGCGGCCGGCCTGCTGATCCTTGGGCCCGACATCGTCTACCCCGATCACCACCATGTCGCGGAGGAGATCTACGTCCCGCTTACCGGCGGCACCGAATGGCGCATGGGCGATGGCGGTTTTCGCCTTCGAGCGGCGGGCGAGGTGATCCACCATGCCTCTGACGTCAGCCACGCCATGCGCACCGGCAAGGAGCCACTGATGGCGCTCTATCTCTGGCGCGGCGGCCCGCTGGCAGCCAAGTCGACGATCACCGGAACCGTTGCGCAGGGCAGGGGCTGATATGGCCAAGGCAATCATGCTGCAGGGCACGGGTTCGGATGTCGGCAAGACGGTGCTCGTCGCCGGTCTTTGCCGCGCGGCGAAGAACCGCGGCTTGAAAGTGCGGCCGTTCAAGCCGCAGAACATGTCGAACAATGCCGCCGTCGCCGATATTCCCGGCGATTCAAGCGGCGGTGAGATCGGCCGCGCGCAATGGCTGCAGGCGATCGCCTGCGGCGTGCCGCCGACCATCCACATGAATCCGGTGCTGCTCAAGCCGCAGACCGATGTCGGCGCTCAAGTTGTCGTGCAGGGCAAGGTGTTCGGCGAGGCGCGGGCGCGCGACTACCAGGCGCTGAAGGGCCGGTTGATGGATGCGGTGCTGGACTCCTGGGCGAAGGTCGGCGAGGGCGCCGATCTGGTCATTGTCGAGGGCGCCGGCTCGCCGGCCGAGATCAATCTCAGGAGCCGAGACATTGCCAATATGGGCTTTGCGACGCGCGCCGGCGTGCCGGTGATCCTGGTCGGCGATATCGATCGCGGCGGTGTCATCGCCTCGGTCGCTGGCACCCATCTGATCCTGCCGGAGGAGGACCGGCGTATGATCGTCGGCTACCTCATCAACAAGTTCCGTGGCGATGTCTCGCTGTTCGATGACGGCATCGAGGCGATCGAAAAATTCACTGGCTGGCGCTGTTTTGGCATCGTGCCGTGGCTGAAGGCGGCGGCGCGGCTGCCGTCGGAGGATTCCGTCGTGCTCGAACGGCTGGCGTCCGGCCAGAGGCGCGCGCTGAAGATCGCCGTGCCGGTGCTCTCGCGCATCGCCAATTTCGACGACCTCGACCCGCTCAAGGCCGAACCGCAGGTCGAGATGGTGTTCGTGCCGCCTGGCCAACGCCTGCCGCAGGATGCAGGGCTGGTGGTCATTCCCGGCTCAAAGTCGACGATCGGCGATCTCGTGAAATTCCGCGAGAATGGCTGGGACCGCGACCTTGCCGCGCACAGGAAACGCGGTGGCCATATCGTCGGTATTTGCGGCGGCTTCCAGATGCTCGGCCATAGCGTGCGCGATCCCTACGGCATCGAGGGCAGCGTTACCGAGACGCAAGGCCTCGGCCTGCTCGACGTCGAAACGGTTATGGAGCCGGAAAAGACGGTGCGCAATGTCAGCGCGCGCTCGGTGCCGTTCGATCTGCCGCTCGAGGGCTACGAAATCCATCTCGGCCGCACCACCGGTTCCGACACGCTGCGGCCATCCGCCGTTATCAACGGCGTCGATGACGGCGCCATCTCCGCCGACGGCAAGGTGTCAGGCACCTACATGCACGGGCTGTTTTCCGCCGACGCCTTCCGGGCGAAATTCCTCGAAAGCCTCGGCGTCAAGGGCGGCGGCATCGACTACCGCGCCGAGGTCGAACGGGCACTGGACGAGATCGCAGCCGAACTGGAAACCCACCTCGACTGCGACGCGATTTTCGGGCTGGCGCGTTAGCTGGCGGCTTCGTCAGCCTTCGGCCAGTAGGTGCCGAACGACCAGACATTGCCTTCCGGATCGCGGCAGATGAATTCGCGGCTGCCATAGTCGCGGTCGGTGAGCTCTTCCAGAATCTCGGCGCCGGCGGTTTTTGCCCGAGCGTATGCCGCGTCGGCGTCAGCGACCGCGACATAGATCGACTTGCCGCCGCCCGAGCCGGGCGCGCCGACCATCTTTCCATAGGCATCGTCGCGGGCCGTGCCGAGCATGATGATCGAGGAGCCGAATGCGAGTTCGGCATGGTGCACCACGTCGCCTTCGCCATAGCGGGTGCGGACGCTGAAGCCGAAGGCCTCGCACAACCAGTCGATCATTTTGCCGGCATTTCTGTAGCGCAGCGCCGGGTAAAGCCGCGGTGCTTCGGTGGTGTTCGGCATGGCTGATCTCCTTCGCTGTGTTGGTCGATCAACCCAGTCTGGGCGAAGGCCGGTCGCGCGTCTTGAAGAAATGTTACCTCACGGCGACAGTCGTCGGCGTGACGCCTGCGAGGTCGCGAAACTCGCGCACCAGATGCGCCTGGTCGGCATAGCCGCAGTCGGCGGCGATGTCGGCCCAATCGCTGTTGGCCTTTCTCGACAGGCAAAGCGCGTGGTTGAAGCGGACGATGCGCGAGAGCGTCTTGGGTCCAACGCCGACCGCGCCCGAAAATTTTCCGGCGAGATGCTTGCGGCTCCAGCCAAGCTTTTCGGCCAGCGTCGAGATGCGGGTCCGACCACTCGTCGAGACGATCGTCTCATAGGCCCAGACAATTTCGGCTTGAGTGCCGTCTGTGGTTGCCAACCGGTCGGCGACGAAGGCCTCGGCGATGGCAAAGCGTGAGCTCCAATCCGGCGCATTGCCAAGCCTTTCGCGAAGCGCGACGCCTCCAACGCCGAGCACGTCATCCAGGCCGACCATGCGATCGGTCAGTTCGCTCATCGGCCGGCCGAAGAAGCGACGAGCGCCGAGCGGGGTGAAATTGATCTGCACACAACAGGCGCCGCCGAAGGATTCGATCACCACCGGCCCGGCGTAGAGGCCGGCGGCAAAACTGGCGAAGCGGTCATTGTCGCCGGGGTCCCTGCCGAGCCCGATGGCAAAGGGTTCGGCAAAGCTGATGACCAGCGGCACGGTCAGCGAGGCATATTCGATGACGCGGAAATGGCCTGGCATGGTTTCGCGAAAGCCGCACATGTCGGTGACGGCGCCTTGAAGCCGATGACTGGGCGCGCGCCGCACCATCTCGAACCGATCGAGCCCTGGGCCGTCGTGGCGGCTGCCGTCTTCGCTGGCGGGCATGTGCTTCCCTCGTCCAGGAATTCTAACAGACCATCCTGCAGAATCAAAAGCGCCCGGCTTTTGGCCGGGCGCTCCGAGTTGCCTGAGATTCTGAATTGTCTGGACGTGTTTAAGCGCCGCGCATCAGGCAGCCGGCGGCCAGCACGATGTAGGCGATGACGACAATCCACGCGGCATTCAAAGGGATAAACGCAAGAACGCCAAGCGCGGCGAGAACGCCGATGATGGCGATGACAAGGGATATGATGAAAATAAGCTGGGTAGGCGCACTGAGATTCATGTCCGGTCCCTCCTCAACATGATTCGTACAGCCGCATAGTATCAGTCGCGCGGTCACACACCAATGAGCGCAGCGGGCTTGCCGGATTGGCCGGCAGTTTTATGGGAGCGGCCAGAACGGTGCCGCGAGTTCGATCACGAAGGGCAATCGCTTCAGACGAATGACAGTTTCCAAATTGTGGCGGAGACCACCAATTGTCGATGTCGCCGCCGCCCCTCATTGCCCTGCCGGGCATTTCTCCCCGTATAGTGACGGGGAGAAAGGGCTGGTCGCAACGTCGGCGCCTTTTCTTGCAGCGTCTGCGATTGGCGAAACCGGTGACGAGAGCGCCCTCTCCCCGTCACTAAACGGGGAGAGGATGCCGGCAGGCAGGTGAGGGGCAGCGCCAACGCCCTAAAGGGGTGAGGAGACGAATTCAAAACCTGAAGCGATTGCCCAGTTCCACCCTTCGCACCCCGTTTGCGCAAAGCCGATTCCGCGCTACCTTCCCGACGAATCGGAAGGGGCTCATGGCGATGGGATTGCTGGACCAGATACGCTCGATCTTCGACGGCGATCCCGGCGTGCGCAAGGTCGCAGACGATCCGGTGCTGTCGGCGGAACTGCTGATGCTGTTCCGCATGATCCTGGCCGACGGATCGGTCAGCGAAAGCGAAATGACAGCCTTCAGGCGTATCTGCCGGGAAGCCTTCGGCATTCCCGAAACCAGCATCGACAGCGTTATCGAATATCTCAACGAGTTCGGCTACGAGACCAACAGCTCGCAGGCCATCGCTCAGTTTCGCGACCTCGACATCGAACGGCGCAAGCTGCTCGCCCGCCATATGGCCGAGATCGCCAAGGCCGATTCGCAACTTGCCGGGAGCGAGATGCAGCTGTTACGCCGCACCCTCGACCTGCTCGAAATCAGCCCTGCCGATGTGGTAAAGTCGTAAGACTGAGCCAGCAGCAGCACGGTGGCGCCCCTGGCCGTGGTGACGCGGGTCAACCAGCGCCGGGTCGGCGAATAAAGGAAGGACGTCTTTACGCCATTGGCATAGGTGATCTCCTTGGTCTGGCCATCGGCCTCGTAGAACGTCGAGGTGATGAAGCCGGAAGCCGAGAGCAGCTTGTTGCCGGCGGTATATTGCAGCGGTGCGGCTGCCGTGCCGAAGTCGAGCTGCACCGGCAGGTACTGGGTGCGCAGCGTCTGGCCGGAGGCATCGCGGACGCTGGTCGTGGTGTGGGTCAGCGTTCCCAGTGTGACGTCCTGGCGGGCGAGTTTGCCAAAGCCGTCATATTCATACTTGTTGGCTTGCGTGGCCGCAGGGTTGGTCGAGGTGGTGAGCTGGCCGATGTTGTAGAAGCCGGCCGCCGCCTGGTCGTAGGTGTTCTGCGTCAGCGTCACCGCACTGCCGCCGGACGCCATTGCCGTCTTCAGGGTCAGCCGGTCCATCTGGTCATAGGCCAAGGTGGTGACGGTGGTGCGCGCATCGGTCTGGCTGGTCAGCCGGTTGGCTCCATCGGTCTGGCTGGCGCCGTCATAGATATAGGACGAGGTGCCGAGGTCAGGATCGGGGGCCGACAGCCGGTATGCGCCCGCAATCTTTTGTTTTAAGTTAAACTATCCACTATTCTGACACCGTCGGCGCCAATTAGTTAATCACCTTCTTCTATAGCATTGTCTACTATTATTATGTTGTCCGCGCCATCATAGACAAAGCTCTCCGGAGAATGGCCGTGCTCAACTACTCTTGATATGAGAATCTCAGATCTGTCAGAGAATATAATGGAAACCCACTGGGAGTCGGTGACAACGTCAATAATATTGATAGACTCCATGTATGCTCGGATAGAGCATGAAATTTTGGTGTTTACTGCGATGGAACCTCTCTCAAGTGCGATCATGATACTGCCGTTTTCGTACTTAATTGATCGAAATTCTTTTCCAATGAGATTTTCCTTTAGGTAGTCCATATGACGTTTACCCTCTCGCGTTCAGTTTGGAATATGTGCGAATTGATGTTCCCTTGAACTCGCCCCCCCGGGAGGTACCAAAAGTGGACCCCGGTGTAAGGGTTCAGAGATTGTCTGGCAGGACTTGAATTGCCCGGGTTTGTCGCGTTCATCATTCTCAGATTCGTCGTTTCCTTGGTCCGGCAGCTTTGCTCCGCGTTGCGTCAAGCGCTTCACTTCGTGCGGCATTCATGCAAGCCCGAATGCCAAGACCAGGAAGCCCATCGCTCCGAACCCGGCGTGGATAACGATCCCGGCCCATGTGCTGCGACGCCGCTGGACGACATAGGGCAGGAGCAAGGTGATCGGCACGAGCGTCAACAGGACTTGCCAGGGGAAGGCAGCGTGGAACAGCAACCACATTATGCCGTTGACCAGCCACGCCCACCCCCCGAAGGCAACCTCTTGCCGCGGCAGTGCGACACCCCGCCAGACAAACTCTTCCCCAGCGATGTTCAGTGCAAAAAACGGCAGCCACGCGCCGAGAATCCAGTACCGCCCAGGACCTAGTGGCTCGAAAGCCATGAACGAGGGATGAAGAGTCTTCCCGTCTTGCAGCATCCGGAGCGCGGCGCCGATGCCCCCGGTCAGCACGCTGACAGCCGCCAGCCCTCCAACAGCCCATAGCCAGTCGCCGCCATTCATAGTGCGAAGCCACAGCCGCGCGCCCCACGGCACCAGCCTTCCTTGACGCCGCTCTCGATGCAATAGCAGGGCAGCCGTGAGAATCAGGGGGCCAAAAAGGATGATGCTTGCGGCCAAGAACCACATCACCACAGTCTCAGCCCCGCTAGCGGAGACAAACGCTGGGACGGCTACCCGCGTGCCCAGGAACAGCAGCAGAGCACCCGCCCCGAACAGCGCAGCAGAGCCGCCCAGGCCCAGTGGAGGAGGCTCAGGCCCTTCGCGCGTTTCAGAACTGTTGGCTGTCAATAGCCGTTCTCCCGCCCGTGCGCCCAACGAATTAGCCGTGCCACGAAGCTGCTCACCCCTGTTCTTGCAGCCGTTTCGCAATTGCCCGATGCAAATCGGGAGCGGCGGCGACCAACGCCTTGGCAGCTTCGGATTGCGGGTGGTCGAGCACTTCGCTCGTCCTGCCGCGCTCGACGATCTTGCCGTCATGCATGACCATCACTTCGTCGGTGATGGCGCGGGCGACGGTCAAATCATGGGTGATGAACAGATAGGCGATGCCGAGCTTCTGGTTGAGCTCGGCAAACAGATCGAGGATCTGGGCGCGGATCGAGACATCGAGCGCCGAGACCGGCTCGTCGGCGACGACCAGCTTCGGTCGCGTGATGATGGCGCGGGCGATCGACAGGCGCTGGCGCTGGCCGCCCGAAAACTCGTGCGGATATTTGTCCATGTCTTTAGGCGACAGGCCGACCTCGTGCAGCGCATGCGCCACCATTTCGCGCCGCGCGGCGGGCGCCGGCTTCTTCTCCAGCACATGCAGCGGCTCGGCCACCAATCTCTCGACCTTCTGGCGTGGGTCGAACGAACCATACGGGTCCTGGAACACGACCTGCATGTCGCGCCGCGCCGGCTTCAGCTCCGCCTCGCTCTTGCCGGTGAGGGTGTCGCCACGGAAGCGGATCGTACCGGCCGTCGGCTTGTCCAGCGCCAGGACCATGCGGGCGAGCGTCGACTTGCCGCAGCCGGAGCGCCCCACGAGCGCCACCGACTGGCCGGGCGCCATCGAGAAGGAGACATCGTCGACGGCGCGGATGGGAGCTGCCGGTTTCAACAGCGATATGCGCCGTCCGCGATAGTCCCGCGTTACGTTCGCTACCTGAAGCAGCGGTTTGGCTGATCCGCTGTCATGCGTGCGGGCTCGCGCCGGCAAATGCATCGAGGCCTGCGCCAGTTGGCGCGTGTAGGGGTGAAGCTGTTCAGATAGCGTGCGGGCCGTGTCGCCGGCCTCCATCACCTCGCCATGGCGCAGGATGGTGATGCGGTCCGCCATCTCCGTCACCACGGCGAGGTCGTGCGAGATGAGCAGAAGACCCATGCGGTTTTCCGCTACGAGGTCGCGCAGAAGGTCGAGGATCTGCGCCTGCAGCACCACGTCGAGCGCGGTCGTCGGCTCGTCGGCAATCAGCAGCTTGGGTTTCAGCGCACAGGCAATGGCAATGACGACGCGTTGGCGCTGGCCGCCGGAGAGTTCGTGCGGATAACGCGACAGCGGGAATTGTGCTGCCGGCAGGCCGACCCGGTCGAGCATTTTTCGCGCCCGTTCCTCGGCGTCGGCGCGGCTTGCCCTGGTGTGCCAGCGAATACCCTCGGCGACCTGCTCGCCGATGGTCTTGACCGGATTGAGCGCCGTCATCGGCTCCTGGAACACCATGCCGATATCGTCGCCGCGCAGCGCGCACATCTGGTCCTCGCTGGCGGCAAGGATGTCGATGCCGTCGAAGGTGATGCGTCCGCTGGTGTGCGCCGCCCAGGGCAGAAGCTGCATGACGGTGAGCGCCGTCATCGACTTGCCGGAGCCGGATTCGCCAACGAGCCCCATCACTTCGCCCGGCGCGACGGAAAGTTCGATGTCTCTGAGGATACGGGTGCTGCCGATGGTCAGCGACAGCTTGTCGATTTCGAGCAGGCTCATCGCTGCCGCCGCGATTTCGGATCGAGAATGTCGGCAATGCCGTCGCCAAGCAGGTTCAGGCCAAGCACGGTGACGACGATCGCCATGCCCGGAAAGATCGCCATCCAGGGCGCCACCACCATGCGGGTCTGGGCGTCGAACAGCATGCGGCCCCAGCTCGGCATCGGCGGCTGGGTGCCCAGCCCGACATAGGAAAGCCCGGCTTCGGCCAATATGCCCAGCGCGAACTGGATGGTGCCTTGCACCAGCAGCAGCGTGGCGATGTTGGGCAGCACATGTTCGATGCTGATCAGCGTCCTGCTTTTGCCGGCGGCGCGGGCGGCGAGGATGAATTCGCGCGGCCAGATCGCCAGGGCGCCGGCCCGGGCGACGCGCGCGAACACCGGGACGTTGAAGATGCCGATGGCGATGATGGCGTTGAACGCGCCCGGCCCGAAGATGGCGGTGATCATGATTGCCGAAAGCAGCGCCGGAAAGGCGAAGACCAGGTCGTTCAGCCGCATCAGCACGTCGTCGGCGATGCCGCCGCGCGCCGCGGCAAAGGCGCCGAGCGGCACGCCGATGCCCATGCCGATGCCGACCGCCACCAGCGCCACGGCGATCGAGTTGCGGGCGCCGACCATGATCATCGACAGGATGTCGCGACCGAAATGGTCGGTGCCGAACCAGTGCGCCAGCGATGGCGCCTGGGTCTTGTCGGAAATGACCAGCCTGGTGACATCGTAAGGCGTCCAGAAGAAGGAGAGGATCGCGACCGCAGCCACCAGCGCGGTGATGACGAAGCCGGCGAGGAACGAACGGTTTTTGAACGCCTTGGCCAGGATGCCGGCAAGGTTCTCGTCGGGGATGTCGATGTGCAGCGTCATTGCCGGCCTCTCAGGCGCGGATCGACCACCGCATAGGAGAGATCGACAACGAAATTGACGACGATGACGGCGGCGACCAGCAGCATGACGACGCTCTCGACCACGATCAAGTCACGCTGGTTGATCGCCTGGAACACCAGCCGGCCGAGGCCGGGCAAGTAGAAGACGTTCTCGATGATGACGGTGCCGGCGAGCAGGAAGGCGAATTGCAGGCCTAGAATGGTGACCACCGGGAGCATGGCGTTGCGCAGTGCGTGCCGCCACAAGACAATACGATAGGGCAGGCCCTTGGCGCGGGCGGTGCGGATGTAGTCCTCGCTCAGCACTTCGATCAGCGCTGAACGGGTGACCCGGGCAAGGATCGCCGCCTGCGGCAGAGCGAGTGCGATTGCCGGCAGGAGCAGCGATTTCAGCGCCGGCCAGACGCCGGCGCTCCAGCCGGGAAAGCCGCCGCCAGGCACCAGCCGCAGCCAGACGGCGAAAAGATAGATCAGCATCAGCGCAAACCAGAAATTGGGCACGGCGACGCCAAGCTGGGCGGCGCCCATAGCGATCGTGTCGCCGGCCCGGCCGCTACGGCTGGCGGAAAACAGCCCGACCGGGATGGCAATGACGGTGGACAGCGCCAGCGCCATCAACGCTAGCGGCAGCGACACGACGAGGCGCTCGCGGACCAGATCGATGACCGGCACCGAATAGGTATAGGAACGGCCGAAATCGAGGCTCAGCAGCCCGCCGGCCCAATGCAGATAGCGCAGCACGACGGGAGCGTTGAGGCCCATCTGGTTGCGCAGCAATTCGATCTGGTCGGCGCTGGCGTTCAGGCCAAGCATCAGCCGTGCCGGGTCGCCGGGAATGATCTCCAGCACGGCAAAGACCACCATCGAGGCCAGAACCAGCGTGACGACGGCGATGGCGAGGCGCTTGAGGAGGTAGGCGGTCATGGACGTTGAGGAACCGCTGTGTTGCCGGACGCAAAAACCGGGCGAAGCTTGCGTTCCCGCCCACCCCCCTCTGTCCTGCCGGACATCTCCCCCTCAAGGGGGGAGATTGGCAGTTTCCACGCTGACACTGTCCTTGCAACGCTAGTGGTTAGCGAAAGCGGCGATGAGGGCTCGATCTCCCCCCTTGAGGGGGAGATGTCCGGCAGGACAGAGGGGGGTGTGACGGAGTGCAACTTTCGCCCTTCTGTCAGCGGCTCAATCCGTCCACTTCACCTTGGTCAGGTCGTTGGCCTGGATGGGGGCGTTTTCCCATAGGCCCTGCAGTTTGGCGTCCCAGACGCCGACCTTCGGCAATTCGTAGAGGAAGCCGACCACGGCGTCATCGGCCAGAACCTTCTGCGCCTCGCCGAGCAGCGTCATGCGCTTGGCCTCGTCGGAGGTAAGGTTCAGCTCGTCGATGATCTTGTCGAAGGCCGGATTGTCGTAGTTGAAGTAATAGTCCTTGCGCGAATAGATATCGATGTCGTTGGGCTCGGTGTGGGAAACGATGGTCAGGTCGTAATCCTTCTTGGTGAAGACCTGATCAAGCCACTGCGCCCATTCGACAGGGATGATCTCGAGGTCGATGCCGATTTCGCGAAGCTCGGAGGCGATGATCTCGCCACCAAGCCGCGCATAGGAGGGCGGCGGCAGCTTCAGCGTCGCCTTGAAGCCATTCTCCAGGCCGGCTTCCTTCAGCAACTCCTTGGCCTTGTCCACATTGTGCGGATAGAGGCCGGTGAGGTCGACATAGGCCTTGCTGGCGGGCGACATGTGCGAGCCGATCGGCACGCCGAGGCCGGCCGAGGCGCCGTCGATGATCGCCTTGCGATCGAGCGCAAAGGAAATCGCCTGCCTGACCTGCAGCTTGTCGAAGGGCGGCTTCTTGTTGTTGATCGACAGGATGGTTTCGCCCTCGGTCGAGCCGATCACCACCTTGAAGCGCGGGTCGTCCTTGACCTGGGCGACACTGTCAGGATCGAAGAACGGAAAGGCCTGGATGTCGCCGGAAAGCAGCGCCGGAACGGCGGCGGCGGCGTCCGGAACGATGCGGAACTCGGCCTTGTCGAGGAACACCGGGGCGCCCCAGTAATTGTCCGACTTGACCAGCATGATCGATGAGCCCTTGGCCCAGTTCTGGAACTTGAACGGGCCGGTGCCGATCGGTTTTTCCTTGTTGGTGTCGGCTGTCTCAGGCGCGACGATCACCGCGTCGCCCCAGCCCATATTGTAAAGGAACGAGCCTTGCGGGTTCTTCAGCGTGACCGTCACCGTCGCGGGATCGACGACCTCGACCTTGCCGATGGCGGCGAACAGGCCCTTTTGCGCGTTGACGGAATTGTCGGCGCGGGCACGATCGAGCGAGAATTTCACGTCGTCGGCGTTGAAGTCGCTGCCGTCATGGAATTTCACGCCTGTATGCAGCTTGAAAGTGTAGACCTTGCCGTCGTCGGAAATGCTCCAGCCTTCGGCGAGATCGGGCAGCACTTCGCCGTTCGGTCCGATGCGGGTCAGGCCCTCGAAGACATTGGCGTAGAGCACCTCGTCGATCGCAGCCGCGGCACCCGCGGTCGGATCGAGATGCGGGGGTTCGAGCGGAATGCCGATGACCAGGTCAGTTCGCGCGGCCATCGCCGAGGTTCCGGCGGCCAACGCCAGCGCCGCTGCGGCCAGAATGGTTTTCCACAATTTCATCGTGCAACTCCCCATATGCTAAAACACGTGCTGAAACCCGGCGGATAGAAGCGTGAATTCGCCGCCGAGTAAATTGCGTTTCGTACCGTCCGCCGCCGCCGGGAGGAATGTTTTTCCGCCCATGGCCGGATCATTGCGGGCCGGCCCCCCTCAGCAGAACGCCGAGGCCGATTGCCATCACCTTTGCCGAGTCCAACATATCGGCAATGCCGACCCATTCGTCGGGTCGGTGGGCAAGGTCGAGAATGCCCGGCCCATAAGCGATGCAGTCATAGATGTGGCCGATGCGGGCGACGTGTTTCTGGTCGTAGGTGCCGGGCGAGATCACGTAATCCGGCTCGCGGTCGAATATCTCCATGATGCCTTGCGCGACCGCCTTCACCACCGGTGCGTCGCGCTCGGTCATCAGCGGCAGCACTTCCATCAGATCGCGGATTTCGTAATCGAATTTCTTGCGCTCGCGCTTCAGCCGCTCGAGGATATCGATCACTTCGCTTTTGACCGTGCCGAGATCCTCTTCGAGCAGGAAACGGCGGTCGATGGTCAGCCGGCAGGAATCAGGCACGTTGGGCGAGGGCAGGCCGGGCCGGAAATCCTCCGTCTGGCCGCCATGGATCGAGTTGATGTTCATGGTCGAGCGTTTTGCGCCTTCGGGCACGACCGGCATGCGCGTCATTTTGCGGTCGAGCGCCGGAAACAATTCGTCCTCGAAGGCCCGCAGCACGGCGCCCATATGGCGTACCGCATTGTCGCCGAGGAACGGCATCGAGCCGTGCGCGATCTCGCCTTTGGTCTCGATCTCCGCCCACCAGACGCCGCGATGGCCGAGGCAGATGCGGTCCTTGTTGAGCGGCTCGGGAATGATGACGTGGTCGACCTTCGGCCTGGAGAAATAGCCGAGCTTCGCCAGATGCGCGACGCCGCCAAAGCCGCCGGACTCCTCGTCGACCGTCCCCGAAATCTCGATGGCGCCGGGAAAATCGGGAAAGACCTCCATGAAGGCTTCAGCGGCGATGATCGAGGCGGCAAGCCCACCTTTCATGTCGCAAGCACCGCGGCCATAGACCTTGCCGTCCCTGACGATGCCGGCGAACGGATCGAGGCTCCAGCCGTCGCCGGGCTCGACCACGTCGATATGCGAATTGAAGTGCACGCAAGCACCCGGCGCGCGGCCATCGAAGCGGGCGACGACGTTGACGCGCGGATAACGGTCAGTGTCGCCGGGCGTGCCTTCGGCACGGATGAATTCGATCTCAAAACCGCGCTTCTTCAGCCGCGCGCCGATAAATTCGGCACACGGCTGATAGGCTTCGCCGGGCGGGTTGATGGTCGGAAAGCGGATCAGATCCGCGGCCAGCGCAACCAGATCATCGGCTCGGTCATCGATCGCCTTGAGGAGCCGTTCGTTCGGTTCGTTCATTCGGCGAATTGAGCAGCGGATGAGGCGGTTTTGCAAGCCCGATGGCGAATTGCGAGGCGATTGCGTGTCGTTACGGCAACTATTGCGGGAAATCGTTCAAATTCGCTGCTTTGGATTGGTGAAATCGTCAGGGAGTAGGTGTTAGCTCGCTGGCTTGCCATCAAAATGCTGGAGAACAGCGTGAGGGCAGGCAGGCAAGGGGCATCAAAGGGGTTTGATCGCATGAAAAACACTGTTCTCATGGCAGCAGCATTGGTAGCGATGCTGTTCGGTTCGTCGTTCGAGGGCCGGGCGGCCAGCCTGGTCGCGAACATTGATATTTCCTCACAGACGATGACGGTAAGATACGGGCTTTCGTATTACCGGTGGAGCGTTTCCACCGCCCGCAAAGGCTACATCACGCCGCGCGGCAGCTATCGTCCGCAGCGGACGGCCAGGATGTGGTATTCGCGCAAATACGATATGTCGCCGATGCCCTATTCGGTGTTCTTCCGCGGCGGCTATGCCATCCACGGCACCGGTGCCGTCCGGCAATTGGGGCGCCCGGCATCGCATGGCTGTGTGCGCCTCCACCCCAGCAACGCCGCGGCCTTCTATTCGATGGTGCGCAAAGCCGGCTTCGGCAACACGCGGATCCTGGTGACGAATTAGGCCTGTCACTGGGCCCGAAAATAAAAAACCCGCCGGAGCGGCAGGTTCGTCGGCGCCAAGTAGCACCATACCGAAATTAGTAGCATAGCTGCCGGCACAAAGCAAGAACAAAATACGTCAGTAGCGGAAAATGTTTGCTATGATTTCCGCTCAGGCGGCTTTGTCGCGCAATTTCAACGGCCGCCGCTTTTTGCGCTTGCTGATCTCCCAGCGCTTGTGGAACCACATCCACTGGCCAGGGTCTTCGCGCACCCAGCGCTCGACCACATCGTTGAGAAGCTGGGTGGTGGCGGGGACGTCGACATTGCCGCCTGCGGTGCGCGGCAAGGTGAGCTTGTCCTCGATCTCGAGCCGGAAACGATTGTTCGGCAAGCGCACGCAGCGCGCCGGGTAGACATCGCAATCGTAGTGCCTCGCCAGCGTGCCTAGTACGCGGTTGCTCTCGCAGGGGCGGCCGAAGAATGTCGTCTCGAGCCCGCCCGTGAATTTCTGGTCGACCAGCACGCCGATATTGCCGCCGTTCTCCAGGATGGCCGCAAGCGCGAACGAGGCGCCGGTCGAAGACGGCAGCAGCGATCCCATGCTCGAGCGGCGGGTCGAGAGGATGTAGTCGGCGAGGTAAGGGTTGTTGGGCGGGCGAAACAGCGCCGTGATGTTCATGCCGAAGGTGGCAGCAGCCACCGGCAGCAGCTCGAAATTGCCGAGATGCCCGGTGAAGACGATATGCGGCTTGTCCTCGCCGGCGATGCGCACGAAATGCTCCACGCCCTTGACCTCGACACGGCCCGGCATCGTCGCAGCAGGATCGTAGTCGAACAAAGCATCGAGGAAGATATATTCGGCGGCGAGGCGAGCCATGTTGCCCCACATGTCGGAGGCGATCGCCTCGATCTCTGTATCGCTCTTTTCCGGATAGGCCTTGCGCAGATTGTCGATCGCAACCTTGTGGCGCTGCACCCAAGGGCCGATGCGGCGGGCGGCGCGGTCGGCGAAACTGAGCGCCCTGTCGGGCGGCAGCAGGCGCAGCGCGGAGATGATGATCATCGCGACCCGCGCGACCAGCCAGTAGTTGAACCGTCGAAGCCGCCGGCCATGGCGGAATCCCAGGTCCCGGCTGATCTTCCTGAAAGTCTTGCCGACCATTCTCAGCCGACGCGCAGGATGATCTTGCCGAACACGTCGCGGCCTTCCATGCGCTTCAGCGCGGCATCGATGCCGTCGAAACCGACCTCGGTGTCGATCACCGGCGCGACAAGACCCGCCGCCATCTTCTGCATGGCGTCGGCCATGTTTTCCATGCGGCAGCCGAACGAGCCGAGCAGCTTCAGCTGCTGCTGGAACAACTGCATCAAATTGATTTGCGTCGACACGCCGGAGGTCGAGCCGCAGGTGACCAGCCGTCCGCCGCGTTTCAGGCACAGCATCGAGGCGGCAAAGGTGTCGGCGCCGACATGCTCGAACACCACGTCGACGCCCCTCTTCTTCGTCAGCTTGCGCACGACGCCTTCGAAGCGGTCGTCGCGGTAATTGATGACGTGGTCGGCGCCGAGCGCCTTGGCCTTGTCGATCTTTTCGTGCGAGCCGACGGTGGTGATGACCGTGCAGCCCATCTTCTTGGCCAGCTGAATGGCGGCTGAGCCGATGCCGGAGCCGCCGGCATGGACGAGTATCGTCTCGCCGGGCTGCAGCCGGGCATTGTCGAACAGCATATGCTCGACCGTGCCGAAGGTAACCGGCGCCACCGCCGCGCCGATCTCGCTCACGCCTGGCGGGGCGGGGACCAGAAGGCGCGCCGGCAGGTTGATCTTTTCCTGCGCAAAGCCGTCGAGATGGAAGCCGTGCACGCCCGAAACATGCTCGCAGAGATTGTCGCGGCCTTCGCGGCAGGCGCGGCAAAGACCGCAGGTGCGGGCTCCATAGATCGACACCAATTGCCCGGGCACAAGGCTGGAAACGCCGGGGCCGACCGCCTCGACCTCGCCGGAAGCCTCGGCGCCGACGACCAGCGGCAGCTTGCGCTTGGCAAAAGCCATGCCGCGCCAGCCCCAGACGTCGATGTGGTTCAGCGCCACGGCCTTGATGCGCAGCGTCACCTCGCCGAGCGAAGGCGGCGGCGGTGGTGGCAGGTCCACCGTTTCAAGCCGGCGATCCTCGATAAGTTGCAATGCGCGCATGCCAGATCCCAGGTTGCGCATGACCCGAGAACCGTTTCGGAAAGGACCATGCGCACGACAACAGTGCTAGAGCGGAACGGTCGCTTAGACCGGTTCCCGCGCCATGACAAGGCAGGTGTTCTGGCCGCCGAAGCCGAAGGAGTTCGACAGGACCGTGCCGACCTCGGCGTTGCGCTTGGTGTTCGGCACCACGTCGAGCACGATCGCCGGGTCGGGATTGTCGTAGTTGATGGTCGGCGGAATGACGCTTTCGCGCATCGTCATCAGCGAAAATGCAGCCTCGACGGCACCGGCTGCCGATAGGGTATGGCCGATCATCGACTTGTTCGACGAGACCGGCATTGACGAGATACGCTCGCCGAACACCGTCGACAGCGACAAATGCTCCATCTTGTCGTTTTCGGGCGTCGAGGTGCCATGGGCGTTGACATAATCGATCCCGTCCTCGCTCAGGCCGGCATCGGCAAGGGCGGCGCGCACCGCCGCGATCGCCGGCGAACCGTCCGGCTTGGAGCGGGTGCGATGGAAGTCGTCGGCCTTTTCGCCGCAGCCGCGCAATATGCCGAGAATGGTGGCGCCGCGGGCAAGTGCTGCCTCCAGCGATTCCAGCACAAGGGCGCCCGAGCCTTCGGCCAGCACGAAGCCGTCGCGATCCTTGGAGAACGGCTTGGATGCCTTTTCGGGGATGTCGTTATGGGTGGAGAGCGCCGACAGAAGCGAGAAGCGGATCAGCGCCTCCGCGGTTGCCGATCCGTCGGCGCCGATCGACAGCGCCCGGTCGCATTCGCCGCGGCGGATCGCCTCGACGCCGAGCTGGATCGCCGTGGCGCCCGAGGCGCAGGCGGTCGACAGCGTGATCGGCAGGCCGCGCGTGCCGAAACGATCGGCAAGCCGGTCGGCGATCGAACCGAACTGGGTGGTCTCGAAAATGTCGAGTTCCCTCAGGCCGCGCGCCACCCGCAGGAGCCTCTCTGCACCGGTATCGTGCGTGTCGGAATTGTAGAGCGAAAAGCGCTCGCTCCAGTCGAGTTCGACCGGCGGCGAAGCGAGGAAAAGCGGTCCGCCGAAATCGCCGGCATCGAGGCCTGCCTCAGACATCGCTTCCTGGGCCGCGGTTTCGGCAAGCTCATAGGTGAGGAGACTGGCGCCCTTGGAACTCGACGGCAGGAAATCGACCATGCCGGAGATGCGGGTGTTGAGATGATCGACCGGGAAGCGGGTGATCGGATGGATGCCGGACTTGCCGGATGTCAGCGCCGCCCAATTATCGGCCTTGCCGACACCGAGCGAGGTCACCACGCCGATGCCGGTGACGGCGACGATCGGCCTGCCCATGTGGTCGTTCAGATTGGCCATTTGTTGTCCAAAAACCTGTTTCTCTTGGAGCATCGGATCGCCCGAAAACCGCGTCACGTTTTCGGTCCGATGCTCTAGGCGGCTTTGATCAGCGCCATGCCCTCGAATTGGTGATAGCCGATCGCCGTTGCAAGGACGGTCTTCGGGACGCCGGCAAACGGTTTTTCGACTGTGGCGTCGAAGACAGGGTAGGCGGCCTCGCGGTCGACAGCCAGGGCCGCCAGCGCGACGGCGAAGGGGAACTGCGCTTCCTTCATGTGGCCGGTGAGCGTCGAAAAGCCGCGTGCGGCGATCGCCGGATTGGCCTCGAGCGCCGATTTCTCGGCGGCGGTCGCGGCATGGGCGCCCGAAGCGCCGGAGATCGCCAGCAACTCGCCGTCCGGCAATGCGGCTTGCTTCAGCAGCATGGCGATCTCTCCATCGAGTTCGCCCCGCCGGCGCCTGGCGCGACCGGACAGGACCGGGCCAAGTTCCGCATAGATCTTCCGGCCACGGCTTGTCGCGTGCTCGCGCTGCTCCAGGACGAGAAACGCGCCGCCGGATCCGGTCACCACGCCGCCGCCCTCGGCACCTTGCCTCTGCCAGACCGGCCGCCACGGACCGCGATGCAGGTAGCCGGCCAGTTCATAGCCGAGCAGCATGTCGGAATGTTCGGTCTGGAAAGCGCCGCCGACCAGTATATGCGTCGACTGACCGGAACGGATGCGCGCGGCCGCGGTCTCGACGGCGGCGACGCCCGCACCTTCCTCGCCCATGAAGGTGCGCGACGACCCCGTCACCTTGTGGACAATCGAGATGTTGCCGGCGAGCAGGTTGGAAAGCTGTGCCAGAAACAGCGTCGGGCGCAATTCCGTGGTCAGCTTCTCGTTGAGCAGCACGTCGCGGTCATTGCGGCTTTCCGATGCCGCGAGAATGGCCGCGTCGACCGCTTCGTCGCGCTCGCCGCCGCCGGCGGCCACCACCATGTCCATGGTCGCGCAGAGTTCGTCATTGCCCTTGATGCCGGCATCATCGAGCGCAAGGCCGGCCGCATAGGTGCCGAGCCTCTGCCAGGTCTCCATCTGCCGCTGGTCGCCACGCTTGGAGATCTGCAGGTTCCAGTCGACCTCCGGCAGCGGGTGGACTGTATAGGGCGAGAAGCGCGAGGCCTCCAGAACCGGCTCAAGGCGCGGCTGGACGAGCTTTTGCCAATGCGCATCCGGACCCTCGCCCAGCGACGAGACTAGGCCGATGCCTGATATGACGACGTCGTGGGGGTTCATGGGCGGCTGTTCGGGTGAAGGCGCGTCAAGCGCTGTGCTTACGTGGCGTTCTTGGCGGCGACGAGCGCGTCGATCTTGGCGCACAGGTTCTTCATGACGAAATAGTCGTCGGTCGACGCCTTGCCGTCATTGACCTCCTGCGTCCACTTTTCCAGCGGCACCTTGATGCCGAATTCCTTGTCGATGGCAAAGACGATGTCGAGGAAGTCGAGGCTGTCGATGCCGAGATCGTCGATGGTGTGGCTTTCGGGCGTGATCGTCTCGATGTCGATCTCGCTGGTGTCGGCGATAATCTTGGCGACTTTGTCGAACGTGGTGGACAAGGGCTTTTCCTTCGATTGCGGGCGGAATCTGTCCGCATGTGTTTTGGGCTGTCTAATCGGTTTTTCCGGGCAGGAAAAGGCCTGATGCGCCGGCGGCAACTGGGATTGCTGTTCTGGCAGAGCAATAGGGGTCGCTGGCAACTCCTCCCGGCGATATGCCGAAACCGTCCCATCTCTGGTCATTGCGTGTACCAATGTACCACGAAGATCTATGACCATAGAACGCGTGCAGACCGGGTGCGCCTGGAAAAACGATTGGTGAAGGTGCTCAAGGCCTTGGCTAAGCATGGCGACATGAGCATGGGTGGGCGGCTGGCGCACCGCATCCGCTATGTTCGCGTTACGCCGGATTCGCGTGTCGGATTGTCGAGGTGGCCTGCCGACCGACCACTAACGGAGGCACGGAGGCGTCGATTACCTATGCGTTCACTGCCTGAGCCCGGCAGGAGCATCGTATCTGTCCGAACTGACGGAGGACGCGTTCGCGGCCATGATCGAGGGATGGAAGCTCCATGTCGACGCTTGGCTGGTAGCGGTGAAAATCTGACGCCGGGTAACTTGAACGAATTGCCACCAACGGTGGAATGTTACCTTCGTCTCGTAGATGGGAACGAGCAAGTAGCGGACAAAGCGGTCGCTCAGTGAGTTTTCCTTCGTTCTGTGCCTTGATGGGACAATTCTTCGCCGCTGATCGGAGCAACACCCGTGGTCATGCATTCCTTCCACATCCACATCCCGGATGAACAGATCGAGTACCTCCAGCGTCGTATCCAAGCGACAAGATGGCCGTCGTCGATCTTCGCATACGGATGGGAGGACGGTACTGACGTTGATTTCCTCAGAAAGCTTTCACGTTACTGGGAATACGATTTCAGGTGGCGCGATCACGAAAAACGTCTGAACCTGTTGCCTCAGTTTAGGGTCACGATAGACGGGTGCGACATCCATTTCGTTCACCAGAAAGGAAAGGGGTCATCGCCCTTGCCGTTGATCCTCACTCATGGCTGGCCCGGCTCCTTCGCCGAGTTCGAGCATGTCATTCCGCTGCTCACGGAACCTGCCAAATACGGCGGGGATGCCGATGACGCCTTCGATGTCGTCGCACCGTCGCTTCCGGGTTTCGGCTTCTCGTCCCCGCCGCGTCAAGCCGGCGTTAGCTCAAAGCATGTCGCGAAGCTGTGGCGGGGGCTGATGCGCGAACTGGGATATGATCGCTTCGCCGCACAAGGTGGCGACATCGGCGCCGGCGTCTCGACCTGGCTCGCTCAGCTTTACCCGGAGGACCTTATCGGATTGCACCTGAATTACATTCCGGGCAGTTTCCGCCCGACCCTCGGTCGCGGCGACCCACCTGTCACGCCGGAGGAGAAGGCATTCCTCGACAGTGCGGCGAATTTCGTCGCGACGGAGGGGGCCTACGCTTTTCTGCAGGGGACCAAGCCCCAGACGCTAGCCTTTGCACTGACAGATTCCCCAATCGGGCTAGCCGCATGGATTGCCGAGAAGTTCCGCAGTTGGAGCGACTGCGAAGGCGAACTCGAACGCGCCATCCCTCTAGACACGCTGCTTACCGACATCTCGCTCTACTGGTTCGGTAACACGATCGAGGCCTCGCTCCGGATTTACAAAGAGAACCGGCTCTGCCCCCTGATCTTCGGGCCAAGGGAGCGAATAACACCGCCCCTCGGCGTTGCAGTCTTCCCTCGAGAGCTCCCTATGCCACCTCGCTCCTGGGTCGAACGAGTCTTCCGTGTCGAGCGCTGGACCGACATGCCGAAAGGAGGACATTTCGCGGCGATTGAGCAACCCGAACTCCTGGTCGAGGACATCCGGGCCTTTTTTCGGCCGCTGAGGCTCCGGCCGGCAAAGTAGAGGACGAAAACCTCGCCCGTTGTCACGGCTCGGAAGGCCTAATGAGACGTACCATCGCATTCGCTTTCGTTGAAAGCGCTCGTTGGTCCTGACTAAGGGTCAATGTCGACCTTGGACTCGATCAAGACCTCATCGCGGGTCGGAACCGGTATTCCGCTTAAGGTACCAAACGCTAGATTTCACTACTAGCGAACGCTTCAACCGGCTCCGGCGCAGTCAGAAAGTGACGCGGCCGAGTACTCGCAGGCCGTCGCCCTGCGGCTCGACGACCACCGCCTCGCCTTCACGCGGCGAGATCCCGGTCAATTCCTGGATGTTTTCGAGATGCGTGACCATGACCAGATTGTCGGAGCCGGAATAGCCGCGGATCTCGGCAAGGATCGCGGCAATTTGGTCGGCCTTTTCCTTTTCGTCGGTCTTCAGCAGGTCAAGCGGTGCGAACGGCTCCGGCTCGCTTTCGAAAGCGATGCGGGCGGTCTCGAGGCAGCGGCAATAGCGGCTGGACAGCACGCGCTCGACCGGTGCGGCGCGGGCGCCAAACAGCGCGCCGATCTTGCGCGCCTGTTGCTTGCCGCGCTCAGAGAGATTGACCTGGGTCGCGCATTTGCCGAGGTCGAAATTGGCCGCATCGGTGGTGCCGGTGACCATGGCATGGCGAAGCAGGACCACATGCCCGCCGTCGCGGAGCAGCGCCCAGCCGGCTTCCGTCGCATGGGCTGTGGCGGAAACGGCAAGCAACAGCAGCGCCAGCACAAATCGAAGCATCAGACATCCTTTCGGGTGACCGGCAGGCAGGTCCCCGGTGACCGGCATATAGGGACGGCAAAGCCGGCTGAAAGACAAGCCGAGTGCAACCTGCGGCCGAGACGCCTATTTCTTCGCTATCTGCTTCTTCACCAGATCGATCTTGCGGTCGGTCAGCGGGATGGGGAGTGTGTAGCCGGCTTCGGTAAAGCCTTGCTTGGCGTTCTCGAAGAATTCGATCGCCTTTTGGTATTCGGCATTGCCGCCGCCATAGCTGCCGCGGTTCCAGTGGACGTCGCCGAGATTGTTCTGCTCGAAGGCCCATTGCATCGGCTGGCCTTCGCGGGTGAAGACCTTGAGCGTCGCCTCGAAGGCGGCTTCGGCGTCGTCCAGATATCTGCCGGTCCGTTCGAGATTGCCGAGATTGATCAGGCTCATGCCGATGCCGTTCTGCGCGTTTGCCCAATCGACGGGGGAGGTCTCGAAGGTCAGCACCTGTAGCGCCGCCCGGCGCGCGGCGATAGAAGCGGCCAGTTTGCCGGGATCGGCCTCGCTCATGCTCAGCCATTGCAGCGCCGAGCCGAGGCCGGCCTGCGCCAGCGCCCATTGCCGCGGCGTCGTCTCGCGCTTGTATTCGCGCAGTGCATCGCGATAGGCCTCGATTGCGTCTTCGTAGTGCACCGGCTTGTCGGTCACGCCGCCGAGCAGTTGCAGCGTGTTGCCGAGATTATAGTGGGTCATCGCCCAGTCGAGCGGAAAGCCCTTCTTGGTATAGACGCGCCGTGCCGCCCGGTATGCGGCGGCCGATTGCTCAAGCCTGGCAGCATCGCGGGTGCGCTGGCCGAGCGTCTGGTAGATCGAGCCGAGATTGTTCTCAGCGGAAGCCCAATCCATCGGAAAGCGCTGGCGGGTGAAGATGGTCAGCGCATCGCCGTAGGCGGCAGCCGCCTCTTCGAGCAGGCCGGTGCCGAGATCGAAACGAGCAGCACTGCTCAGCGCGTTGCCGAGATTAAGGCGGCTGGTCGCCCAGGAGACCGGAAAGGTGGCGCGGGTGCGGATCTTGAGCGCAGCGCGAAAGGCGTCGGCCGCTTCGTCGATTTTCGCCTTGTCGTTGCGTTGCGTGCCGATAGACACCAGCGTGTTGCCCAGATTGTTCTGAAGCATCGCCCACTGAACGGGTGCTTTTTCGCGCGTGTACTCTTCAAGCGCCAGCCGGTAGGCGGTCTCGGCCTCGGTCAGGCGCTCGCCATTCGGTTCCCGTTCCGAAAGCGCATAAAGCGCAAGGCCGAGATTGTTTTGCGAGGCGGCCCAGTCCAGCGGGACTTTGTCGCGCGGACGCTTCTCCAGCGTGGCGCGCATCGCCACCACCGCCTCGTTCAGGCGTTTCGGGTCGCTCTCGCGCTCGCCGATCTTCAGCAGCACATTGGCCAGGTTGTTCTGGGCGGCGGCCCAGTTGAGGTCGTCCTTCTCGCGCTCGAACACGACAAGCGAATCGCGAAAGATCTTCGCTGCCTCTTCCAGCCGGTCGGTTTCGCGCTCGCGCTCGCCGATCGTCTGCAGCACCACCGCCATGTTGTTGCGGGTGATCGCCCAGTCGCGGTTCTGCTCGCCATTGGGGATGAAATTCAGGATGACGCGGTAGGCGTCGATGGCGCGCTGCAGCGCTTGCCTGTCGCCGGTGGCATTGCCATGGGCATTCAGCGCTTCCGCCTCCTGGTTCTTGTAGTTCCAGCGCAGTCTGTCGTCCCATTTCTCGACCAGCGAGAAGGCCTTGCCGTAATCGTTGGCGGCCGACAGATAGTCGAAGACCAGCGCCGAAGCGTCGGCGCGCCTGGTATAAATCGCCGCGTCGGCAAGACGTTTTTGCCTGACCAATTCCTCCGCCTGGTCGACGGCGCCGCTGGCCTGCTCGACCCGGCCCACCGCTTGGTCGAGGAAGTTGCGCGCGGTGACGATGGCGCCCTGGCCTATGGCCTTGTCGGCCGAGGCGACGAGGCGGCTTATCTCGGGGTCGTCGGTGCGCAGCGCGTCGCGCTCGGAAATCATCTTCTTCAGGCGCTCGGCCTGGGCGTCGAGCAGCTTTTGCAGGTCGGTGGGGTCTTCCGGCATCTTTTCGGTGCCGAGCGCCTTCAGCACGCCATAAAGCGCGTCGAGCGGCACGCCGTCCTGCAGCGAGGCCAGTTCCACCTGTGCCCGCTTGGGGTCCGGCAACTCGGCAATCGTCAGCAGCAATTGCCGCCGCTCGCCGGTGATCAGCCCGTCGTCGCCGGTCGGTTCCTGCGGTGCTACGCCGAAATAGAGCAGCCGGCGCAGGCTTTCATTGACCCATGGCCGCTGCTTTGCCTTGGTGTCGAGATAGACCTCCTCGGTCACCATGCGCATGACCGAGCCGAACTCCGTGCCCTTCATCGCCGCGAGATGGCGCAGAAGTGCCGCTGCATAGGGGCTGTTTTCGCCGACGATACCGTCGAGTGCCGGCCGCCCCGGCTCGGCGGCAAAGCCGATCACCGTTCCCAGATTTTCCGTCGCGGTCGCGTCCGCCAGTGCCTTGGCGCCGCGCACCGGCTCCAGTCCGCCGGCGCCGATCGGCGAGGCCGAGGCCGTGGGCGCCCGGCGCAGCACCGCGTCCGCCGGAAACGGGTTGGTGCGGCAGGCATCGAGCAGCATGATCGTTACCGGCACGGTCTTCTTCAATTCGTCCATGACGGCGGAGATCGGCACCAGGGCCTGATCGGCGTCCTTCAATGAAGAAACGTCGGCGTCGACCGGCACCAGATAGTTTTCGCCGCCCGCCTCGATGCCGTGGCCGGAATAGTAGATCAAGGCGACGTCGGCGTCGTCGGCATCCTCGGCGAAACGCTCGAGGTCACGCTTCAGCTTTGCCGCGTCGCGATCGGTGACGCTGCGCGCGTCGAAGCCGAGATCGGTCAGCATCTTGGCGATGTCGCGGGCGTCGTTGGCGGGGTTGGGAAGAGCCGTTATGTGCCGGTATTTCGACTGGCCGACGATCAGCGCCACGCCCTTGAGGCTTGCTGGCCCCGCGGCATGAGTCGAGGTCACCACGAGACAGAGCAGGGCGGCGACGAAAGCCGTCAGCCACGCCTGCTTGAAGAAGTGCTGATTTCCGACAAGGCCCATTCGCCGCGTGTCCCCCGACAACCCTGTATAGCGCTGCCATCCAACCATGAGCAAATTCGGGCAAGATCCGAGCGGCCGGATTGTTGGCTGGTACATTCGCGAGGGAAGGGCGATTGCGCCGCGATCAGGGCTCGCCTATCACGGCAAAAATGTCTCCGCTTACCGAAACCGTCCTCTTCGTCTTCAGTCTCGTCGGGCTCGGCTATCTTGCCGGGTTGACCGGCTATTTGAAGCCGGCGAGCGGCGAGGGCGTATCCGAATTCGCCATCAACGTGGCAATGCCGCTTTTGCTGTTCCAGACCATGATAAAGGCGGATTTCCACGGCGTGGCGCCGTGGTCGCTGTGGGGCGCCTATTTCGCAGCGGTGGCGCTTACCTGGGCTGCCGGCCATCTGGTCATTACGCGCATCTTCGGACGAGACGCACGCGCCGGCGTCGTCGGCGGCGTGTCGTCGTCCTATTCCAATGTCGTCCTGCTCGGTGCTCCCTTCATCATCGGCGTGTTCGGCCCGGCCGGGTTCGAAGTGCTGTCGCTGCTGGTTTCCATTCACCTGCCGGTGATGATGATGGCCTCGATCATCCTGTTCGAAATGTTCGGCCGCGGCGGCAGCGAGCCTGTGCATCCGCTCCGCGTCATCACGAGCTTTCTCAGGAGGGTATTCATCAACCCGCTGATCATCGGCATACTGGCCGGGCTCGCGTGGCGCTTCACCGGTGCGCCGCTGCCAGCGCTTGCGACGCGGTTGAGCGACGCGCTGGCCGGCACGGCCGCCCCGGTGGCGCTGTTTGCCATGGGGCTAAGCCTGCGCCGTTTCGGTATTTCCGGCAATGTCCGCCCGGCGCTGGCGCTGTCGGCGCTGAAACTGTTCCTGATGCCAGCACTGGTTCTTTGCCTGGTCTGGCTGATCGGCCTGCCGCCATTGACCGCCAAAGTGGCGGTCATGGTTGCGGCGTTGCCGTCCGGCATCAATTCCTATCTCATTGCCGTGCAGTTCAACACCGGCCAGGCGCTGGCATCGAACCAGATGACCATCGCCACCGCCAGTGCGGTCGTGACCACTGCGTTTTGGCTGACAGTGGTCGTCCATATTTTTGGATAAGAGCCCGGCGGGATCGCTCTCGCTTTGGCTGGCCTAAACCCTATATGCCATCTTGTGATTGCTTGCGGGGCTTGCCCTGGGCTAAGAGCAGTGGCTCTAGCGATGCTATCGCGCACGTCCATTCACGAAATCAGCGACCGGCCCGCCAGGTGCCGAACGGAGGCGAGATCATGCTTCAGAAAACCAGCCATTTCATGCGGCAGGCCAATCTCATCAATGGCGAATGGGTGCAGGCCGATTCAGGCCAGACGGTCGACGTCAACAATCCTGCCACCGGCCTCAAGATCGGCACCGTGCCAAAATCGGGCAAGGCCGAGACCCGCCGCGCCATCGAAGCCGCCGACGCTGCCTTCAAGACATGGCGCAAGACCACCGCGCTCGAACGCTCGAAGCTGTTGCGCAAGCTGCACGACGCAATGATGGACAATCAGGATGTGCTGGCCGAACTGCTGACCATCGAGCAGGGCAAGTCGCTGTTCGAATCGAAGGGCGAGATCGGCTCGGCCGCGTCCTATATATTGTGGTTCGCCGAAGAGGGCCGCCGCACCTATGGCGACGTCGTTCCGTCACCCTGGGCGGACCGCCGCATTCTGGTGACCAAGGAGCCGGTCGGCGTCATCGCCGCCATCACGCCGTGGAATTTCCCATCCTCGATGCTGGCCCGCAAGCTTGGTCCGGCGCTTGCCGCCGGCTGTACCGCCGTGGTCAAGCCGGCGTCGCAGACGCCTTATTCGGGGCTTGCCTGGGGCGCGCTTGCCGAGGAAGTCGGCTTCCCGAAAGGCGTGATCAATATCCTGACCGGCGCTGCAGGTGAGATCGGCGACGAGATCTGTGCCAATCCGCTGGTCAAGAAGATCACCTTCACCGGCTCGACCGAGGTCGGCAAGATCCTGATCCAGAAGTCGTCGGTGACGGTCAAGAAAGTGTCGATGGAGCTCGGCGGCAATGCGCCGTTCATCGTCTTCGACGACGCCGACATCGAGCGGGCAGTCGCTGGTGCCATCACCGCCAAATACCGCAATTCCGGCCAGACCTGTGTCTGCACCAACCGCTTCCTGGTGCAGGCAGGCATCTACGACCAGTTCGTCCAAAAGCTGGCTGCTGCGAGCAACGGGCTGAAGGTCGGTTCCGGCCTCGAAGACGGCGTCCAGCAGGGACCGCTGATTGATGAGAAGGCGGTGGAGAAGGTCGAGGAGCTGATTGCCGACGCTACTGCCAAAGGCGGCAAGGTCGTCGCCGGCGGCGCGCGCCACGCGCTCGGCGGCTCGTTCTTCCAGCCGACGGTGATCGCCAATGCGACGCCGAAGATGCGCTTCATGAAGGAAGAGATCTTCGGCCCGGTAGCGCCGGTGTTCAAGTTCGAGACCGAGGAAGAGGCCGTAGCACTCGCCAACGACACGGAGTTCGGCCTGGCCTGCTATTTCTACACCGGCGATCTCGGCCGCGCGTTCCGGGTCATGGAAGGGTTGAAATACGGCATGGTGGGCGTCAATGAAGGGCTCATCACCACCCCTGAAGCGCCGTTCGGCGGCGTCAAGGAATCGGGCCTCGGCAAGGAAGGCGGCCATCAGGGCATCGAGGATTATCTCGACACCAAGTATGTCTGCATCGGCGGACTTGGTCTTTAGAAGCCTCATGCGGTAATACCGAAAACGATCCTGGGCCGCTTCGGAAAGGCCAGGCTGGCGTCGAGCAACGAACTTGCGAGCATGGCGATGAAGGACGGCGAGGTTTTCGGCACGACGCAGGCGGGCGAGGAAGTCCGCCGTTTCACCATCCGTGGCGGCGGCCTTACCGCCAACATTATCGGCCTGGGCGCGATCATCCAGGATCTGCACCTGGCCGGGCACGAGGCGCCATTGGTGCTCGGCTATGATCGTTTCCAGTACTATGAGACGGATAAGGCCTTCTTCGGCACTGTCGTCGGGCGCTACGCCAACCGTATCCGCGACGGCCGCTTCACGCTTGCCGGCAAACGCTACCAGACCGAGCGCAATTTCCTCGAAAAGCATACGCTGCATGGCGGTTCGCAAGGTTTTTCGCGACGAGCCTGGGCGGTTTCGCTGCATGGCAGGGATTTTGTCACGCTGACCCTGCATGACCCCGACGGCACGATGGGCTTTCCCGGCGCGCTCGACGTGACCTGCACCTACCGGCTGAAGATCCCCGGCACGCTCAGCATCGAACTGACCGCCACCTGCGAGGAGCCGACGCTCTGCAACCTCACCCAGCATTCCTATTTCAACCTGGATGACGGCGGCGCCGGCGACATTCTCGACCACCGGCTGATGCTGAATGCCGGCGCCTATCTTCCTGTCGACGCCGATTTGATTCCGACAGGCACGGTCAAGCCGGTCGACGGCACACCTTTCGACTTTCGCCAGGCGCGGCCGCTGCGCATGGAGACCGAGGGCGAACAGCTCCCCTACGACCAGAATTTCTGCCTCGCCTCGACGCGCGGGCCGCTGAAGCAGGCATCATGGGCGCAAGGCGCGAATTCCGGCGTCGAGATGGAGCTCTGGACCACCGAGCCGGGCGTCCAGCTCTATACCGGCCAGTATCTGGCGCCGTCTTCGCCTGGACTGGGCGGACGCCAGTACAAGGCGTTTTCAGGCCTCTGCCTGGAACCGCAAATCTGGCCGGATGCGCCCAACCGGCCGTATTTCCCGCAAGCCACGCTGTGGCCGGGCCAGATCTACCATCACGTGACGGAATACCGGTTCAGGCTGCCTTAGGGCATGACCCCCGGAAACCGGCATGGTTTTGCTGCGCTGACCTCCGGTTCGGAAAGGATCATGCAAAATTCAAAGTGTTATAGCGTCCTTTGCGCGTCCAATGACGCGCGGCGCTCTGGAGTCAAAACGCAATCACTCTGAACGACCGACTCCGAACCCTCTCGGACCTTTGACGCCGAGAGCCCTGACGACGCAAGTTGACCCTGAGCTGCCCTTCGTCAGCCCATTTCACTGCGCGATAGCCGACATTCGCGGCACTCGGCACTGACCCCTTGCTGACCTTCTCCAAGACGAGCCCCAAGCGCAAGTCGTGGCCCCAGTGGGGACAATCGACAGGCGCGATCACCCTATGTAGCTGCTTGGCGATCGAGCCTCGAAGTCAACCTGATAGACTTTTGAAATGGGCGGCATAAAATTCGCTTTTCTGCTTTCAATGAAAGCAACGCGAAATGGCCGAAGAACGCGCCCAACGCCGCCTTGCCGCCATATTGGCTGCCGACGTGGTGGGCTACAGTCGACTTCTGGACCTGGACGAGCAAGGAACGTTGGCCGCTTTAAGGAGGACGAGGAAGGAAATCCTCGAACCACTCGTCCGCGACCGTCATGGCCGTATTGTGAAAGTAATGGGTGATGGCGTTCTGGTCGAGTTCGGAAGCGCGGTGAACGCCGTGTCATGCGCCGTGGACCTTCAGAAGCGGATGGCGGCCGCAAACGAGGGTGTGACCGCCGACCGGAGAATCTACCTGCATATCGGCATCAATCTGGGCGATGTCGTTGTCGAGGACGGCGATCTGTTCGGCGACGGCGTCATTGTCGCAGTGCGGCTCCAGGCAATGGCCGGGGCAGGAGATGTCTGTGTGTCCGGCAGCGTCTACGACCAAGTCAAGCGGAAGCTCGATTGCGGCTTCGACGAACTTGGTCCGCAAGCGATCAAGAACGTCACCGAACCAGTGTCTGTCTACCGGATCCGGCTGTCGACCGCATCGGACGATGGCGGGCTCGCGGAGAAAGCGCCTCTGCAGCTCCCCGCCAAGCCCTCCATTGCCGTCCTGCCCTTTACGAACATGAGCAATGATCCGGAGCAGGAGGCATTTGTCGATGGCCTCACCGAAGACTTGATCACGGATCTGTCGAGGACAAGCGAGTTGTTCGTCATCGCCAGCAACTCGGCATTTGCATACAAAGGCAGGCACGTGGATGTGCGTCGCATCGCGCGAGAACTGGGAGTTCGCCATCTTCTTGAAGGTAGTGCACGGCGGGCCGCTGGACGGGTTCGTATCAACGCCCAACTGATCGACGCGATCGCGGGTGACCACCTTTGGGCCGAAAGATTCGACCGGAGCCTAGAAGATATCTTCGCCGTTCAGGACGAGGTGACCGGCAAGATTGTCGAGGCTCTGGTTGGCCGCCTGACCACCGCGCCGGCGCGCAACAGACCGAGCAACCTGGAGGCCTATGATCTCTGTGTGCGTGCCCGGGCCCTTGGCCTGCAAACGGCGCTCACCGCGAAAGAGGCCATTTTGCTGCTGAACCGGGCAATCGCGCTCGACCCGGAATACGCGGAGGCGCACCGTTGGCTGGCACTCAACCTCTGGCTGGGCTGGGAGTTCTGGGACGAACCGATGGACCCCAACCGCGCAAGAGCGCTCGCCGAAGCACAGCTGGCGGTCGAACTCGACCCGAACGACGCCGGGAACAGATGGGTATTGGGCGTCATACTGGGACATGAGAGTCGCTGGGTGGAATCGGATGCCGAATTCGATGCTGCCCACGAGCTGGACCCCAACCACGCCGACGCTTGGGCGATGCGGGCCGAGTTGACGACTGAAAAGGGGCGACCTGCCGAAGCCATAGAGCAGGTCCGCAGGGCACTGCGACTCAACCCTCACCCGCCCGGTTGGTATTACTGGATGTTGGGCCAGGCCCAATATGCCATGGGCGACTACGAATCCGCGATCCAAACGCTGCGCAGGCCCGAAACCTATCGCACGACTTCACGACGCCTGCTTGCAGCAAGCCTTGCGCAACTTGGCCGTTTGGAGGAAGCGCGCTGGGAGGCGAAAATGTTCATGATAAGCAATCCGCACTTCACTATCCGGCACTGGTCGGATTCGCAGCCATTCCCAGCCGAAGACGTGCGCCGGCATATCGTGGAAGGTTATCGCATGGCGGGGCTGCCAGAATGACTGTCATTGGTTATACCTTCGGCCTGCTGTCGACAGGCGTCCCAAGGCTGCCGCAGCAGCGAACATTTTGGTCTTCTGACGGAACGAAATTCGCCATATCGTGCGTTTGTTTCGCCTCATGGTGTGCTTGAACATGGCCAGTGAAGACTTTCGGCACCGGATAGCGCGACGCGAGGACCTCGCCTCCATGATTGCGCTCATGGATGCAGCGATCTCCGAACTCCAGAAACCGTTTCTCGACGATGACCAGATCCGATCCAGCCGCGCAATCATGGGGCTGGACACGCAGCTTGTCGATGATGGCACCTATTTCGTCGTGGAGCACGCCGGCGTCCTGGCAGGCTGCGGTGGCTGGAGCCGGCGCACGACCATGTATGGTGGTGATCAGTCACCGGGACGCAACGCGGCACTGCTTGATCCAGCCACGGACGCGGCGCGTATCAGAGCCATGTATACGCATCCGGACTTTGTCCGGCGAGGCGTCGGCCGCCTTATCCTTTCGCTGTGTGAACGTGCCGCTAAGGCTGAGGGCTTCCGCCGTGCCGATCTGGCAGCCACGATGGCAGGAGAGCCGCTCTATCGAGCCTGCGGCTACCAACCCGCCGAGAAATTCGTCGATGACCGTGGCGGCGCTCCGGTTCCGATCCTGATGATGAGCAAGACGCTCTGAGCTACGCTCAAAGGCCACTCGCTCGCGGCCGGCACTCGCTCCGGCCAGTATGGCAGGAGGAGGATGCTGGAGATTGAACCAGGCCATCTCGAACGAAACAGTACTTCGCCTGTACTTCCGCTCCATGGTCGAGTCGCGACCGACGTGGGGGTTTTCGGGAACGTCTCGAGATGGCGCATGTGGTCGGGTGGCGCGTTGAGTTTAACCGGATCAAACGACCATCCGCTTCGGGTCCGCATCAGGTCGTAGCGAGAACGAGCGCAATGCTGAAGCGCCATGATTGTCAGCAAATGGCGCTCTGTGCTCATTCCCGCCGACTAATTCAAACGGCAAGTTCCGCCCATCTGGGCCATTGGCGGCAGCCAGTCTGATTGAGTTTTGACCCTAATCCTCAAACGCCGCCCTCAGCGTTTCGAACGTCGCAAACACGCCCAATGCAGCGCCCTCGGGATTCTTGGTCGGTGGCAGAGCTTCAGCTATCCGGCGCACCAAGGTCGTCTCAGAACCGGCTGGAGCGTTCTTTCGGCTGAGGCGACTTCAAGCCGTGACAGGAGCATTCCGGATCAGCGGGAAGTCGCGCGGCGGTCTCCAGCGCGACCCGCGAGGCTGTCATGGAGAGACTGGGCAGCACGTCCTCCTGCAGCAATTTCTGGCGATTGCGATCCATATAGTCGTTGAAGCCCGCCGTCACGAATGCGCAAGGCACGAAACACGCGCCGATCTCGCGCGACAAGGTCGCCTCAGGGGCGATGGAATGGTTGAGGACATCCGCACCCATGCCCCGATACGCCAAGGCTTCGGCTGGCGTTGTCAGTCGGGGCCCATAACAATGGGCAGCCACCAACTGCTGTTCGATGCCGTAAACGCGGCATTCGGCTGGCCAATGACGGCGGGCCGTTTCGACCAGAACCGCCGCACATCTTGGACACACGATTTGCTTGCCCGAACAGTCAAAGCTCTGGCGGTCAGGAAGCAGTGAAAACGGGGTCTGCGTCAGTTCAATGATGTCGGCGGTCACCACCATGTCGCCCGGCTGGATCGCCTTGTTGACGGCGCCTACAGTCGAGCAGGCGAGAACTTGCCGTACACCCGCCCGCATCAATACCCAGAACGCGCGGCGATGGCAGGAATGGTCGATACGGTCGCGGGGATTGCCGTGCGAATACATGCACAACGCACGTTTTGCTCTCCCTTCGGCTGTGATGGACGCATCGAACTCGAGCAGCTTCCAGTTGTCGGTACGACCGAAAGGCGTTTCAAAACTCATGTCGCGCCGCAACGTGCGCACACCATCGAATTCGACATCTTCCGGGAAGGCAAGCCCCCAGTTTGCCGACCCGGTGATGATGGCCAACCCTACCTGAGGGATGTCCGTCGAATGATCCGTCAGATCGTCGGCTGCATGGTGATTGGTGGGCATGTTTCCAGTCTCGGTCAGGATTTTTGGCGAAGGGTCACAATCAGGACCACGGCCACGACGATGACGGTCCACAATGTCGAGATCGCCGCAATGGTCGGATCGATCTGATCGCGCAGCGACAGGAACATAAGCTTCGGCATCGTGCTGTTGCGACCGCTTGCGATGAAGATCGAAATCACAGACTCGTCGAGCGAAGTCAGGAACGCCATCAATGTCGCCGACAGCAAGCTGATCCGAAGTTGCGGAACGATTATTCCGCCAATGGCTCTGGCCCAGTTTGCACCGAGGCTGCGCGCCGCCTGGACCTGGTTCCAGTCAAAGCGGGCGAGAGCCGGCAGCAACACAATGCAGGCGACCGGAACGGCCAGCACCACATGTCCGACCAGCACACCGAATAGCGTTCCGATCAGATGTTGTGCAGCCAAGACAAAGAAGAGACCGATCGCAAGCAGGATACCCGGGGTGATCGAGGGGGTTAGCAGGACGCTCTGGATGATCGCAGCGGTTTTTCCGCCCAGCCGATTCATTGAAATGCAGGCGAGCAGCGCAAACGGCACCGCGATCAACGCCGTCAATGTCCCAAGGATCAAACTCGTTCTGAGCGCAGCCATCCACGTTGCCGAGCCGAAGAAGTTCTCATACCAACGCAACGAGTAGGCGTGCGGCGGAAACTCGAGGAGATTCGACGCCGAAAAGGAAAGCGGCACCACCACGAGCGTTGGCAGCATCAGAAATGCCATGACAAGAGCGGCAAAGCTCCAGAGCAAAATGCGGGCGAGCCTGTTTTGCGGATAGGCTTCAAGCATGGGGGGCTTCCACTGTGTTCTGGGCCACCAGGCGGCGTGCCGCCAGCAACATCACACCGATCAGCGCCATAAGAACGAGGAGCAGAATGCCCAGGACGCTCGCCGACCCCCAGTCCTGAAAGGTCGATAGTGTACGCTCGATCCGGGTAGAGAGAGGATTTACCTTGCCGCCGCCAAGCACCGCCGGCGTGATGAAAAAACCTATGGCGTAGATGAGGACGATGATCGAACCCGAGAAGATGCCGCCCGCCGATAGCGGCAAAATGACCGTGCGGATGACCTGCCTGAGAGTGGCTCCCATGCTCGCCGCCGCGCGAATGAGATTTGGGTCGATATCGCGCATCGCAGCATAAACCGGCAGCAGAAAGAGCGGCAGCATGTAGTGCACCATGCCGATGAGCGTTCCGGTGAAGTTGTAGACCAGCGGCAATGGCTCCGCCGTCAGGCCTGAACCGGTCAAAGCCGCGTTGATCAGGCCATCGCGCCGCAAGAGCACGAGCCAACCATAGGTACGCACCAGAATGGAGGTCCACAGCGGCAGCATGACGAACGCCATCAGCACGTTGGCCACCCTTGGTCTGACGCTGGCCAGAGCCAGCGCCAGGGGGGTGCCGAGAAGAATGCAGGCCGCCAGCGTACCCAGGGACAGTTCGAGGGTCGTGACGAGCGCCGACCATGTCAGTCCGCTTGAAAGGACCTTCTGGTAATTGCCCACGGTGTACTCACCCGCGGTGGTCAGGAAGGACTGCCGGATGATCCAAAGGATGGGCAGTATCGCCGCCAGCCCAACGATGAACAGCGCCGGGAGCGAAAGTGAAAGAAAAAACCGCCGCTCGCGCCGTGCATCCGCAGCGAGCGCCGGATCCCGGACGACGGTCACGCCGTCGCTCCCGGTATGGCGTGAACCTTCGCTGCTGGTGCATATGCGGTCATCCGCTGACCGGCGGCAAGCTCGGCGCAGCCGCCGGCCAGCGCTGCCGGAATGCAGACAAGAACCTCTTGCCCACCGTCAAGCGCCAGCGTCAAAAGCCAGTTTTCGCCGCGGAACGCTTTGGCGCGCAGTATTCCTTCGAGAGCCACTCCGTTTCCCCCGACGAGCTTCGCATCAAGATGGAAGCTTTCGGCGCGGATCATCAGAGTTTCGCGTGATGGTTCGGCGCCGTCGATTCTGCGTGCTGAGCCTGGCGCCACAATGTTAGCCTCGCCCATGAACTCCGCGACGAAGCGGGTCGATGGACGATCATAAATTCGCTGCGGCGTATCTATCTGCTGGATGCGGCCAGAGTTCATCACCGCAATCCGGTCAGACATAATCAGCGCTTCGCGCTGGTCATGGGTCACATAGATTGTGGTGATCCTTAGATGATCATGCAGGCGCCGGATCTCATACTGCATGGTCTCGCGCAGATTCTTGTCGAGCGCCGACAGCGGCTCGTCCATCAACATCACGCGCGGTTCGAAGACGATAGCCCGCGCCAATGCCACCCGTTGACGTTGGCCGCCGGATAGTGCGGCAACATTGCGCTCCGCCAGGCCATCCAGCTTCACGCGGGCCAAGGTATCAAGCGCCCGCTGACGCGCCTCCGCTCTCGGTATCTTGCGCAGCACCAGCGGATACGCGACGTTCGCCAGGACATTCATGTGGGGAAACAGGGCGTAATTCTGGAATACTATGCCAATGTCTCGTTTGTTGGGCGGCAGGCGGGTGATGTCTCGATCGCCCAAGAGAAGTTTACCGGAATCCGGCCGGACAAAACCGGCCAGAGCCATGAGTAACGTGGTCTTGCCCGATCCCGATGGCCCTAGCAGCGTGAGGAATTCGCCAGCCTGAATGTCGAGCGAAACATCATCCAGTGCGACGTAGGATCCATAAGCCTTGTGCACGCTTTCGATGGTGATCGCGAGCGACTTCATCATGTGCTCCAGCCTTAAGGCGCGTCGCCTTCGACCGGCCTCACGCGACACGCTTTAGGTTCTTGTTTTCATGCATGTTGTTGTCGCAAAACCGCTGCACACTTTTGCGCGATATGCATTAGAGCTGAGAGTCAGCGGGCCATCATTTCATCGAAGGCTCTTTGGGCAGCCTCGCCATTCTTGACCCACCATTCTGAATTCGAAAACACCGACGTGCCAGCATTTTCAGGCGCGGTCGCAAGGGTCTTCAGACGGTCCTCGGGAATAAGGCCACCCTCATATGCCGCAGGATTGACTGGGCCGTAGGCAATGAAATCGGTCAGCTTCGCAACTCGCGCAGGCTGCGTCATCGCTGCGATGAGCTTCATCGCGGCTTCCTTGTTCGGCGCTCCCTTCGGCACCCCAAGGCAGTCCGTGCCGATGACCGAACCCTTGAACGTGTAGTCAGCCGCGCCGCCATCTGCTTTCACGGTTTGAGCCCGTCCGTTCCAGGTAATGACCAAATCCGCCTCACCATCTTTCAGCAACTGCGCGGACTGAGCTCCCGAGGTCCACCACACGGCGACATTTGGTTTGATCGCTTCAAGCCGGTTGATGGCGCGCTCTAGCCCTTCCGGCGTGCTGAGCACGGAATAGACGTCCGCGGGTGCCACGCCATCGGAGAGAAGCGCGATCTCGATCGAGTCTTGCGCATTGGCGCGCAACGCGCGCCGGCCAGAAAATTTGGCAACATCCCAGAATTCCGCCCACGTCTTCGGCGGGTTCTGGCCATAGGTCTTGGTGTTCCACGACATGACGGTGCCGTAGGAGTCGAACGGATAGCAGTAGTCGGACTTCGCACCCTCCGGCACGGATTTCGGATCGATGATCTTGTAGTCGAGTGGCTCAAGCAGCGATTGTGCGGCCGCCTGGGCACCTTCCGGTGAGCCCAGGTGAATGACGTCGGTCGTGACCGCACCCGATGTGACCTGCATCTTCAAGGCGGCTAGGCCGTCGCTTAGGGTCTCCTCGCGGACATCATAGCCGAGCTCTTTTGCAGCAGGCCCCCACATGGCTTCCTTCATGGCGTTGCCATAATCGCCACCTGCGGTCGTGATGGTGACTGTTTGCGCATGGACGGGCAAGGCAGCCGAGATTGCGAATGCTGTTAAGGAAATGCGTAGCCAGGACATAGGTTCTCCTCCCCAACTTTATCCAAATGTCGCTCAAAAGTGCCATTATTTTGTAATCGTAACGTTACGATTGCATCTGAATGCGCTGGAGTCAAGCTGCTTCCTGCGGGAGTTTGGATTGACCGGGATGTCGAATCCGGTAACGTTGGCGGTCAGCAAAATCAGCCGGCGCTTTCGCAAACGAAGTCGGGCGAACAATGGCCAATCTAAAGCAGATCGCGGCGGAACTTTCCCTCTCGGTGACCACGGTATCCCGCGCTCTGAAGGATGGGCCGGAAGTGCAGCCCTCGACCATAGCCCGCGTCAAGGAGGCGGCTAAGCGGGTCGGCTATTTACCAAATCATCATGGTCGCGCGCTCAAAACCGGTCGAACGCAGACGCTGACGGCAGTACTCCCGATGGAGACACGAGATCATCTGTCCGATCTGTTGAAGCTTCCTTTAATCGAAGGCATGACGTTGGCGGCGCGGCAAGCCGGTTATAGTCTGTCCATCTATTCCACCACTCCCGACGACGATCCCGTCGAGAGTGTGGAGCGGCAGCTCCAGGCGCGCAGCGCAGACGGCCTGATCATCACACGCCTGGTGTCGGCTGATCCGCGCGTCAAGCTGCTGCTGGATAAACGCATGCCATTCGTCGCGTTTGGAAGAACCGACCTGGATATCGCGTATCCTTATGTCGATGTCGACAATGAACAGATTGCCTACGAGGCGACCCGGCGGCTCATGGATAAGGGCTGTCGACGCATTGCGCTGCAACTTCTCGTTCCGGAGGACCAAGCGAGTGCCATGCGTCTTTCCGGGTATGGAAGGGCAATGGCCGAGGCCGGTATTCCGATCGACCAATCGCTGATCGGTCATGGCATGTTCACCATGGAATCGAGCGCAGGCTGGTTCGATCGCTTGCTGGCGTCATCAGATCCGCCGACGGGCTTGGCGTGCGCCAACGAACTGGGCCTTCTGGGAGCGTTGCACGCCCTCGGCAAGCGGGGTCTTACACCAGGCCGCGACGTCCACATCGTCACCCGTGACAGCACGCGGCTGGCACGTTTCCTGCCGGCAAAGATCGGAGTTCATTCCGTGGATATGGCGGGTGTTGGACGCAAACTTATCGAAGTCCTGGAGAGCCGGATCATCAATCCGCTTGGGCCGGTGGAGACAGTCTTGGTGCAAGGCAGATTCGAGCCGGCCGAATAGTCCGGGCTGCCGTCAGGGGGCCACCTCGTCTTGAACCGGCCGGATCAGCGCCTTTGCGGCAGCTGCTCCCGCTGCAAGGATGCGATCCGACAATTCCGTCCCTTCCAGGGCGCGGGCCAGTTGAAGCGCGCCGATGAGCGTTGCAAACACACCCAACGCAACGCCCTCTGGATCATTGGTCGGCGGCAGAGCGTCGGCTATCTGACGCACCAGGGATTGGGCGCGTTCGGCATAGAGGGCCCGCGTTTCAGGCGGCTGCCGCGCTATTTCCGGCAGTAGCGCGGCCGAAGCGCAGCCCTTTCCAGGATTGTCCCGGTGCTCGGCCGATAGATATGCCCCTATGGCCATTTCCGGACCGCCGGCGGCCAACGCTTCCTGCACTTGCTGCGACTGCGCGTCCAGGGCCGCCGCCACGCTTTCACGGACGAGCTCCGCCTTGGACTGAAAGTGCGGATAGAAGGCCCCGTTCGTCAGCCCGGCGTCGCTCATGATGGTCGCCAGCCCGGACGCCGCGATGCCGTCAGATCGAAAACGTTCGGCGGCGACCTCCATGATCCGGCTGCGTGACGCGTCTTTTCGGCCCTTTTCGTAGCGCATGTCTTCTTTCCTGCCCTGCTATTGCATTATGCTCATAATCTGATATTACGACCATAATTCAATTCGTGGAAATAAGCTAGACCTCTCGAACCTGGAACATCAAAAATGAATGGGAATTCTGAAAAAACCGCAATCGTGACCGGAGCCTCCTCGGGCATTGGCCGCGCCAGCGCCGAGGCCTTGGCGCGGGCGGGGTTCACTGTCTTTGGCACAAGTCGCCGCAAGACCAGTAATGGCCCGGAAGGGGTGACCATGCTGGCATGCGACGTGACCGATGATGCGGCCGTCACTGCGCTCGTTGCCACCGTGCTCGCGCAGACCGGCCGGATCGATCTCCTGGTCAACAATGCCGGTGTCGGCCTGCTAGGGGGTGCCGAGGAATCCTCGGTCGCACAGGTACAAGCCCTGTTCGACGTCAATCTGTTCGGCGTCATGCGGATGACCAACGCAGTGTTGCCGTCGATGCGGCGGCGCGGCCAAGGGCGCATCATCAATATCGGCTCCATTCTGGGATTGGTACCCGCGCCATACTCAGCGCATTATTCGGCAGTCAAGCACGCGCTCGAAGGCTATTCGGAATCGCTCGACCACGAGGTGCGCGCCTTCAACGTCCGCGTTTCCGTCATCGAGCCGGCATTCGTCCGCACCGTCTTCGACCAGAACGGCATCGAGCCGGATTCGCTGTTGAAGGAATACGATCGGGCTCGAGCCGGGCTCAAGGCGTTGCTGGGCGATGTGATGCCGATAGCCGATCGGCCGGAAGTGGTGGCGAATGTGGTCGTCAAGGCGGCGACCGATGCCCGTCCGCGACGGCGTTACACCGCTGGCAAGGCAGCGCGCCAGGTCAGCCTGCTGCGCCGCTTTGCCCCCGCGGGGATGTTCGACAAGAGCCTGCGCAAGCAGTTCCGCTTGCCGGTCTGAACAACAGAGCCAGGGGATTTCGCGCATATGCGACTAGCAACCACAACACATTTGGTCAGGCCCTTGTGCGCAAACTCATCCTGGCTGGCAAGGGGCCGGCCGGTGGCGAAGGCATCGACAAGGTGACGCCGCTGACGATCGTGGACATGATCAAGGGCGCGCTGACTTTGCGGGATCCGAAATACTATCTCTTCTTCACAACGACGCCGAATGGGCGCCGCGCCGCAAACGCATTTCTGCAACGGCTGAAAGAGCGCCGGTCCAACCGGGACAAGGCGGTATCGCTGAGCGCCTTCGGCGCGCAACTCAAGGCGATCAAGGCCTACGGACTCCAGGCGCCGCAAGACCTGAGCGCTATCCGCATTCCCACTTTGGTTGCGAATGGCGACCAGGACAGGATGGTGCCGAGCAGCAATACCTACGATCTCGCCGGGCGTATCCCAGGGGCGCATCTGGTTATCTATCCGGATGCCGGGCATGGCGGGGTAGTTCAGAACTACGCCGATTTCGTCCCGAAAGCCCTGTCCTTCCTCGAGGCTGAGGTCTTGCCGCAGGGCGGCCATGCAACTGAAAACGTTCGGCTTGTTTTGTCGCGGAACACCAACAGACATTCTTAGAAAGTAACTGCCATGAAGGCATTCGTTGTCGATAAATATAATAAAAAGGGCCTTCTGCGGCTGGCCGAAATGCCGGAGCCGCAGCTCCAGGACAGCGATGTCCTGGTCGAGGTTCATGCCGCAGGGGTGAACCTGCTCGATTCCAAGGTCAGAACCGGAGAATTCAAGCTCATCCTGCCCTATCGCCGGCCCTTCATCCTGGGCCATGACGTGGCTGGGAAGGTTATCCGCGTGGGATCGAAAGTCCGCAAGTTCAAGGCCGGCGACGATGTCTATGCGCGGCCGCGCGATGGCCGGATTGGGACATTCGCCGAGTTCATCGCCATGGATGAAGCCGATGTGGCCTTGAAGCCTGAGAATCTCAGCATGGAAGAGGCGGCCTCGATTCCCCTGGTCGGTCTCACCGCCTGGCAGACGCTTATCGACAGGGCAAACCTGAAGAAGGGACAGAAGGTCTTCATCCAGGCTGGTTCCGGGGGCGTGGGAACATTCGCTATTCAGTTGGCCAAGCACCTCGGCGCGACCGTTGCGACAACCGCGAGCGCGTCGAGTGCCGATCTGGTGAAAAGTCTCGGCGCCGATGTTGTCGTCGACTACAGGCAAGAAGACTTCGAGAAGGTTCTGTCGTGCTACAAGGTTCTGTCGGGCTACGATGTCGTCTTGAACAGCCAGGACGCCAAGACGCTCGAAAAATCCCTGAGCGTGCTGAAACCGGGTGGCAAGCTCATCTCCATCTCGGGTCCACCGGATTCCGAGTTTGCCAGGGAAAAGGGACTGAATTTTATGCTGAGGCTGGTGCTGCGCTTCCTGAGCCGCGGAATTCGGGCCAAAGCCAAGCGCCGTGCCGTGCAGTTTTCGTTCCTTTTCATGTGGGCGCAGGGCGATCAGCTGAGCAAAATCACCTCCCTAATCGAATCCGGCGCGATCCGCCCGGTTCTGGATCGGGTCTTTCCATTCGAAGCGACCAATGAGGCTCTGGCCTATGTCGAAACAGGACGCGCCAAGGGCAAGGTCGTCATCAAGGTCAGATAGCAGTTGCCTCGAACGCAGCCCTGAGCGTCTCGAACGGCGCCAGGGCGCCGCGCACCTGTACGACGGCGGCGGCGACGCGATGGGCGCGCTGCACCGCCTCAGTCGGCGCATGGCCGGCAAGGCGGGCGGCGAGATAGGCGCCATTGAAGGAGTCGCCGGCGCCGGTGGTGTCGACCGGGGTGGCGACGTGTACCGCCGGCACGGTTTGCAAGGTTCCGTTTTGCGCGATCAGCGCCGGTTCCTCGCCGTTCTTGACGACGACCTCGCCGACCAGCTTTCGCAGCCGTTCGGCTGTTTCCTGCGGTGTCGTATCACCAAACAGCATCTGTTCGTCGGGAAAGGTGGGTAGCGCGATGTCGGCGACGGCGAGCGCCTCGAGGATCGCGGCCTGCGCTTCCTCGCTTTGGCGCCACAGCCGCGGCCGGTAATTGGGATCGAAGGCGATCAGCGAGCCGGCCGCGCGCGCCTTGGCCATGGCCGTCAGCAGTACCTTGCGCGCACCCTCGTCGAGGATTGCCAAAGTGATTCCGGAAAAATAGACCAGCGCCTGGTTTTCAAGGCTTTTCTGTAAAGCGGCTGGGTCCGAAGCCAACTGCCTCGCGGCCGCATCGGCCCGCCAATAGGTGAACGAACGTTCGGCGCCGGTCAGCGTGATCGCATAGAGGCCGGGGCGGGCGCCCGCTATCACCGGGCTGGCGCCGACGCCGATGCCGTTTTCGGCGAGGAATTTGATCTGGTCGCCCGAGAACGGGTCGTCGCCGAAGGCCGAGACATAGGTCGCCGGCCGCTCGCCGCTCAAGGCATGCAGCGCCCATAAAGTGTTGAACGTGTCGCCGGCAAAGCCCATGCGCCAGTTCGGCCCGGCCTGGCCCGAAAGCTCGAGCATGCACTCGCCGATCGAGGCGACGCCGTTTCCTGCCATGAAGTACTCCTCCATCCGTGCAATTGCGGTGCTGTAGCTTTTTGCGGCCGGCAGCGCCATGCTTGGCGACGGCGGATTCTTGCGCTGGGCGCGATTTCCCACAGGGGCGTGGGACGCGATCTGCCCAGCGAATCGTTATCCGCAGAACAGGAATGGGTTTGGCATCGTTATGGCGTTATCTTCTTGGAGGCTTCGGCCTGGCTGCCTTGCTCGCCGGTGTGCTGGCCGTCGTCTATCTGACGGCGCCGCATGCGCCGCAACCAAGCTCGGACGTCGGCCGTTCAAGGACGACGGCGAACAAGCTGTTCGTGGCGACTTTCGAGCCCGAGAAAGGCGTCATCCGGCAGGGCGAACTGGAGTCCTGGCTGCTCACATTGAAAACCGTCGAGGGTGCGCCGGTGGAAGGTGCTGCGATAACGATTTCCGGCGGCATGCCGCAGCACAAGCACGGTCTGCCGACCAGCCCGCAGGCGACCGATTACCTCGGCGCAGGACGCTATCGCATCGACGGCGTGAAATTCACGATGAGCGGGTGGTGGCAGTTGCATTTTGCTATTTCCGCCGCGGCCGGTTCGGACACTGTCGTCTTCAACGTGGTGCTGTGAGCCATAGATGAGCCGGTTTTCCAGTCTTCTCGCGTTGGTGATGGTGGCCGTGCTCGCCGGCTGCGGCAGGCCGGAGTTTTCCGACGCCGAGAAGCAAACCGTCGCCTCATTGACGCTGTCCAAGCTGCCGCCGCTGAAGCCCGACACGACCAATCGCTTTGCCGACGTGCCGGCCGCCGCGGCACTCGGTTCGACGCTGTTCTTCGACACCGGGATGAGCGGCGGCGGCACCGTATCCTGCTCGACCTGCCACAAGATCGACCGCCAGTTCCAGGACGACCTGCCGCAAGCGGTCGGCGTCGGCCGCACCAACCGGCGTACCATGCCGCTGGCCGGCGTCGCGCATGATCCCTGGTTCTTCTGGGACGGGCGGCGCGACAGCCTGTGGGCGCAAGCACTGACGCCGCTCGAAAATCCGCTGGAGCACGCCGGCAACCGCGCCGCCTTCGCGCATTACATCAAGGCCCGTTTCGGCGAGCGCTACGAGCGCATCTTCGGGCCGCTGCCGGACCTTTCGGGTGTGCCGGCCAATGCCAGCCCGCTCGGCACCGATGCCGAGAGGGCGGCCTGGAACGCCATGCCGGAGGCGCAAGCCGAGGAGGTCAATCGCGTCTTTGCCAATATCGGCAAGGCGATCGCCGCCTTCGAGCGCTCGATCGCGCCGCCGCAGACACGCTTCGACCGTTTTGCTACCGATCTTGCGGTGGGCGCCGAGCCGCAAGGCGACGCCGTCTTTTCGCCGGAGGAAATCCTCGGCCTGAAGCTGTTCATCGGCAAGGGCAATTGCGTGACCTGCCACAATGGCCCGCGTTTTACCGACGGCAGTTTTCACAACACCGGCGTGCCGCCTGTCGCGGGCCTGCCGCCGGATCGCGGCCGCGTCGACGCGGTGGCGCAGGTCGAGGCCGATCCGTTCAACTGTTTCGGCACCTTTCGCGACGGTGATGCCAGCGCCTGCCGCGAGTTGCGCTTCATGGTCAAGGCCGGGCCGGAACTCATTCGTGGGTATAAGACGCCGTCGCTGCGCGGTGCCGCCACCCGGCCGCCCTACATGCATGCCGGGCAGTTTTCCTCGCTGGACGAAGTGGTGGCGCATTATTCCAAGGCGCCGGCCAGTGTCGAAGGTGTATCCGAGATCCACCCGCTGCAGCTTTCGGACCGCGAACGCGCGGCTCTGGTGGCGTTTTTGAAGACGCTGGCGGAGTGAGGCCGGGTTTGTGTGCGACAAGAGCGGACCACCGTCTTGGGCCGCCAAATAACGTTGACACGATGCAGGGTCGCTGCTCACGATAACCAAGGCGCAAAGTGCGATACCTCAGGCTGTGGGAGGATAAAATGCAGCCACTTGAAATCGACGCCAAGCCTCAACCTGTTTCAATTGACCCCGCCAAGACCGCAGTTCTCGTCGTGGACATGCAGAATGACTTCGGCTCGAAAGGCGGGATGTTCGACAGAGCCGGAATCGACATTTCCGGGATTCAGCGGGCTGTCCGCCCCACCGCCCATCGCGTCGGATGCACCCAGGAGCAATCATGACGCCTCGATTACGCTCGTGCAGATACTCTTTGGATGGACATCGACGTCCGACCATTTCCTGAGGGCGATCGAGGAGCAATTTCAGGAGCGTCTTGAACGAGCCGGATGAGCTGACGAGATATCAGTGAGCGCCTACCGATCCTTCACCGTCTCCATCGCCACGAAGGTCGAGGTCTGGGCGACGTGCGGCAAGGCCGAGATGCGTTCGCCGAGCACGCGCCGGTAGGCGGCGATGTCGGTGGTGCGGACCTTCAGCAGATAGTCGAAGCTCGATGCCATCATGTGGCACTGCTCGATCTCCGGCACCGTCTGCACGGCGCGGTTGAAGGCGTCGAGCGCGGCCGAGCGGGTGTCGGACAGTTTCACCTGGACGAAGGCGACATGGCCTTCGCCCATGCGCTCGCGGTCGACGATCGCCTGGTAGCCCCTGATAAAGCCGTCCTTCTCCAGCCGCTTCACCCGCGCCTGCACCGGCGTCTTCGACAGGCCGACTTTTGCCGCCAGTTCTGACATGGAAAGCCGGCCGTTGCTGCCCAGGGCCGACAGGATGTTTCTGTCGATGCGGTCCAATTGGTCTTCTGCCATCGGATTCCTGGTCGAATTGGAGGTGATTGGCCATAATGATAGATCAATCGACCTGTCCTGTCGATTTCTTTGGACCGGACGAAATCCCTACTTATGTTAGCTTGCGCCATTCGGTCCGGTGACCGCCGGCCCGCTTCCTTATGCTCGCTCTACAGGACCGCCATGCCAGCGCTCGACACCATCCGCCAGCAAATCCGTGCCAATTATTTGCCCGACGAAGACCAGGCGGTGAAGCGGCTGGCCGAGGCGGCCGGGCTGTCCGTGCACGATCGCAAGGCGATTTCGGCCCGTGCCGCCGATCTGGTGCGGGCGGTGCGCGGCTCGTCCGATCCGCGGCTGATGGAAGTGTTCCTGTCCGCCTACGGCCTCTCGACCAAGGAGGGCGTGGCGCTGATGTGCCTGGCCGAAGCGCTGCTGCGGGTGCCCGACACCGAGACGATGGACGACCTCATCGCCGACAAGATTGTGCCGCACGACTGGTCGGCGCATTCGGGCGGTTCGAGCTCGATCTTCATCAATGCATCGACCTGGGCGCTGATGCTGACCGGCCGCGTGCTCGACGAAGGCGAGGGCGGCATCGAAGGCACGCTACGCGCCATGGTGCGCCGGCTGGGCGAGCCGGTCATCCGCAAGGCAGTCGCCGCCGCGATGCGCGAGATGGGCGAGCAGTTCGTGCTCGGCCGCACCATCGCCGAGGCCGTCAGGCGCGGCCGGCCGATGACGCAGAAGGGCTATCTCTATTCCTTCGACATGCTGGGCGAAGCGGCCCGCACCGAGGCCGACGCGCTGCGCTATCTCAAGGCCTATGCCGAAGCCATCTCTTCGCTCGATGCCGGCGCCAACGGCCCCGACATCCGCCAGAACCACGGTATTTCGGTCAAGCTGTCGGCGCTGCATCCGCGCTATGAAGTGACCCAGAAAGAAAAGATGCTGCCGGTGATGGCCGAGCGGCTGTTGTCGCTGGCGCTGGCGGCGCGCCATTCGCGCATGGGGCTCAACATCGACGCCGAGGAAGCCGACCGCCTCGATTTGTCGCTCGACGTCATCGAGCGGGTGTTGGCCGAGCCGGAGCTTGCCGGCTGGAACGGTTTTGGCGTCGTCGTCCAGGCCTATGGACCGCGCGCCGCCTTCGTCATCGACTGGCTCTACGCTCTGGCCAGGAAATACGACCGCAGCATCATGGTGCGGCTGGTCAAGGGCGCCTATTGGGACACCGAGATCAAGCGGGCGCAGACGCTCGGGCTCGACGGCTATCCGGTCTTTACCCGCAAGGCCAACACCGACGTCTCCTACTTGGCCTGCGCGAAGAAGCTGTTGTCGATGACCGACCGTATCTATCCGCAATTCGCCACTCACAATGCCCACACCGTCGCCGCCATCCTGTCGATGACGACGGAGCGCGATACATTCGAGTTCCAGCGCCTGCACGGCATGGGCGAAGCGCTGCATGAGACGGTGCGGCGGGCCGAAGGCACGCGCTGCCGCATCTATGCGCCGGTCGGCGCGCATTCCGACCTGCTCGCCTACCTGGTCCGCCGGCTGCTGGAGAACGGCGCCAATTCCTCCTTTGTCCACCAGCTCACTGACGAGGAGGTCGAGCCCGAGGACATTGCCCGCGACCCGCTCGAAACGGTGGAGAAACAAGGCCCCGCCGCCAATCCGGCGATCGTGCCGCCGTCGGCGATCTTTGGCCCCGGCCGGCGCAACTCCAAGGGTTTCGATATCACCGACACGCTGACGCTGGCGGCGATCGACAAGGCCAGGGCCGAGTTCGCCGGGCCGGAGCGCTGGCACGCCAAGCCGGTCAGCCGCGCCGCCGGCTACGGCAAGCAGCGTCCGGTGGTCAATCCGGCAAAACCTTCGGAAGTGGTCGGCACGGTCAGCGAGGCCGGCGCCAAGCAGGTCGAGACCGCCGTGCGCATCGCCGTCGAGGCACAACCGGTATGGGCAAGACGCCCGGTCGCCGAGCGCGCCGCCATCCTCAACCGCGCGGCCGATCTCTATGAGGCGAACGCCGTCGAGTTCTTTGCGCTCGCCGCCCGCGAGGCCGGCAAGTCGCTGGCCGACGGCGTTGCCGAGGTGCGCGAGGCGGTCGATTTCCTGCGCTACTATGCGGCCGAGGCCGCCAATGCCGAGGCGGGCACCGAGGCGCGTGGCGCCATCGCCTGCATCTCGCCGTGGAACTTTCCGCTTGCCATCTTCACCGGCCAGATTGCAGCGGCACTGGTCACCGGCAATTCCGTTATCGCCAAGCCGGCCGAGCAGACGCCGCTGATCGCCTTCCGCGCCGTCCAGCTGCTGCGCGAGGCCGGCGTGCCGGAAGACGTCATCCAGCTTCTGCCCGGCGACGGTCCCTCGGTCGGCGGCCCGCTGACCGCCGATCCGCGCATTGCCGGTGTCTGCTTTACCGGCTCGACCGAGGTCGCCAAGCTGATCGAAAAGCAGCTGGCCGAGACCGCCGCGCCCGACGCCATGCTGATTGCCGAGACCGGCGGCCTCAACGCCATGATCGTCGATTCCACGGCGCTGCCCGAACAGGCGGTGCGCGACATCCTCGCCTCCGCCTTCCAGAGCGCCGGCCAGCGCTGCTCGGCACTGCGCATTCTCTACGTGCAGAAGGACGTCGAGAAGAAGATGCTGGAGATGCTGAAAGGCGCTATGGAAGCGCTCAGCCTCGGCGACCCCTGGCGGATCTCGACCGATGTCGGCCCGGTCATCGACGACGAGGCACAAGCGTCGATCCGCGACTATTGCACGAAAATGGGCCTGCAGGGCCGGCTGATCGCCAAGCTCGAAGCGCCGAAGGACGGCCGCTTCGTCGCGCCGCACGTCTTTCGGGTCAAGAGCATCGAGGAGTTGGAACGCGAGGTGTTCGGCCCGGTGCTGCACGTCGCCACCTTCGATGCCGACGAGATCGATGCGGTGATCGCCGCGATCAACCGCAAGGGCTACGGCCTGACCTTCGGCCTGCACACCCGCATCGAAGGCCGCGCGCAGCATTTCGTCGACGGCATCCATGCTGGCAACATCTACGTCAACCGCAACCAGATCGGCGCCGTCGTCGGGGCGCAGCCCTTCGGCGGCGAGGGGCTTTCCGGCACCGGACCGAAGGCGGGCGGGCCACATTATCTCCGGCGCTTCCGCAAGGGGCCGGAGGCCGGCACCCATCTTGCCGAAGGCCGCAAGGTGACGGCGACCGAGCTCGCCGACAATCTGCCGGACCCGGCCTTTGGCGGCTGGTCGACGCGGCCGGATCGCGTCGCCATCCTGAGGAAACATCTGCGCGGCAAGGGTGCCGCGGCCATCGGTGCCGCCGCCGGCATCGATTTCGGCCAGGTCGACCTGCCCGGGCCGACCGGCGAGGCCAACACGCTGTCGCTGTCGCCGCGCGGGCGCGTGCTGTGCCTCGGTCCCGACGCGGATACCCTGCTTGCGCAGACGATCCAGGCGCTGGCTGCCGGCAATGCCGTGCTCGCCGTCGCACCTGGCGCGCCTGCGGCACTGTCGGCGCTGACCGGCAAGGGCCTGCCGCTGGCGGCGATCGACGGCCGTCCGGACCCGGTCGAAGCGCGCTCGCTGCGGGTCGATGTCGTCGCCTTTTCCGGTATGCCCGAGGCCGCGCGCATCGTGCGCAAGGTCATCGCCGACCGCGCCGGCCCGATCGTACCGCTGGTCAGCGAAGTGTATTATCCGGCCGCCTATGCGCACGAGCGCGCCGTCTGCGTCGACACCACGGCGGCGGGCGGCAATGCCAGCCTGCTGGCCGCGGCATAGGGTTTCGCCAGGGCTCGCTCATCGCGGGCAGGGCGGCGCCGACTCTGCGTGGGGAGGGTCGCTACCTGATACCGAGCGGCACCTCGAACTGCCAGGCCGAGCGACCGGCTCCGTCTGGAATCGGGGGAAACGGAGAAGCCCGGCGGACCGCGTCGAGAGCGGCCTTGTCCAGCGCGGCAACGCCTGAACTGCCCGTCAGCCTGGCCGACCGGACGCTGCCGTTCGAACCGACGGTAAAGGCAACCGTGGCTGTGCCCGTGGCGCGCGTGCGTGTCGAATTGAAGGCCCGCACCAGCTTTGATCGGATCTTGCCGGGGTAGTTTGTGACGGCTGCATTGCCGATGCCGGACTTGCCGCCCCTGCTGGCAGTCAGGATCTTGCCGTCCTTCTTGCCGTCGGCCGTGCCGCGCGCGACATCCATTTCGTCACGGCCGCCGGAGCCGGTCTTTTTCTTCTTGGAATCGGCTTTGGCAAGTGCCTTGCCCGCCTTCTTGCGCGAGACCGGCTTTTCAGGCTCGTTTGGTTCGGCTTTCCTGGCCGGCTTGTTCTTTGCGGTTGCCTTCTTCGGCTGCTTGGGCTTCGGCCTTTCCGGCTTCGGTTCTTCCGCCGCGACGACGGTCTCGACCGTCTGAACCGTTTCGGCCGGCGCCGGGTCGGCTGGTGCCGGAGCACTCGTCTCGGCAGGATCGGCCCTTTCGACCGTGCTGACTGGCGGCGGCACGGCATTGTCGTCAGTGGGCACCAGCCTGTCGGTCGCGAGAATGTCGGGCGATGGATCCGGGCGCGCCGGCTCGACAGGCTGGGCAGGCGCGGGCTCGGGGCGATCGGCAAGAGGAGCAGTTTCCGTGACGGCCTCGCTAACCGGCTCGACCACATCTTTTTCCGATGCTTCCGCCACATCGGTGACCGGCTGGAGCGCCTCCTCTGCCGCGGTTGCCTGCGCCTCGACCGTTTCGACGGGCTTGGCGTCGAGCATGGTCACCATCGTTACGTTGGTCACTTCCGGGTCGTCTCCGACATCGCCGGCCGCCTGCTGCGGATCGGCGCCGAGCAGCATTTCGCCTTGCTGGTCGGCACCTTCGATGCTTGGCCTGTCGTCCGGCAGGGTGAGAAAGGCCAGCGCCACCGCTGCGTGAAATGCGCAAGAGCAGGCGATCGCCACCGTCCAGTTGTGGCGCCGCTGCATCTGTCGTGCCTGCCGCAATGGCTCCGCCGGCACCGCAGTCAATTCGCCGTCGGCATCGGCGATGCAACTGTCTTCCGGTCTGTCGCGCGGCGAAACATGCAGCACCCCGCGAGGGATGGCGAAATCGGGATCGTCCGGTTCCGGCGGCAGGAAACCGGCCAATGGCCACGCCAGGGTGTTTCGCGCGAATGCCGGTTCCAGTCCCAAATTCAGACCCCGAAGGCGATGCCGGTCCTGGTCTGCGTCTTCAGCCCGCGCATGCAGGCATTCGGCTCGGCGCCGGCGCATTCCGTGGCGCTGTTGATCAACACGCGGCTGACCTTGCCGCAATCGGTGCCGGCAAGGTCGAAACGCGTCACCTTGGTCTTGCCTGCAGGCAGCTCCTTGAAATCGAGCACGGTCAGCCGGTCGACGACGCCGGCCTCGTTGAACAACGCGATCTCGAACGCCGCCTTGGAAAGACCGGCGCCGAGATTGTTGGTGACCACGAAGGTTAGGCGGCAGCCCTTGTCGGATGGCTGCGCGCCGTTCAGCTCGAGGATCAGCGCCGGCGCTTGCTGCTGTGTCCATGCCGGAGCCGCCGCAAGCGACATAGCCACCGCCGCGGCCAACAGACGAAGGGATGCTGTCACGCCTTGCCTCATCGTCAGCCTCCAAACCGCATGGTCGCCGCCAGCTTCAGGGTGACGCCGGGCTCGTAGACGATACTCGTGGTCGACGCGTTCAGTGGGTTGGCGTATTTGACGTCGAACAGATTGTCGGCGCGGAAATCGACCTTGAAATTGTCGGTCGCCTGGTAGCTGGCGAAGGCATTGACCAGCGTATAGTCCTTGGCCACCGCGTTGCCCTGCGGCTTGCCGTTGTATTGCACCTCGCCGCCGACAGTCAGCCTGTCCTCGAGGAAGCGAAAGCCGAGTTGCCCGGTGACCTGGGAGGAGGGGACGGTGACAAGGTCCGCCCGCTCGCCTTCATAGGAAATCGTGTGGCCATCGGTGAACGACGCCGAAAGCCCGGCAAAGCCCCAGGCTGCGTCATAGACGCCCTCCATCTCGAAGCCGTGGATCTTGGCCTTGGCGAAATTCTGATACTGGAAGCAGATCGGGATGCCCGGACCGAACGGGCAGCCGCTGGTCGGGTCGAACGCCGATAGCGTCACGCCGTCGATGTAATCGTCGACATTGTTGTTGAAATAGGCCGCCTTCAGCCGCAGCGCGTCGTCGGCCTCGATGACGCCGTTGGTGCTGTAGTTGACGCCAAACTCCACGGTCTTGCCGGTTTCGGGCTTGAGATTGGGATTGGGGAGGAACGGGAAGCTGACGCCTGCCGGATGATTGCCGCTGATCAGGGTCTCCGATAGCGAAGGGGAACGGTAGCCTTCTGCGTAAGTGCCGTAGAATTGCAGGCCGGAAAGGCTGGTGCTTTCGAAGGGCGAAATGCCCACTGTGATGCGTGGCGACAGCCGGTCGCCAGAGGTTTCGCCGACATCGCTGTCTAGCTTGTAGCTGTCGTAACGCAGCCCGGCGATGACCTCGAGCCAGTCCCAGGTGAGCTTGTCCTGGACGTATGCGCCGGAGACGTTTCTATCGCCCGAGGGCGTGTAGAAACTGTCGCCGCCCGCCGTGCCGCCTGTCTCGACATCGTCGCCAACCCAGTCGCCGCCATAGGTCAGCTCATGCGCGATCCCAACGGTCTCGAATCTCGACGTGTTCCAGATGTCGATGCCGGAGGTGCCGATGTCGAACATCGATTTCGAACCCGCCGGCAAAACCACGGGCAGACCGGTGACCGGATCAAACCGGTTTTGCGCCACAAGGGTCGTCAGATCGAGCTTGGTCTTGTTGTAAGAGGCGTTGATGTGGAGATCGAGCCAGCTCTTGTCTTCGTCGGTGATGTTGTAGCGGGCCGTGAAGGTATTCGCCTTCAGGTCGGCGTCGTTCACCGGCGCGCTGCCGCTGGTCTCGGTCCATCCGTCGTTCGAGCCGATCCAACCGAGCTTCAGCTCGCTGTTTTCGCTGGGGCGGATGGTCGTCTTGAGGAGGCCGCTCAAGACGTCGAAGCCAGTGCCCGCTACAGTGTCGCCGCCGCCATGCTTGTAGTCGTCATAGTCGCGGTAGACGATGTTGCCGAGCACGTCCCAGTTCTCGTTTATCCGGTAGGCGCCGGTGGCGCTGGTGGTCCAGCCTTCACCGTTGGTTTCGTAACGCCCGGTCGCGGATGCCGCCCAGGTCTCGTCGGGCTTGAGGAAATCCTGAGCATCCTTGGTATCGAAAAAGACGACGCCGCCGATCGCCCCGGAGCCGTAGGTATTGGCGACCGGACCGCGGATCACGTCGACGGATTTGATCAATTCGGGATCGATGTAGAAGGTCGATTGCGTGCCGTGATCCGAGCGCTGGAAATTCTGGCGGGCACCGTCGACGATGACGGAGACGCGGCCGAAGTCCTGCAGGCCGCGGATGTTGATGCTGGAGCTGACACGCCTTGCGTCGGCCTGGACGGCGACACCCGGCACACCGAACAGCATGTCGTTGGGCGTCGTCGCCATGCGGCGCTCTAGCTGTTCCTCGTCGACATGGCTGGCTGAAGCAAGCGACTCGATCGCCGTCTCGCCGGTGCGGCTGAGGATCAGGATCTTGTCGAGCAGCGTGGCACCCGCCGGGGCGGGCTTTGCCTGTTCTGGCGGTTGAGACGGGTCAGTCTGCTGCTGGTCGGCTGCCGGTTGGGCAGCCTGCTGGGCGCCGGCCGGTGCGGCGAGCAGCGGGATCGCCGCCGCGCCGGCCAGCAACGCGGCCATTTTGCTTGTCATAGAACAGTGTGCCAGGCCGCTGCCCGCCGGCCGTCCCCAATTCGCCAACCCCATGCTGCAACTCCAAGAATCCATGTTCGATGCTGGCTGGCTTGGGGCTCGCTGGCATTTTTCATCGCGTCCGGCGTCTTAAATGTTGACTCATTTACTCCGGTATTGCACTGCTAGATAACATGACCATTCGAGTCAAGAATTGAATCGGCATTTCACGCAGGCGCCGAGCCAGATGCCCGGCACAGAACAGGGAGCGAACCCATGAACACGCACAATCCCAGCGACTTTCGCTATCGCGTCCGCCGTTCCGACGAAAATTCCGTCCGCTTCGAACGGGTCCCATCGGCCGTGAGAACGCTGTCCAGCAACACGCTGTTCCAGGGCGAGCACGAGATCGGCATCGAACATCACGGTGCGCTGTATCGGCTGAAGATCACCCGGCAGGGCAAGCTCATCCTCAACAAGTAGGTGGTGGAAATGGACCAGCGCGTAAAACCCGCCCCGCACGAGATCCGACGGGCACGGGTAGACAATCCGAAAATGCGCGAGCGCGACCTCGCCGCCCAACTCGGTATTTCGGAGGCCGAACTGGTCGCCGCGCATTGCGGCGACGGGGTCGTGCGGGTCGAGCCGCGTGTCAACGACCTTTTGACTGGTCTCGAAGCTGTCGGTGAGGTGATGGCGCTGACCCGCAACGAAAGCGCGGTGCACGAGAAGATCGGCGTCTACGACAAGGTCGTCACCGGGAATCACAATGCCATGGTGCTCGGCGAAAACATCGACCTGCGCATCTTCCCGAAAGTCTGGGCGCACGGCTTTGCGGTGGAAAAGCGCGACGGCGCCGACATCCGTCGCAGCCTGCAGTTCTTCGACGCCGCAGGCGAGGCGATGCACAAGGTGCATCTCAGACCCGCATCCAACCTCTATGCCTATCAGAAGCTGGTGGCCGGGCTGGAATCTCCGAACCAGGAACCGACGGTGGCGATTTCAGCGGGCGCGGCTGACGACGAGATCGAGACTGCGGACAATTCGGCCAGCGTCGAGGATCTGCGCGACCGCTGGAGCCAACTAACCGACGTGCATCAGTTCTTCGGCATGCTGAAGACACTGAAGCTCAGCCGCCGGCAGGCGGTGCGCTTGGTCGGCCAGGATTATGCCTGGCTGGTCGATAACGATGCGGTGAGCGCCATGTTCAACCACGCCGCCGCTGGCGCCATGCCGATCATGTGCTTTGTCGGCAATCGCGGCTGCATCCAGATCCATTCCGGCCCCGTCGCCTCGATCAAGCCGATGGGACCATGGCTCAATGTGCTCGACGAGACCTTCCATCTGCACCTGCGGACCGACCACATCGATGAGGTCTGGGCCGTGCGTAAGCCGACCAAGGACGGCCATGTCACGTCGCTCGAAGTCTATGGCACCGACGGCAAGATGATCATCCAGTTCTTCGGTAAGCGGCATGAGGGCGAAAGCGAGCGCGAAGACTGGCGCTTTCTGGCCGAAAACATGCCGCGTATCCCAAGCCCGACCGCAGCCTGAGGAAAACGACGATGGTTCTTTTCTCCAGGCTGGTCTCCAGGTCGGCGCTTGGTCCTGCGGCCGCTGTTTTCCTGGCGTTCGCCGTGCTGATGCCGGCTCAGGCCGCCGAAGGCATCGCGACTTTTGCCGACCGCTCGAGGATCGTGGCCATCGGCGGCTCGATCACCGAGATCGTCTACGCGCTCGGCGAACAGGATCGCCTTGTCGCGCGCGATTCGACCAGCCGCTATCCGCAAGCGGCGGCGGAACTGCCGGATGTCGGCTACATGCGCCAGCTGTCGCCGGAGGGTGTGCTGTCGGTCAATCCGTCGGGTATATTGGCCCTGCACGGAAGCGGACCGAAGGAAGCCGTCGACGTGCTGAAGAAATCGAGCATCCCGTTCATCGAGATGCCCGAGCGCTATGATAATCAAGGCATTCTGGAAAAGATCCACATCGTCGGCAAGGCGCTCGGCGTCGAGGCCAAGGCCGATGCGCTGGCAGCCCAGATCGACGCCAAGCTGAAGGCAGCCGAAAAGCAGACCGCCTCGATCAAGGAGCGCAAGCGCATCCTGTTCGTGCTGTCGATGCAGGGCGGCAAGCTGCTTGCCGCCGGCATCGACACCGCCGCCGACGGTATCATCAAGCTTTCGGGCGGTATCAACGCCATCAACGGCTTTGCCGGCTACAAGCAATTGTCGGACGAGGCAGTCATCACCGCCAGGCCTGACGTGATCCTGATGATGAACAATGCCGGGCGGGCCACCGCGGATGACGAATTGTTTTCGAACCCTGCCGTGGCTCCGACGCCGGCGGGTGTCGCCCGCAAGCTGATCCGCATGGACGGCGGCTATCTGCTCGGCTTCGGTCCGCGCACGGCCGACGCTATCCATGATCTCGCCGTCTCGCTCTATGGCGGCCAGGTCACGGATTGAGCGCGATGGCCGATCATTCGATCGCTGATGCGGCGGGCATCATGGCGACGGCAGCCGAGGGTGACCGTTCGCGGCGCGCCCGCCTCGTCATCGTTCTGCTCTGCGTCGGGCTGGCTATCGCCGTGCTGTTGTCACTGACCTCCGGCGCATCCGATGCCTCGGCCATCGGCGTCATGCACGACTGGCTGTTCGGCGCGTTGCCCGGCGACGCGGCATTGAGCGCCCGCGACCATGTGATCATCCATGACATCCGTCTGCCGCGCGTCATTCTGGGCGTACTGGTCGGCGCATCGCTTGCCGTCTCCGGTGCCGTCATGCAGGGTTTGTTCCGCAATCCGCTGGCCGACCCCGGCCTGATCGGCGTTTCGGCCGGATCGAGCCTCGGTGCGGTCGCCGTCATCGTGCTTGGCTCGACCATGCTGGCGCCGCTGACCTCGGCGCTCGGCACGCTGGCTCTGCCGCTGGCTGCGTTCTGCGGCGGGCTGGCGACGACATTGCTGCTCTATCAGGTCGCGACACGGCAAGGCCGGACCTCGGTCGCCACCATGCTGCTCGCCGGCATCGCGCTGGCGGCGCTTGCCATGGCGCTGACCGGCATCCTGATCTTCATGGCCGACGACCGGCAATTGCGCGACCTGACCTTTTGGCAGCTCGGCTCGCTGGGCGGCGCAACCTGGCAAAAAATCGGCTCCGTCGGGCCGATCATCGTGCTGGCGCTGGCGGCAATGCCGTTCCTGGCGCGCGGCCTCAACGCGCTGGCGCTTGGCGAGGCGACGGCCGGCCATCTCGGCATTCCGGTGCAGCGGCTGAAATACACCGCGATCGTCGGCGTCTCGGCAGCGGTCGGCGCGTCGGTCGCCGTCAGCGGCGGCATCGGTTTTGTCGGCATCGTCGTGCCGCATTTGCTGCGCCTGCTGATCGGCCCCGACAACCGTTACCTGCTGCCGGCATCGGCGCTGCTCGGCGCCGCGCTGCTGCTGTTGGCTGACGCCGTTGCCCGCACCATCGTTGCCCCGGCCGAATTGCCGATTGGGATCGTCACCGCGGTCGCCGGTGCCCCGTTCTTCCTGTGGATACTGCTGCGCAAGCGCGGCGTCATCGACCTGTGAAAGTTTGCCTATGATCGAAGCGCGCGATGTCTCGGTGGCGATCGGCGGCAAGCGCATTGTCGCCAATGTCGATTTCGAGGCGCGGCCGGGCGAAATCGCGGCCATTGTCGGCCCCAACGGTTCGGGCAAGACGACCTTCCTCAGAGCACTGTCCGGCGATCTTGGCTATTCGGGAGAGGTCACCATCAACGGCCGCAATCTATCGGCGATGAAGCCGGTCGAGGCGGCGACGGTGCGCGCGGTGCTGCCGCAGGCGACGACGCTGTCCTTCCCGTTCACTGTGCGTGAGATCGTCAGGCTGGGCCTGGTCGGCGGGCGCTCCGGCGCGCTGCCCGGCGAGGACCAGCGCCTGCCCGAACGCGCGCTGGCGCGCGTCGACCTCGACGGTTTTGCCGGCCGCTTCTACCAGGAATTGTCCGGCGGCGAGCAGCAGCGCGTGCAGCTTGCCCGCGTACTCTGCCAGGTCTGGGCGCCGGTGCTCGACGGCAAGCCGCGCTATTTGTTCCTCGATGAGCCGGTGTCCAGCCTCGACATCAAACACCAGCTGATCATCATGGACATCGTGCGTGATTTCGCCAGACGGGGCGGCGGCGTGGTCGCCATCCTGCACGACCTCAATTTGACGGCGATGTATGCCGACCGGATTTTCGTCATGCATCGCGGCAGGCTCGCCGCTACAGGTTCGCCGCAACAGGTACTCAGCGACGAGCTGATCGAAAAGGTCTTCGATTGCCGGCTGAAGGTCGGCGTGTTGCCGGCAGGAAACATGCCGTTCGTTTTGCCGCAATCGGCAGCTTAGGCAATCAGAAAAATCAGGCGGCCGGCGCCCGTTGCACCAGCATGTCGATGCCGAGCAGGTGTCGCACATTCGGGCGCGCCGCCACCAGATCGGCGATCGTGTAGCGCGACAGCACGGCGAAGAAGGCGTTGAGCGCTTCGCGCAATGCCGAATTCAAGGCGCAGCTGTCGACCAGCGGGCATTCGGCGGCGTCGTTCTCGAAGCACTCGGCCATGGCAAAGCTTTCCTCCGTCACCCGCACGACATCGAACAGGCTGATCGTTTCGGCCGCGCGACCGAGCCTGACGCCGCCATTCCTGCCGCGCACCGTTTCGATCAAGCCGTTTTCGACCAGTGGCTGCAGGATCTTGAACAGGAAAAGTTCCGATACCGAATAGGCGGCGGCGATCTCGGGGATGCGGCTCAGCCGTTCGGTATTGGCGGCGCAATACATCAGAATGCGCATGGCGTAGTTGGTCTGACGGGTAAGCCGCATTGTGTCCTCACATAGCAGTGGTTGGGGTCAATATGGCCTATAGTTTGGAACAATTCCAGACTGGCGCTGCATAATAGATGAATTCAGGCGTCAAGTTTGCATGCGCGATTGCGCGCACCGGGATCAGCGGCGCGCTTTCTGTGGGAAGCGACATTAGATAAGTTCGCATGATCGATCAGGAGCGGCCCACCATGTCACGACCAGCCCCGGTTCTTGCATCCGTCGCGTTCGCCCGGTTCGACACCGACGCCGATGCCAAGCTTTCGGCGCTCAGGCGCACCAAGTTCGCTGCCACCGCAGCACTTGCGTTTTGCGTGCTGATCTTTGCGGCGGCGAAATCGTTCGAGAGCCGGCATGCGTGGTTGGGCTTTGTTGCCGCTTTCGCCGAGGCGGCGACGATCGGCGGGCTGGCCGACTGGTATGCGGTGGTAGCGCTGTTTCGGCGGCCACTCGGCCTGCCGATCCCGCATACGGCTATCATCCCGGAGAACCAGAACCGAATCGCCGACAATCTCGGCCGCTTCATCGAGGTCAATTTCCTGGCGCCGGAGCCGGTGCGCGAAAAGCTCGCCGAAGTCGATTTTTCCGCGCTGGTCGCGGACTGGCTGGCCGACCCGAACCGCGCCGCCGACCTGTCGCGTTTTGTCGGCCGGCTGGTGCCGCAGACGCTGGCGGCGGTCGAGCAATCCGGACTGCGCGGCTTCGTCACCAGCCGTATGCTGGAGCAGATCGAAAAGGTGCCGCTGGCGCCGCTCGCCGCCGAGTTGCTGTCGGCGCTGACTGACGATCGCCGCCACCAGAAACTATTCGACGAGTTCACCAAGGTGGTCGGCCGCTTCTTGAGCGACGAGCAGGCGCTGGCGACGATGCGCGAGAAGATCCGCGAGGAACTGCCGTCGCTGTTCAACCTGTTTCGCGCCGACGCCTATCTGTTGAAGAAGATCGTTGCGTCGGCCGGCTCGCTGCTCGATGAAGTGCGCGCCGATCCGCACCATCCAATGCGCGCCGAATTCGACCTTTTCGTCGCGACTTTCGTCGAGCGGCTGAGGACATCCAAACAATATGCCAGGCGCGCCGAAAAGCTGAAGCGAGATTTCCTCGCCCGGCCGGAACTCAGCGCTCTGGCCGGCGACATGTGGGAGAGCCTGCGGCTGTTCATCGAGCAGGACGCCAAGGCGCCGAATTCGATGATCCGCGACCATCTCGCCACCATGTTCGTCGAGGTCGGCCGCCATCTTGCCGACGACGCGCAGATCAGGGCCGACATGAACCAGGGGTTCATCGTGGCGCTGGCATCCTTCGTCGAAAGCCAGAAGAGCGGCGTGTCCAAATTCATCGCCGACCAGGTCAAGCGCTGGGACCTCGCGCAACTGACAAGGCTGATCGAGATGAACATCGGCAAGGACCTGCAATATATCCGCTTCAACGGCATGATCATCGGTGGCCTTGCCGGGCTCGTGCTCTACACCGCCGAACGGCTGTTTCTCGTCGGCTGACCTCGTCCGAATGGACCGCTGAGCTTCGCTGCACTATCTTCCGTGCAGTGGCGGCGTTCACGGCAACAGGGGGAGAGTACCAGCATGGCAAAACGACCGGATTCCGAGTCCTTTATCGACATGTTCGGCAAGTTCGGCCGCGACCTGAAGCTGCCGAATGTCGATGTCGAGGCGATCCTCGCCCACCACGCCAAGAACCTGGAAGCGCTGGAGAAGTCGGCCAGGGCGAGTGCCGCCGGAGCGTCGGCGCTGTTGTCCAGGCAACGCGAGATGCTACAGGACACGCTGCGCGAAATCACCGACATGGCACAAAACTACAGGGCGCCCGGCAATCCCCAGGAAATGATGCAGAAGCAGGCGGCGTTCGCCAGGAGATCCTTCGAGACCGCGCTGAAGAATGCCGGCGAGATGGCCGAACTGGCGAGGGCGTCCGGCACCGAATCCATCGAAATCCTGCGCAGCCGCATCAAGGAGGCGATGGAGGAGATCCGCGCCGGCCACGACAAGAAATAAGCTGTTCCCCAGCAGCACGCTTGCCGGCGGCGAAGACTGGCGGTTCGCGGCCGAAGATTATGGGCTGGAATCGCACTGGCGAATTGACAGGGGCGGCCCGTCGTGGTCCGGAACAGGCAAGCGATCGGGAAAGCAGGAATGACGCAGATACGGCCCACGACGCCGCCGACCTTCGAGCAACTCAGGGCGATGGCCGGGCAGGAATTAGGCGTCTCGGACTGGACGCTGGTCGATCAGCACCGCATCGACCAGTTTGCCGAATGCACGGGCGATCATCAATGGATCCATGTCGATCCCGAGCGGGCGAAGCGGCAAAGCCCGTTTCGCACCACGATCGCGCATGGCTATCTGACCCTGTCGATCATCGGCGCGCTGGCGCTTGAGATGGGCATCGTACCCGAAAACACGCAGGCCGCTTTCAACTACGGTTTCGACAAAGTGCGTTTCGTGGCGCCAGTCAGGGTCGGCTCGCGAATCAGGCTGCGCACCACGCTGTTGTCGATGGAAGACAAAGGCCCGGGGCAATATCTGATGAAGGCTTCCAATACGGTCGAGATCGAAGGCGAGCAGAGGCCGGCGCTGACCGCCGAGACGCTCGTCATGCTTTACGCACGCCGCAAGCGGGCCGGCACCTGAGAGACCGTTTGGAAACTCTACTCTGGCAGCCATCTGATCGCGTTTTCTGCGCTTCCGGCCTTCGCCGGCCGAAGCACCGATCAGCGGTCGTGGCAGTTAAGGCTACGGCCGGCGTAGGCCGGTGCTCACGGACCTAAATGTCCGCTGCGCTCCGGTTCTCGAAACCACCACCATATGACTCGCCAGAGCGAATTTCGAAACAGTCTCCGAGGACACGGGCTCAGACAGGCGTGCGGCGGTGCAAATCAGCGCGACATCGCCTGTTCAAGCGCCCTGAAAATCCGGTCGTCTCCGGACTGGGCGACGTTGAAGCGCATGAAACGGCTGGCCGACCGAGACAGGCTGAACGCATTGCCGGGCGCAAGCACGACGTTGGCCGACAAAGCGTGACGGGCGACATCCGCGGCATCTATCCCCTCCGGCAGCCTGCACCACAAAAACATGCCGGCCGGCTGATCTATCCATGGCACGATGCCGATGGCCTTCAGGCGGGCGCTGGTTTCTTCCACGGCGCGCGAGAGCCGCGCGCGCAGCAGATCGACGTGCTTGCGATAGAGGCCGTCCTTCAGCAGCGTCAGCACCAGTTCGGATGCAAGCCGCCCGCTGCCAAAGGACGTGGCGATCTTGAGATCGGTCAATCCTTCCATCCAGTCGCGAGGAGCGGCGATGAAGCCGCAGCGCACCGATGCCGAAAGCGTCTTGGAGAAGCTTCCGATATGGATGACCCGGCTGAGACCGTCGAAGGCCGCCAGCCGGGGCGCGGGCGTATGTTCGAAATCGGCGAAGATATCGTCCTCGATAATCGTCAGCCCCGACTGGTCGGCGAGCTTCAGCAGCCGATGGGCGGCGACGGGCGACAATATCGCGCCGGTCGGATTGTGGAGCGCGGAATTGGTGATGTAGAGGCGCGGCCGGTGCTCGTTCAGCGCTTGCGCGAACAGCTCGATGTCCGGCCCCGAGCGTGTGTAGGGAACGCTGATCACCTTGGCCCGATGGGCGCGCAACAGGGCATGGAAGTTGAAATAGCAGGGATCGTCGACCAACACGGTGTCACCCGGTTCGAGCAGAAACCTACACAGCAGGTCGATCGCCTGGGTGCCCGATTCCGTCAGCATGATCTGGTCCGGGGAGGCTTCGATACCGTGCTCGGCCATGCGCCGCGCCAGCAGATGGCGCAGCGCCGGCAAGCCGAGCGGCGTGCCGTAATCGGTCAGCGCGGCATCGTCGGCGCGGGCCATGGTCCGCAGTGCGCGGCGCAATCCGGCCTCGGGCATCCATGCGGCCGGCAACCAGCCGCAACCGGGTTTGAGCACATTGTCGCCAGCTTCCAGCGATTGGCGCGAGACCCACAGCGGGTCGACAGCACGGTCAAGCCTGGGGCCGATCTCGGCCAGTGACAGCGGAGCCAGCGATCCGGCGGCATAGAAACCCGAGCCCGGCCGCGAGCGGATCATGCCTTCCGCCGCAAGACGCTCATAGGCTTCGACCACGGTGGATTTGGAAACCTGCATGGCCTTGGCGAAAGCCCGGATCGAAGGCAGCCGCATTCCCGGTGTCAGGCTGCGCGCGGCGATCCTGTGCCTGATCGTCGCCATGACGGTTTCGACAAGCGTCCGGCTGCCCTCATCTGTTGTCGTCTGCTCGTCCATCCGTACTGCTCAGCCTACCATCACGGTTTTGTCGAACTGTACCTCATTGTCTCTGGCGGAGCCATACGCCCGGCCCGATAGAGGGCGAAACGAGCGGGGCATCGATGGACAAGGCGGTGAGTGGTGGGGCGGCGAGTAGCTGGGCGGCGAGCGGCTGGGTCAACGGGTTCATAGGCGTGCTGATCTTCAGCGGTTCGCTTCCGGCGACGCGCGTGGCGGTGATGGATTTCGATCCGGTGTTCGTGACGGTCGCCCGTGCGGCTTCGGCGGGCATTCTCGGCCTCGCGCTGCTGCTCGTTTTTCGCCAGAAGCGACCGGAGCGGCAAGATCTGTTCTCGCTGGCGATCGTCGCGCTTGGCGTCGTGGTCGGCTTTCCCCTGCTGACAGCGCTGGCGCTCAAGCACATCAATTCGGCTCACTCGATCATTTTCGTCGGCCTGTTGCCGTTGGCGACCGCGATCTTCGGCGTGGTTCGAGGCGGTGATCGCCCGAAACCGGCGTTCTGGCTGTTCTCGTGTCTCGGCAGCGCCCTTGTTGCCGGTTTTGCAGTGACGCATGGCCTCTCGGTCTCGCCGCTCGGCGACATCTTGATGCTGGCCGCCATCATCGTGTGCGGATTGGGCTATGCCGAAGGAGCGGCGCTGTCGCGCAAGCTCGGCGGCTGGCAGGTGATCTCGTGGGCGCTGGTGCTGTCGCTGCCGGTCATGCTGGCGCTGACGTTCATCACCATGCCGCCGTCGCTCGAAAGTGCCGGCAGGGGCGCGTGGATAGGTTTGGCGTATGTGTCGCTGTTCAGCATGCTGATCGGTTTCGTGTTCTGGTATCGCGGCCTGGCGCAAGGCGGCATCGCCGCGGTCGGGCAGCTGCAACTGCTGCAGCCTTTCTTCGGCCTTGGGCTGGCGGCAGCGCTGCTGCATGAGCAGGTCAGTCCCGCCATGATCGCCGTCACCGCCGCCGTCGTGCTTTGCGTCGTCGGCGCCAAGAGATATGCGAGATAGGTGCGCCGGCGCAGTCTTGAACTCGATACAATCGCGTCCAGTTGATACCAAGAGCTGCCGACCTGGCGGAACGGCGTCTCCGAGGCGCCGAATCGGCCAGCGTGGCGCAAGGCGCGAAGTGGGCCTTGCGCGGCGTGGAGAAAAAGGGGCAATTTTGGTGCCTGGGATCCAGAAGATACGCTTGTCCTCGGGTGGCGAGGTGGCCGTCCGGACGGCTGGTGATGCTTCCGAACCCGCGCTCGTGCTGCTGCACGGCTTTCCTAGCTCGTCGCGGACGTTTCGCGACGTGATCGCGCCGCTCTCCGGCAGCGTCTATGTCGTGGCGCCGGACCTGCCGGGCTTCGGCGCATCCGATCTGCCGCCCGAGCCGTCGTTCGACATGCTGGCCAGCGCGATTGAAGAGCTGCTCTCGCGTCTCAACGTTGGCCGCAGGTTTCTCTATTTGCATGATTTCGGAGCCCCGGTAGCGCTTCATCTCGCCATGCGCGCCCCGGAACTCGTCGAAGGCCTTGTCGTCCAGAATGCCAATGCCCACCGCTCCGGCTTTGGTTCGCAATGGGCAGACACATTGGACTTCTGGGCTGAGCCGAATGCGGCGAATGAGCAGGCCGCCACCGCCCATCTCACCCTCGAGGGAACCCGCGACCAGTACGTCGCCGGCCTGCCAGCCGAGATCGCGGCGCAGATCGATCCAGGTGGTTGGATTGAAGACTGGCGGGTCATGTGCCTGCCGGGACGACTTGATCTGCAGAAGGCGCTCATTGCCGACTACGGCCGATATGTCGACCGGTTCGCGGCGGTGGCTGATTATCTGGCGAAGCGTCAACCCCGAGCGATGCTTCTTTGGGGTCGCCACGATGCCTTCTTCGACATTGCAGAGGTTCAATCGTGGCTTATGGATCTTCCCCGGATGGAGGCCCACGTCTTCGACGCAGGCCATTTCCTTCTGGAGACGCATGCGCTCAGGGCTGCTGAACTGATGCTGGAGTTCGTCGCTGGCGGCTCAGCTAAGCGCGCTGGCCGCGGCGACCAGAAATAATCGCAATGATCAAAGCCGCCACCACCAGGGCCGTCGCGACCTGGAAAGTGACCTGCATGCCGCGTGCGGCTGCCGCAGATGCCAATACCTGCCGACCGGTGCCTTCGCCTCCGCCAGCCGATGCGAAGGCAAACACCGCGCCCATCACCGACGCACCGGTGATCAGGCCGAGATTGCGCGACAGATTGAGCAGGCCGGAGACGACGCCGCGCTGGTCGGACGCGACGCCGGTCATCACGGCTGAATTGTTGGCGGTCTGAAACAGGCTGTAGCCGGTGCAGACGATGATGATTGGCACGACATAGCCGGCAATACCGAATTCCGCCTGCGACAGAATGAAGATACCAATGGCGAGATCGAGCAGGCCGACGATCATCATCCGGTGCGCCCCGAAACGATCGACCAGGCGTCCGGCCGGCAGCGCCGCCAAGGCCGTAACCAGAGGGCCGGCCGACAGAACCAGCCCGACCATGGCTGCGTCCAGCCCAAGCGCGCGCGACAGATAGAATGGCGCGACCACCAGCGTCGCCATCATCACGGTGGCGACGACCAGGCTCATGGCGAGGCTTGCGTTCAAGGCGCTATCGCGGAACCTCGCAGGCTGGATCAAAGGGTTCTCGGCGCTTGTCTGCGCAATGACGAACAGCAGGCCACCCACGGCAGCGGCAATCAGCAAGCCGACATTGAGAGAACCAAAACTGCCGCGCCCAAGGGTCATGGCGAGCGCATAGGCGGCTAGCGTCAGCGCGAGCAAAGCCGTGCCGATGCCGTCGAAACCGCGGCGATCCGGTTCCGCTGACTTTTTTCCAGCCGGCAGGACGCGACGGGCGAGCGCGAAGGCCAGCGCCCCCAACGGCAGATTGATGAGGAAGATCGCTCGCCAGCCGAGACCGGCGATCAGCAGTCCGCCAAGCGAGGGGCCAAGCGTGGTGCCGATCGCGGACATGGCGCCGAGCAGGCCCATGGCGCTGCCGGTTTTTTCCCGGGGAACCGTGTCGGCGATAAAGGTCAGCGTCAGAGCCATCATGACGGCCGCGCCGAGCCCCTGTGCCGCCCTTGCGGCAATCAGCAGCCAGAGCGTCGGCGCGAGCCCGCAAAGCACCGATGCGAAGGTGAACAGGCCAATGCCGCCGAGCAATAGCGGGCGGCGGCCGAATATATCGGCGAGTCGCCCGGCGCTGACGATCAAGGTGGTGATGGCGAGCAGATAGGCAAGAACGACCCATTGCACGAGCTGGAACGATGCGCCGAATGCCTGCATCAGCGATGGCAGCCCGACGCTGGCGATGCTGGTGGCGAGCGACGACAGCAGCGTTGAAAGCGACAGGCTGGCCAACGCCCATCGGGCCGAGCGGACGCTCACCGGGGCCGTTTCATTCCCGATCTTTTCAGCCCCGGCCTTTTCAGCCCAGCTCTTTTCAGACCAAGTCTTTTCAGCGGTCGATGCCACGGTGAACTCCTCTGCCGGCAAGCCCCCAAAATCGGAGCTGTCGGAAGCTATTCCTCTGCTTGATGTGGCGGAAGGCGCAGTATTTGCATCTTATTCGTGCATGAAACGCCACGTCACCGCTGAGCTGTGTTATGGTCCTTCCATGTCGTCACCCGATCTCAATCTGCTTGTCGCCCTCGATGTGCTGCTGAGCGAGGGCAGCGTCGCCCGTGCTGCCGCGCGGCTGCACCTCAGTCCGTCGGCGATGAGCCGGACGCTGGCGCGGCTGCGCCAAGCGACAGGCGATCCATTGCTGGTCCGGGCCGGCCGTGGCCTGGTTGCGACACCGCGCGCGCAGGAATTGCAGCAGCAGGCAGGCCGCGTCGTGCAGGAAGCTGAAGCGCTCCTGCGCCCGGCCACCTTGCTCGACCTCTCATGCCTCGACAGCGTTTTTACGCTGCGCGCCAATGAAAGCTTCGTCGAGGAGTTCGCGCCGCGTCTCGTCGCCCGTATCGAAGCGGATGCGTCTGGCGTGCAGCTGCGTTTTGCGCCGAAATCCGACAAGAACGACATGTCGCTGCGTGACGCAGGGATTGATCTCGAAATCGGGGTTGCCGGTGAAACGAGCCCTGAAATGCGTATTCAGGCGCTGTTTCGCGACCGCTTCATCGGTGCGGTGCGAATGGGCCATGAGCTGAGCGAGGGTCCGGTGACGCCGGCCCGCTATGCGGCCGGCCGCCACATCAGCGTTTCGCGGCGTGGTCGCGAAAAAGGCCCGATCGACGAGGCCTTGAAACTGCTGGGTCTCCAGCGGACGATTGTGTGCATGGTTTCCAGCTTCTCGGCCACGCTCGCCATGGCGCGCGCCTCCGATTTGATCGCCAGCGTCCCCGAGCGGCACACGCTAGGCGCGCGCACGGGCATGTTCAGCTTTCCGTTGCCGGTCGACGTTGCCGAGGTCACGATCTCGATGCTCTGGCATCCGCGGCTCGACGCCGATCCGGCGCAACGCTGGTTACGCGCCTGCGTGCGGGAAGTCTGCGCCTTTCTCCGCTAATCCAGAGTCGGGTCGCTGATCTAGAATCGGGTCACCACGCCGATGCCGATGCCTTCGAAGCCGCCCATAGCCATCAATGCGGCCGGCGCTTCCTCGAGGCTGATCTTCTTGCCGACCAGCAGTTCGGGCTTAAGCTTGCCGGTGCGGATCATCTCCATCATCGCCTGATAGCGGAAAGCCTGCATGCCGTGGCTGCCGCGGATCTCGAGCTCGAAGGCGATCACCTTGTCCATCGGTATCTGCGGCCTGGCATGCTCGCCGAGCATCAGGCCGACCTGCACATGGCGGCCGCGCCGGCGCAGGTTCGCGATCGAGTTGAACGACGTCGTCGGATGGCCGAGCGCGTCCATCGACATATGCGCGCCGCCATTGGTGATCTGCTTGACTGCCTTGACCACGTTCGGCGTCTTTGCCGCGTTGATCGTCGCCACCGCGCCGATCGTTTTGGCGAAGTCCAGCTTCTCGTCGGTCAGGTCGATGGCAACGACATTGGCGCCCATGGCGCTGGCGATCATGATCGCCGACAGGCCGACGCCGCCGCAGCCATGCACGGCCACCCATTCGCCGGGCGTCACCCGGCCCTGGTCGACGATGGCGCGGAACGAGGTGACGAAGCGGCAGCCGAGGCTGGCGGCGGTGGCGAATTCCATCTCGTCGGGCAAGCGCACGAGATTGGTGTCGGCGTGGTCGATGGCGACATATTCGGCGAACGAGCCCCAAGCGGTGAAGCCGGGCTGGAACTGGTGCTCGCAGACCTGGTGGTTGCCCGAGGTGCATTCGGAGCAGCGGCCGCAGCCGACGGCGAACGGCACGGTGACGCGCTCGCCGGTCTTCCAGCGGGTCACCTGGCTGCCTGTGGAGACCACGACGCCTGCCAGCTCGTGGCCCGGCACATGCGGCAGGCGGATGCCGTCGTCGTGGCCCATCCAGCCATGCCAATCGCTGCGGCAAAGGCCAGTCGCCTCGACCTTGATGACGACGCCTTCCGGCGAAGGCGTCGGATCCGGCACGGTCTGGATCGTCGGCGCCTCGCCGAATTTTTCGAAGACGACGGCTTTCATCGGCAGTTCCTCATCACTTCATGCAATTTGCGGTCTACTCGGCATCGATCTGGTTCTCCGGCGCCGCCTTCTGGAACGCCGGCAGCGCCATGCAGGCGGCGTTGATGCGCGCGATCGTCGGGTAGGGCGTCATATCGACGCCGAAACGGGCATTGCTGGTGACCTGTGCGACCAGGCAGATATCGGCTAGCCCCGGCGTGTCGCCATGGCAAAAGGTCTTTGTCTCGGGCGAGGAAGCCAGAATCTTTTCAAGCGGCTGGAAACCTTCGTTCACCCAATGCCGGAACCAGTTGGCGACGTCCTGGTCGCCGGCGCCGAACAGCGTGCGCAACGAGGTCAGCACGCGCAGATTGTTCACCGGATGGATGTCGCAGGCGATCATCTGCGCCAGCATCCTGACGCGGGCGCGGCCAGGCGCATCCTTGGGCAGCAATGGCGGCTCGGGCGTGGTCTCGTCGAGATATTCGATGATCGCCAGTGATTGCGTCAGCAGCGTGCCGTCGCCCAGGATCAGAGCCGGCACCAGACCTTGCGGATTGACCGCGAGATAGGCGGGTTCGAGATGCTCGCCGTGGCGCAGATGATGCGGCACGTATTCGTAGGCGAGGCCCTTCATCTCCAGCGCGATCCGCACCCGGTAAGACGTCGAGGAGCGGTAGTAATTGTGAAGGACGATGTCGCTCATCGGATCACGGGCCCGGTTGGCCGATGGTCAGCTCGATTTCGCCGATGCCGTCGACGCCGCCGGTGATCTTTTCGCCCGGCCCGACCGCGCCGACGCCGGCCGGCGTGCCGGTGAAGATCAGGTCGCCGGGCTTAAGTTCTACCGCCTCGCTGCAAATCGAGACGATGTCGGGAACCGGCCAGATCAGTTCGGCGAGGTCGCCGTCCTGCCTGATCTTGCCGTTGACGGCGAGCCAGATACGGCCCTTTTCGGGATGGCCGGATGTTTGTGCCGGAACCAGCGGGCCGCAGGGCGCCGAACGGTCGAAGGCTTTCGACCAGTCCCACGGTCGTGCCGCCTTCTTCGCCTCGTCCTGAAGGTCGCGGCGGGTCAGGTCGACACCGACGCCGTAGCCCCAGACATGGTTCAGCGCCCGCTCGCGCCGGATGCGGAAGCCGGCTCCGCCGATCGCGACGACTAGCTCGATTTCGTGATGCAGGTTTTGGGTCAGCGGCGGGTAGGGGATGATCGTGCCCGAACCGACCGCCGCATCGACCACTGCGTCGCCTGGCTTGGTGAAGAAGAAGGGCGGGTCGCGCTCATCATTGCCGAGCTCGCGGGCATGGGCGGCGTAGTTGCGGCCGACGCAGAAGATGCGACGCACCGCAAAACGCTGCGGCGAGCCGGCGACGGCCACCGACGGGGTTGCGGGCAGGGGGAGGGCGAAGTCTGTCATGCACTGTCTCTGCTTCAGTGAATCTGTCGCCGGCACATTCGGCCGATTTGGATCACCGGGCAAGGCATTGCATTTCAGAAGAGCTACGCCCCGCCGCGCGGCGCGGCCTGAATTTAGTCGCTCGTGTCCTCGTCCGTGCCCTGGCGGGCGGGCTCGGAGAGCCTTGCGTCCGAAACCAACCACTCAGCCACGATCAGCCCGTGAGGCGCGCACGAAACAACGTGGAGCCGTCCGTCAGGCGCGACCTGGAGATATCCCGGAATCCAGCCTCGGTCATCCATGCGCGATACTGACCTTCAGTGTACGATTCGCCGTGGCGATAGAGGTTCAAGAAGGTGAGATTCAGAAAGACACCCTCAGGCGGGCCGAGGCGGTCGTCATCGACGACACCCCACCCCGCAATTGCGATCTCGCCTCCGGGTGTGAGGCAACGCGCCGCGTTCAGGATCGAACTGCGCGCCTGGTCCGGCGGAAGGACCTGGACGACGGCCTTCAGGATCGCCAGGTCGTGCCGACCGATCGATGGTGCGACAGTTATGTCCCCCTCTTCGACAACCACGTCGTCGGCACCGTATTCTGACAGGATATCTGGCGCGACCGCTGCCACCGTTGGGAGTTCCATCAGCGTCGCCGCAATCTGCGGCCGCCGCTCGCGAAGTCCGACGAGAATGGTCCCGGAGCCCCCGCCGATGTCGATCACCGAACCGATCGCAGAGAGGTCCATCTCCCGGGCCAGATGTCGGCCGAAAATCACCCCGCCCGGTGCGAGCAGGCGGCTGAAGGCCGCCGCGGCCTCGGGCCCCGCTTCGGAAAAGTCGTGCAGCGCAGCCGGCCGGTTCTGTCGCAGCGACTCTGCGGTCAGCAGGTCGGCTCCCCAGAGCTCGCGCAGGAGCGCATGATCGCCGCCGCGGTAGGTCGGTTTGGACGCGTCGAGGAAGGCCGACGCTTCGGCTCCATTGCGAAATTGACCATCCTTGACTTCGAGGAGACCGATGCTGGCGAGCGCGTAGAGGAGCCGCGACAGACGATCGGGCTCGACTTTGAGCGCGGCCCCAAGGCTGTCGGCAGTCACCGCGCTGCCGCCGAGCCGGGTGAAGATGCCGAGGTCCAGCCCGGCGCGAAGCGCCAAGGCGGGGGGCACCGCTGCGATCAGGTTGTCGATCCGATCAGAATCCACCATGCCACATTCCCTTCCGCGATCCAGAACCGACTTTGAGCTCAACTTGCTGGTTACACCGCATATGTGACACTTCCGTTCGGCATGTCCGTCCACCAGTTTGGTGACAGACCCTCTCTTTATCGAAGGAGAAACACAAGGCCTTCCACCGGCGCCGGCGACAATGGCCTCTTCCGTTCGAAGGAGATCGAGGCGGCGCTCGCCGGAAGCTTCGTGGCCTCGGCACTGGCCGGCGTTAAAGTCGCGGCGGATAATTTGATGAGCGACATGAATGGTCGGCCGACTACCGCGCCAGTCTCGTGGCTGCCGCCAACGCCTGAGACCACCGACCTTCGGTTTTGGGAAAGGGGCCTTAACGGCCCTTTTCTGTCCGTCCCGTACTTCGGGCGTGTCGTTATCTCGCACTTGCACAAAGTTCTGGTGCGCTGCAATATAGCTGGAGGAATGCGGCCTCCAGCCCGCCTTTCGCAGAAGGGACCGGCATGACGGACATCTCCGCGGCGCGTCTTGTCGTGTCCAGGCCTGTCGCCGATAGCTCGGCAAGAACCAGGCTTGCCTATCTCGACGGCTGGCGTGGCCTGTCGATCGCGCTGGTGCTGATCGGCCATTTCTTCCCCGTTCCCGGCATCAATCTCGGCGTCCTGGGCGTCGAATTCTTCTTCGTGCTCAGCGGCCGGCTGATGGCCGAGATCCTGTTCGTCGAACACTATCCGCTGAAGAAATTCTTCAAGCGCCGGTTCTCCCGCATCTACCCGGCACTGATGGTTTTCGTCGTCGCCGCGGTGGTTGCCTTGTCCGGCACATTCATCGCCTTCAAGTGGAAGGCGGCGCTGACGGCGCTGACGTTCACTTACAACTACGCCGGAATTCTCGTCACCCGCGCCGGCGCGCTCGACCATATCTGGTCGCTCTGCGTCGAAGAGCACGCCTATGTCATCCTGGCGCTGATCGGCGTCGTCGTCTCGGGGCAGTCCCGGGTCATCGTGCTGCTCGGCGCATTGTCGGTGCTGGCCATGGCAAACGGCGCCATCTCCTACTGGGTGCTCGGAATAGGCTACGAGTCCACCTATTGGCGCACCGACGTGCACATCGCCTCGATCCTGCTGTCAGCGGTGATATGCCTGCTCAAGGCCGACGACAGGCTGCCGGCGCTGCTCAAGGGCCCTCATGTCGCCCTGGCGGCCGCTGTCGTGGCGGTTCTAGTGTTCATGGCTGCCGTGCCAACCCCGATCCACTATCTGGTCGCGGTGCCGCTGTTGGCCCTCGCCGTCAACTCGCTCGACTTCAGCAGTTGGTACCTGACCGGGTTTCTATCCTCCCGGCCGATGACGATGCTGGGGCTGTGGTCGTATTCGCTCTATCTTTGGCAGCAGCCCTTTTATCAATTCGTCGACATACAAGGCAGTTCGCCGTGGCTGATGTTGGCGGCGGCGTTCGCTTGCGCTCTGTGCAGCTACTACATCGTCGAAAAGCCGACCCGCTCCTGGCTGAACCGCAATTGGTAGGGCGAGGCGGCTGCCGTTCAGCCGGCGATCCGTCTTAGATAATACCGCACGGCTTTCTTGCCGCCGTGGATTACCGCGTCGCCCACTTCCATGAAGCCGAGTGCCGCGTGGAAGGCGTCCGAAGCCGGATTGGGTGGCTCGGCATTGACCTCGCAAGTGACGATCGCCTGGCCGGCGCGTGACGCCTGCTCGAACAGATCCTCGTACAGCCGGCGGGCATGACCCCGGCCGCGCGCATTGGCGCCGACCACGACGCGATCGACATAGACGAAGCGCGGATAGCGCTCGCGAAACCACAGGAAATTCGGGCTGTCGTAGCTTGCGTCCTGGTCGAAGGTCATGATGAAGGCTTCGAGTGCACCGATACGGCGCGCGTAAAACGCTTCGCCAAGCAGGAAGGAAAGGCGCTCAGGTTCGAGCCATGATAATTCCGCAGCGTGCTCGTTGTTGAGCGCGAGGATTGCGGGCTCATCCCGCGGCAAAACCAGCTCGATCGGCAATCGCGTTTCAATCATTTTCTTTCTTCTGTCTTCCAGGATCATGCCCGGGCAGCGGCGATGGTCGCCGCCACCAGTACCTCGTCGGTCACGGTGTTGCGGTATTCGCGGTCGAGGTCGGTGCCGCCCATACCGACTTTCGGGTTGCGATAGCGCATGGCGCTCGGCACGTCCTTGAGCGCGGCGAAGTGCATTTCGCTCACCCCGGTTTTCCTCCGCACCTCGGCAATGTTCTGCGGGTCAAGCCCGCCGCAGCCGAGGATGATGATGCGGTCGCCAGCCTGCCTGACCAGATCGGCGAGCAGGTCCGCGCCCTCCAGCGCCGTGTCGCGCTGGCCGCTGGTCAGCACACGGCCGACCTTGCAGCGGATCAGCGATTCCAGTGCCTCGGTCGGGTCGCGGGTCATGTCGAAGGCGCGGTGGCAGGTGACGTTCAAGCTCCCCGCTGCCTGCGCCAGTTCGCTCATGCGCTGCTCATCGATCGTGCCGTCGGCAGCGAGGCAGCCGATAACGACACCGGCGACGCCAAGCTCGGCAAGCGCTCGGACATCGGCGAGCATCGAACGATATTCGGCCTCGCTATAGAGAAAATCGCCGCCACGCGGCCGCACGATGACGTGGAACGGGATCGTCGCTAATTCAAGCGCCGTGCGCACGGTGCCGAAGCTCGGCGTGATGCCGCCCTCGACCAGGCTGGCACAGAGCTCGACACGGTCGGCACCGGCGGCTTGCGCGGCCAGCAGGCCGTCTATGCCTTCGACGCAGATCTCGATCAGCGGCAGGCGAGGGCGTTCGGTCTCGGTCATGGGCGATCCGTTGATGATTTCAGCTGGCCAGCGGTAGCATCGGGCACGGTGCCTTGAAAGCCGGAAGTGTGGGCTCAATGTGCTTGCGGGCGCGCCTGCCATTCCGCCGCTTGACACATTCATAACTTAAGCGTTATACGTAACTCATAGCTGATGGGTTATTGGTTCTCATGGAGAGCGCGTTGTTGAATAGCCCAGCCAAACCGCAAACAACGGGTCCCAAGTCATGACTGAAGCAACCACAATCGAAACCAAATCCATTGTCGTCGAGCGTCTGATCCCGCATGCGGCTGAAAAGATATGGCGCGCACTGACCGTGCCGCATCTGGTTGCCGAATGGCTGATGGAGAACGACTTTGCGCCTGAGCAAGGCCATCGCTTTACCTTTCGCGCGACGCCGGTGCCTGGCTGGTCCGGCGTGACGAACTGCGAGGTGCTGAAGATCGAGCCGCCACGCCTGCTCGCCTACAGCTGGGGCGACGGCACCGAATCCGACAGCGGTCTGAAGACCGTGGTGACATGGTCGTTGACGCCCGAAGGTAAAGCGACGCGGGTGCGCATGGAGCATTCCGGGTTCCGGTCCGAGGACGAGCGCGGCTACATCGGCATGGGAAGCGGTTGGCCGCGCATTCTCGAGCGGCTTGAGCGGGTGACTGCCTGGCAAAGCTGAATATCCCGGCGCTCGCCTTGCCGCAACGCGGCGGCCGGCGAACTGACAGAACCAAGAAATATCGAGACCCCGGATGTTCGTCGTCCGGGCTTGAGAAAACACGCCCGAAGGAGACCACTATGCAAGCACGATTGAAAAACCCGGTGATGCTCATTCCTGGCGCTCTGCAGGCGCTGCTCGCGCTGGACAAGTCGACGGAAACGGCCGATCTGTCCTATGTGACGCGCAAGCTCGTCCATTTGCGCGCCAGCCAGATCAACGGATGCAGTGTCTGTATCGATATGCATGCACGCGAATTGAAGAAGGCCGGTGAAAAGGATGAGCGCGTCTTCACCGTGTCGGCCTGGCGGGAAACACCTTACTTCACCGACGCCGAGCGCGCCGCGCTGGCGCTGACCGAGGCGGCGACCCGGTTAGCCGACCGGCCAGACCCGGTGCCGGATGCGGTCTGGGATGAAGCCGCCCGGCACTATGACGAAAAGGCGCTTGCCGCACTGGTCGTCCAGATTGCCCTGATCAATGCGTTCAACCGTCTCAACGCAACCACCAGACAGATGGTCGGCGCCTGGGGCTGAACGGGGCCGGGTTCTCGCAAAGCCACATCAGATCCGCAGCTTGTGAGAATTCGCGCGCACGAAGTCGATGAAGGCCCGCAGCTTCGGCGGTACCAGGCGGCGGCTGGGATAATAGAGGTGGAGCGGCTCGTAAGCGGGACAGAAAGGCTCCAGCACCTTGACCAGCGCGCCTGAGGCAAGAAGCGGCGCGGCGAGCCCCTCGACCGCGAAGGCGAGGCCAAGCCCTTGCGCGGCAGCAGTAATGCACAGCGGAAGCGTGTTCACGACCAGACATGCGTCCGGTGTGAAAGCGACTTCGCGTTCATCCACGGTGAACTCCCAGGGCGAGATCGCGCGGGTGCGGGTGAGGGCGAATGCGATGCAGCGATGGGCGGCGAGGTCGGCCGGCCGCTTCGGCGTGCCGTTGCGCGCCAGATAGTCCGGGCTGCCCACCACGACCATCTGCAGGGGCCCGCCCAGGCGCGCGCCGATCATATCTTTCTCGAGAAGCTCGCCGATGCGCAGGCCGGCATCGAACCCCTCGGCGGCGATGTCGACGAAGCTGTCGTCGAAGATCAGATTGAGCCGCACTTCTGGATAAGCATCCATGAACGGCCGCATCAGTGGCTCGATCAGCAGCGGGGCGGCGATCCAGGGCAGGCTGAGGCGCAGCGTGCCGGCAGGACGATCGCGGGTCTCGCGCAGCGCCGCACCAGCCGCCCAGATGTCTTCGGCTGCCGGGCGCACATGGTCGAGGTATTGGGCGCCAGCTTCGGTCAAGCCAACGCTGCGGGTCGTGCGGTTGAGCAGCCGCACCCCCAGGCGCTCCTCAAGTCCTTTGACCGCCTCGCTCAACGAGGCCGGAGCGACGCCGAGCTCGGCGGCGGCGCGGGTGAAGCTCCTGGCCTCCGCAACTTTTACGAAGGCGACGATGCCGCTGAATTGGTCGAGGCGCATTGTAAGGTTTTTCCAAATAGCCCTGTCGAACTCTACTGGTTTTTCCGGTGAACAAAAGGCGTCATGTTGGGCTCGACGAACGGGCCTCGCTGTTGCGAGGGCCCGAACGGGCAAGGAGACAGGACCGATGACCAGGCTCGCTTCACTCGCCGCCGGCGCTCTTCTGGCGGTGTCTGCCGCCCCGGCGAATGCCGGGCCGCTGGAGGACAGCAACATCCAGCTCATCAAGGACTACTACGCAGCTTACGCGACCGGCAATCCTGAGGCCGTGCGGCCCTTCCTCGCGCCCGACATCGTGTGGCGCATTCCCGGTCATCATCCGCTCGCCGGCGACAAGCGCGGGCCGGACGAGGTGGTCGCCTTTTTCCGCGGCCTGGCCGATGGCAAGTTCAAGGCCGAGCCGATCTTCTTCCAGGCGCAGGGCGACGTCGTCGTCGATGTCCATCGCGGCTGGTCGAATGTCGGCTCAGGTCCCGAGATCGACCAGCTCTATGCGCTGATGTTCCGCATCAAGGGCGGCAAGATCGCCGAGGCACAGAATTTTTTGACCGACATGTATCAGTCGGACGCCTTTTACTGGGCGCATTACCCGCTGAAGCCATTGCCCGGCCGACTGGCTGGCGAGCGCTGAGACGGCGGTCTTTCTTGCAACGCGCCGCGCTTCTCACTCCAAGCCAAAGGAGACTTGCGATGCTTAAAACCCTGACACTTGCTGCAGCAACCGCCGTGGCGCTCGCCGCCTCCAATGCCTTCGCCGCACCGCGCATCGAGCGCGTCGCTTTCGCCTCGAACGGTGAGCAGATCGTCGGCGAGCTCTATCTGCCGGAGGATCTGGACGCGGCGAAACTTCGGCCCGCGCTGGTCGTGACCGGCGCCTGGATGACGGTAAAGGAACAGATGCCGGCCCGCTATGCCCGCGAGATGGCCGACCGCGGTTTCATCGCCTTGACCTTCGATTTTCGCGGCTGGGGCGAAAGCGGCGGCGTGCGCCGCCAGTACGAGGATCCTAACGCCAAGATCGCCGACATCGAAGCGGCGGTCGCCTATCTCGCGACCCGGCCCGAGACCGATCAGGACCGCATCGGCGGGCTCGGCATTTGCGCCAGCTCCGGCTACATGGTCACCGCTGCGGCCGAAAACGTCGCGATCAAGTCGGTCGCCCTCGTTGCGCCCTGGTTGCAGGATGCCGAAGGGGTCGAGCAGACCTATGGCGGCGGGGACGGTGTCGCCAGGCTCGAGGCCGCGAGCGATGCGGCCGAGGCGGAATATCGCCGCACCGGCAAACAGGCATTCCTGCCCGCTGCTAGCTTGACCGACGAGCGCGCGGTCATGTTCAAGGTGCCTTACTACACCGAACCCGATCGCGGCATGCTCCCGGCCTGGCGCAACGAGGCCGATCCCGCCTTCTGGCGCGGCTGGTTGAGGTTCGATGCAATCCAGGCTGCTCCGCGCCTGCACCAGCCTTTTCTGATGGTGCATAGCGAGGCGGCTGCCATTCCGCAGGGCGCGCACAAGTTCTACGCGCGGCTGACCAGTTCCAGGCAGGAGATGTGGCTAGACAATGTCACCCAGTTCGATTTCTACGATCGTGCCGCGCCGGTGAAGGCGGCGAGCGATGCCGTCGCCGCGCACTTCCGCGCAACGCTGGGCGGTGCAGGGGAGGCGGGACAATGAGCCTCGTCACCCGCCGGTATGTCTTGGCCTCGGCGGTTTCAGCCGCGATGATTTCCGCCGTCTCGGCGCCCGCCTCGAGCGCTCCGGGAGATGCGCTGACGGTCGAAGACAGGATCGTGATCGCCGAGGCAGTTGCCGGGATCGGCCTCTATGCCGATCTGCGTGAATGGAACCGGGTCAAATCCTATTTCGCGGCCCGTGTCACGACCGACTATACCAGCCTCTTCGGCGGCGAGGTCACGACCAGCGGCCGCGACTCCCTGATCGCCCAATGGCAAGCGCTGCTGCCGGGCTTCGACGCCACCCAGCACCTCATCACCAACGTCATTGTCGAAGGCGCGGATAAGCATGCGGTTGCACGCAGCCATGTCCGCGCGACCCACTGGATCGGTTCCCGGTTCTGGACGGTCGGCGGCAGCTATCTACACCGGCTGGTGCGGACGTCGGAAGGTTGGCGCGTCAAGGCAATCTCCATCCGCCGCTTGTACGAAGAGGGAGATCGCGCCCTTTTGACCGCCGCTGCCGATCGGGTGAAGGCGGAGGCCAAATGAGTGTTCGGATTTGCGCATGCCCAGTCGCGCGGCGAGGTTGCTCGGAGCAACGGCAACGTGAATATTGATCGAATGTCGGGGCAGGCTTGGCGCATGCGGCATTAGTGCCGCCAACCGCGGAGACAGGACATGACCCTTTCACTGCAGGAGGTTTCCGATCGGCTTGAGATCGAACAGCTGCTTGCTCGCTATTGCTACGCTGTGGACGATCGCGACTGGGAAGCCTATCGGAAAATATTCACGCCCGACGCCGTGCTTGACGACACTGTAACAGGTGGAATCAGGAGCGGTGTGGATGAGCATGTTGCTTATATGAAAGGCGCCCTATCGAAGATATTGATCTCGCAGCACGCCATTTCAACAATCCTTCTTGATCTCCGAGGGGATGAGGCCAGCGCGCGCGTGCATTGTTCATGCCCGATGGTGGTCGACCTCGGCGAAGGCAAAAGGCAGGTCTTCTTCCAAGGGCTCTGGTATCGCGACCGCGTCATACGCACGTCCGAGGGCTGGCGCATAAGTGAACTTGTCGAGGAAGGCTATTGGAATCACAATTTGCCGGAGGGGTTCACGTTCTGACGTCTGTTACGCGCTGTGCTGGATCCGCCACGGACGCTGTTTTCAGACGTGGCAGCTACTGGCGCAACACGGTGTTCTTGGTGCCTTCTTCGACCTGGTCGATGACCAGCAGCTTGACCGGATCGGCGCCGACATTGGTGGCCTGATGCCACTGCCCGATCATCTCGATGATGAAATCACCTGATTTGTAGGTGTTGCTCTTGCCGGTTTCGACGTTGGTGACCTGAAGCGTGCCGGCCTCGACATAGGCATAGCGCGGAAACGGATGCTTGTGGACCGGCAAAGTGGCGCCCGGCGCGATCTGATAGGCCGAGACCAGGACCTGCACGTTCTTCTGCGGCAGCGTGATCGGCTGGCCGGACGCAGTCTCGGTGCGAGAGGCAAGCGGGGTCACGACAACCGGCGTCCCGCTGGCGTCCAGCGCCTGGGCGTTGTTTGCAAACAGTGCAGCCGCGAGCAGCAGCGTCGGCGCCAAGATTATTCGCATGATTCCCCCCGAGCTGCGTCAGCATTGCGCAGCACGCATTGGCGCGCAAGCTTGTCTGTTGAGGAGCGCCTTATCCAGCTCTTCTAAACATGCCCGGCGTCATGCCATGCATGGCCCGGAACGTACGGGAGAGATGGCTCTGGTCGGCGAAACCTGCCGCGATAGCGGCGTCGGCGAGGCCAAATCCCTGTTCGATCAGCGCGCTCGCCCGGCGCAATCGCCGGTCGCGGATATAGGCCACCGGCGTCAGGCCGATCGCCTTGTTGAAGTCGCGGATGACCTGGAACCGGGTCACGCCACCCGCACCGGCAAGCCGCTTGAGGTCGAGCTGCGAGCCGAGCTCGCTTTCGACAAGGTCGCGATAGAGCGAAAACCTCCGCTGCGATCCGGAGCTTTCGACCTCCTCGGCCTGTCCGCTCGAGTCGCCATGCCGAACGATCAGCCGTCGCAGCGCCACGAGCAGGGACGTCTCGGCCGTCATTGTGTCTGGGGATGTCGAGCCCTGGTGTGCTGCCGTCAACGCTGCGGCGAGATTGTTGTCTTCGATAGTCGCGCGCGAAAACACCGGAGCGCCGTGCCAGCCGAGTTCGCGGGCAAGTGCGGTCATCAGCGGCACCGAGGGATAAAACGTCCGGTAGGCCCAGCCTTCGTCCGCCCCGCGTTCGCCGTCATGCCACTCCTCTGGATTGACGACGGCAATGGCGCCTGCCGGGGCGAGAACGCTTTGACGGCCGATGCGAATCCGCTCGCAGCCGGAGGTGATCAGGGCGATCACATAGGTCGGGTGTGTGTGCAAGTCGTAGCGGTGCCGGGTGAAGCGCGCTTCGAACAGGCCAAGGTCGGGGAAGCACGGATGGCGCCAGTATTTCCCGGTCTCCGCCGCTTGGTTTGTCTTTGCCATAGTCAATCCGGTTCAAGACGCTTTTCGTCGGGCCTTCTATGGCAGCAGGATCAAGCCACGCCGCCCATTGCCGGTGTGAGAGGAGGTATCATGTTGCATAATGACCCCATCGCCGCGCTGACACCAGAGGTCATAGGCTGGCGGCACCATATCCATGCCAATCCGGAGCTCGGATTCAATGAATACGAAACGGCGCGTTTCGTTGCAGAGAAACTGCGCTCCTTCGGCCTCGACGAGGTGCATGAAGGGATCGGCGGCACCGGGGTCGTCGGTGTCCTGCGCAGCGGTGGCGGCACACGCGCCATCGGCCTTCGCGCCGAGCTCGACGCGCTTCCGGTGCTGGAGAAAACCGGCTTGCTCTATGCTTCGAGGAGAGAGGGCGTGATGCATGCCTGCGGCCATGACGGCCACACCGCCATGCTGCTCGGCGCTGCCAAATTGCTCAGCGAGTCGCGCACCTTCGACGGCACCGTCACTTTCATCTTCCAGCCGGCCGAGGAAAACGAAGGCGGCAGCATGCGCATGATCGAGGACGGCCTGTTCAGGCGCTTTCCGGTCGAGGCGGTCTATGCGGTCCACAACTGGCCGGGCGTCAGGCTGGGGACGATCGCGGCCCGTGCTGGTGCGCAGATGGCGGCCGTCGACAATTTCGAGCTGACTTTCGAGGGTCTTGGCGCGCATGCCGCGATGCCGCAGCTCGGCGATGACCCGATCCTGGCAGCGGGCGCCTTCGTGCAAGCCGTCCAGCGCATCGTCAGCCGCACGGTCGACCCGCAGAGCGCGCTTGTCGTCAGCATCACGCAGATCCATGGCGGCAATGTCGGCAACATCGTGCCGGGCAAGGTCTGGCTGCAAGGCACCTGCCGCTTCTTCGAGCCCGGCCTTTCCAACCACTGCGAGACGCTGATTGGCGAGATCGCACAAGGCATCGCCGCCGCGCATTCGCTCAAGGCAAGGTTCGACTACCGGAAGGGCTATCCGCCACTGATCAACACCGCGGACGCGACGGCCCGCGCCGTCGAGGCGGCGGCATCCGTCGTCGGCCGGGAGAATGTCATGACCGAGTTCAGTCTCAGTCTCGGCTGCGAGGATTTCGCTTTCATGATCCGTGAGGCGAGCGGCTGCTATGCGTGGATCGGTGCCGGCGAGGTCGGCCCGGGCGAAGGCCTGCACGGCGACCGCTACGTCTTCAACGACGAGATCGTGCCGACGGTGATGCGCTACTACGTCAACCTCGTCGAGCAGACGCTTGCCGGCAAAGTATCTGAGCTGAAATGAAGACGTCGGTCTGGGGGCCGCAGGTATTTCCCAAGTCTCGGCAAGCTTTGCAGAGGAGATAATCGACTACGTCAGAGACCCGCTATCGCAGGGCAATAGCGGGCCTAGTCCTTCTACAGCAGTTTTTCCGGCGTGATCGGCAGCTCCCGGATCCGCTTGCCTGTAGCGTCGAAGACGGCATTGGCAACCGCTGCGGCAACGCCGGTGGCGCCGAGCTCGCCGATGCCCTTGCCGCCAATCGGGCTGGCATGCTCGTCCACCTCGTCGACGAAGTGGATAATGATGTCGCCGGGAATGTCGGCGTTGACCGGAATGGCAACCCCTGAAAGGTTCTTCGACAGGAACCGCCCGAGCACCGGTTCGTGCCTGCTCTGCTCCATCGCCGCCATGCCCCAGCCCCAGATGATGCCGCCCGTCATCTGGCTGCGTGCGGTGCGGGGATTGACGATGCGGCCGGCGCTGTAGCTGCCGACGGCGCGACGAAGCCTGAGCAGGCCGAGCCCCGGATCGACGCCGACCTCCATGAAAATCGCGCCGAAAGTGCGCATGGCGAGGCCTTTGCCATGCTGCGCCGGATCGAACGAGCCGGAGCCGATGATCTCGCCGATGTCGGTATGACTCATCACGTCGGCGATCGTCTGACCGCCGGCAGCGCCTTTGCGGCGAATATGGCCGTCTTGCATCTCGACCTCGTCGGGCGGCAGATTGGCAAGACGGGCAAGCTGCGAACGTGCATCTTCGGCGGCTGCAAGCACCGCCGCGCCCACCCCCATGGTCGACGATGAGCCATAGGTCGGACCCGCCTCCGGCAGCTGTGTATCGCCCATTTCCAACTCGATCCTCTCCATCGGCAGGCCCAGGACATCGGCTGCGATCTGCGGAAAGATGGTGAGTGTTCCGGTCCCTATATCCTGGGTGCCGGTGCGGATGAGCACCGTGCCGTCCCTGTGCAACCTGACCTCGGCTGCAGGCGTCGGGTGGCGGAAACAGCCCATGCTACAGGTCGCCATGCCGTAGCCGATCAGCCAATCGCCATCGCGTTGCGGCTTGCGCGGGCGCTCGCGCCAGCCGAACAGGCGGGCGCCTTCCTCATAGGCCTCGCGCAGCTTCTTCGACGACCAGGGCTGGCCGGTGGCCGGATCCGTGTCCGCATGGTTGATCAGACGCAGGTCGAGCGGATCGATGCCGAGGCGGTGGGCGAGCTCGTCCATCGCGCTTTCGAGGGCCCAGGTGCCGGGACCCTCGACCGGCGCGCGCAGCGCCGTCGGCATGGCGACGTTCGCGCGCTCGACGCGCTGGCTGAGACGCATGGCCGGCGTGGCGTAGAGACCCTTCGAGGCTTCGGTGGCGAACTCGACGAAATCGTCGGTGACGGTGGTCAGGTTGACCACGTCCTGTTGCACGGCGGTCAGCTTGCCCGACTTGTCCGCCGCCAGCGCGATCTTCTGTGCCATGCGCGGCTGATAGCCGAGACAGGAATAGGCATTGGCGCGGCTGAGCGCCAGCCTGACCGGGCGCTGCATGATGCGCGCCGCGGCGGCGGCCAGCACCTGATGCGGCCAGATCCAGCCCTTGCCGCCGAAGCCGCCGCCGGTATGGCGGGAAATCACGCGGACCTTCTCGGCCGGGACAGTCATGCGGGCGGCAACCACCTGGCGGACACCGTAGACGTGCTGCGTGGCGTCGTGCAGCGTCAGCTCTCCGTCGTTCCACTCGGCGAGCGTCGCCGAGGGCTCCATGGCGTTGTGATGGCGCGACGGCTGCAGGTAGACGGCTTCGACCATGGCGGCTGCGTTGCTAAGCCCGCGGTCGACCTCGCCCTTCGTAAACGTCGGCTCCAGGAACAGAAAGCCGCTCTCCCTCGGCACGACCGCAGCCTTGTCGATTGCGGTCCATTCGGGGGGTGCCGGCAATTCCGGCTCGGCGAACTCGTAGCGCAACGCGACGCGGCGGGCGCCGGCCTCCGCCGCCTCCAGCGTCTCGCCCAGCACAATGGCGAGCGGTTGGCCCTCGTGACGTATCTCGTCGCTCTGCATGGGCATGAAGCTCTGCGCCGCCGGCGGACCTTCGGCTTGCTGCGTCTGCGTATCCGGCTCGGCCCTTGGCGATGCGAACCGGCCGAATTTGGGCATGTCCTCATGCGTGAGCACGCGCACGACGCCTTCCTCGGCGAGCGCGTCGTCGACCATGATCGACGTCACGCGGCCGGCGGGAACGGGCGCGGTCACCAGCACTGCATAGAGCAGGTCGGGGGCAAAATAGTCGGCCGCATAGCGGGCGCGGCCGGTAACCTTGACGCCGCCGTCAGGGCGGGCAACAGGCTGGCTGATCATCATGACGGCACCCTCGCTGCTCTTTCGATCGCCCGCAAAGCGGCGGTCTTGGCCAGTTCGATCTTGTAGGCGTTCTGCGACAAGGGACGCGCTTCGGCGAAGGATTGCTCGATAGCGGTGCTCAACGCCTCGCGATCGCCGACATCGGCACCGGCGAGCCGCTCCTCGGCGGCGCTCAGCCGCCACGGCCGCAGCGCGACGGACCCCAGCGCCAGGCCAGCCCGACGAATGGTCCGGCCGTCCATCTCCAGCACCGCGGCGGCGGAGACGATGGCATATTCGTAGGATTCGCGCTCGCGCACCTTGAGGTAAGCCGATCGCGGCGCCGGTGCCGGCAGCTCGATTGCCGTCATCAGTTCGCCTTGCTGCAACACATTGTCTGCCTCGGGCCGCGTGTCGGGAAGCAGGTGGAATTCGGCTGCCGGAATGCGCCGGCCGCCGCTGCGGTGCGCGGTGACGATGACTGCATCAAGTGCTGCCAGTGCCACCGCCGGGTCGGATGGCTGGGTGGCGATGCAATCCTCGGTCCAGCCGAATATCGCGTGATTGTCGTTGATGCCATGCAATGCCGAGCAACCGGAGCCGAGCCGACGTTTGTTGCACGGCAACTGCTCTTCGGCACGGAAATAGGCACAGCGCGTCTTCTGCAGCAGATTGCCGCCTATCGTTGCGAGGTTTCTCAGTTGCGGCGACGCCGCGTTGAGGATCGCCTGGCTCAACACCGGATAGTCGCGCATGACCAACTCGTGCTGCGCGACGTCGTTGAGATGCGTCAGCGCGCCGATCCTCAAGCCGCCGCCGGGCAGTGCCTCGATCTGATCCAGCCCGTCGAGGCGGGAGATATCGATGATCCGCGCCGGCCCGGCAATGCCAAGGCGCAGCCAGTTGAGCAATTCGGTGCCGCCGGCGAGAAAAGCGCTGTCCGGCGCCGCTCCGGCCGCGATCGTTTCGCCCAGGCTATCGGCGCGCGCATAGACGAATGGGGTCATTGGCTCGCCCTCCCAGCCGCTGCGCGCACCGCCTCGACGATTTGCGGATAGGCCGAGCAGCGGCACAGATTGCCGCTCATCCATTCGCGGATCTCGGCGTCGGAGCCGGTATGTCCCTCCTCGATCAGCGCCGCCGCCGACATCACCTGCCCGGGCGTGCAGAATCCGCACTGGAAACCATCATGATCGATGAACGCCTGCTGCACGGGATGAAGCGCATCGCCGTCCGCCAGGCCCTCGATCGTCGTGACCTCGCGTCCCTCGGCGGACACGGCCAGTATCATGCAGGCATTCACACGCCGTCCGTCGAGATGCACGGTGCAGGCGCCGCACTCGCCGAAATTGCATCCCTTTTTCGTTCCGGTCAGATGAAGCCGCTCGCGCAACAGGTCGAGCAGCGTGACGCGGGGATCGAGATCGGAAAGGCTGTGGTCCTCGCCGTTCACCCGCAACCGCAGTAGGTGCCGATCGTGGAAGTCCATTGGGGGTACCTCGAAGCACATGCCGTCCTAGTCGCAGGGACTCGTCCAGCAATCAGCCGCCCACCTGTCGAGGCGAAATAGGGCGGTCGATTTCGGGGGAAAGGCACTGCCGGTCACGGAAGGCGAAAAACGTTTGGGACCCCGCACGGGATGGGCTGAGAATGCCACGCCGCAAAAAGTGCACCGTCACCGTAGTTCAATACCGGCGCTCGCCTTCGTGGCCGCCTGTGTATCCTGCTGGCCACCTGTGCTGCATTCAAGTTAGCGAAACACGCAATCAACGAGCTAAAAGATTGATATGATGCCAGGGTTAACCGTTTCGTAGCCTAGGCGCGGCTCAAACTTGTCTTTGGGGATTGCGCCGGAGACAGTTCCGGTTGAACGGTAATCCACCTCTGTCTTCTTCTTTTTCTTGATCGTGCCTGACAAATCGGCACAGAGTTGCGTTGTCCCTTTTCTGGCTACCACCTTTTTCTCGTGCGCAACGGCGGCGGTGGATCCGGCAATCACAATTGCCGCGCACACGATGGCCAATCTCATCGAATTTCCTCCCCCAAGCGCCGGCCTAAGCCGCGGTCGATCTACCGACGCTGGGGCCGAAGCTCAGGTCGGCATCTTGGCCGAAGCGCATTATCACCGAGCCGATTGGCTCTGGCGCGTTATCAGCCTCTTTCAGGTAAAGCGTCTTCCTTCATTTGAGTGAAATCGAGCGATGGTTTCCCTTCGAACGCAGAATTACGGTGACAGTGCGCTTTCGATACATTGGCCCGCTGCGGGCCTCAGCTGGGTTAACCAGCTTCCTGGGCGGAGCATGGGCCTGCTCAATTGTGTTTTGACTATTTGGCTGCACGGGCGCGTAAAATATCCGGTTCGCCCAGTTGTGGGCGGACTAACTCAGGGAGGATAATGTTATGAAGATGAATCGACGTAATGCTCTCGCCCTTGGTGCCACCTCGTTGTCGACCCCGCTATTGGTTGCATTGCCGACTCCGGCAGCGGCCAAGACCTACGGTCCGACTGATGGCAAAGAGATTTTTCCCGGCGTTCGGCTCGTCGAACTGGGAACACGAGACTCCCATATCAAGGGGTACAAGAAAATCGCGATGGAAGACGTCGTGTATCAGCCAAAGGGATCTAGCCCGCTGGGGGATGTCATGGCCGACGACATGGTCTGCACGGTCACTGAAGGCGAGCTGCAGGTCACGGCCGGGGATATGCAGTTCACAGCCAAGGAAGGCGATGTATGGAGCTGCGGCAAGGGTAGCACGAAGGAGGCTGCTACGAACAACGGGACAGTGGTCGCCGTGATGCGGGTGATTAACCTCAAGGCTGAATAAAGCCAAGTTGGCGATCGTGGGCGCAATCCGCGCCCGGGTGGAATCTTGCGGTTAGCGATCTAACCGGCCAGCGCCATTCCAGTGCCAACGCCGATGGCAGGCCCCATTAGAAGCTTCCCGGCCAGATCGATGGCCAAGACGCGGATGGCTCCCCAAACGTCTGCGCGGGGGCCTTATCGCGCTGGCAAGATCGTCAAACGTCTTTTCCATTCCTGGAGTCTAGATCAACACCGGGAATCTCTGAATTCACCTGTTTGTTGTCCGCTAATTCAGCATGTCAACGCAGCGGCTTCTTGCGCTTCGGCGGCCTGTACTTCTCGACCAGCCTGACCTTATCAATATCGCAAGCATCATTCGAACGAACACTTTTCGTCCACGAGGAGGGAAGGGAATGCGGTCGGTGGCGCTCTCAATACCTACACATAGCCGGCCGTCAGCAGTGGTGACGATGGCACAGTTCGCGGAGCCGGTTGCCGTTAAAAAATGTCGCGTTCGCGGAAGATATTTCGGATAACGCACCCACCTAGAAAGCACGGCAACTGCTTTCCTTGTGCCTCGCATAAGGCCTCAGCTGGGTTAACCAGCTCCCTGCGCGTCATTTGCCGATATAGGCGGCCAGCTCGTCAGGCGTCCCCATGGGAAAGGCCTGTTTCAGATGGTCGAGGAATGCGGAGACGCGGGCGCTCAGCAGCCGCCGAGAGGGATAGAGCGTCCACAGGGCGATGTCGGGTCGATCGAGATCCCCCCAATGTACCAGTGTTCCGTCCGCCAGATCATGGCTCACCAGCGACACAGGTAGGCGCGCCGCGCCGACGCCCGCTCGTACCGCATCCCGGACCATGATGAGTGACGACAGCGCAAGGACCGGCTCGATCGCGATTGTTGACCGGCCAGTGGGCGTCTTCACGTCCCAAGCCCCTCGATCGGCTGTCGAACGCATGACGGCCGGGGTCGCCAGACCGTCCGCCGGCCGGGCGAGGTGAGGACTTGCCACGACCACCAGTCGATCACGCAGAAAGGCTCGCCCAACGAGGCTCTCATCCGGATCCGGATTGACCCGGATCACCAGGTCAAATCCCTCTTCGATCATGTCGACGGCGCGGTCTTCGGTCGTGACCTCGAGCCTTACCTCCGGGTATTTCAGGGCGAAGCCGGCAGCGATCTTCCCCATCGCGGTCTGTGAGAACAGCACTGGGGCGCTGATCCGCAACCTGCCTCGCGGCCTTTCGCCGCCTGAGGCGATCGCGGCCGCTGTCTCTTCGAGCTCGGAAAGCAACCGGCCCGTGCGCTCGAAAAGCGCACGTCCTTCTTCCGTCAGCTTCAACGCGCGGGCGCCACGCTCGAACAGCCGTAGATCCAGACTGGCCTCCAGCTCCGCCACGCGTCGGGACAAGGTTGCCTTCGGGCGCCCGGCAGCGCGGGCGGCCTTACCGAAGCCCCCGTGGCGGGCGACCAGATTGAAATCGGCAAGGGCAAGTAGATCCATATGTTCCACCAATGAGACGGCGTGTCCAAATATAACGCCTACCGACACAAATGTGGATCACTAATTTCTGAGCAGCCATCCGGCTCAACTCAGGAGTAACCCCATGACCATTCTCGTTACCGGCGCGACCGGCAATGTCGGCCGCAACGTAGTCGAACAGCTCGTGAAGCGTGGCGCCCATGTGCGCGCTTTGGTTCGCGATCCCTCCAAGGCCAATTTCGCCGCTGGCGTAGATGTCGTGCAGGGCGACCTGCTCGATGTCGATTCCCTACGCAAGGCCTTCTCCGGCGTCTCCACCCTTTTCCTGCTGAACGCGGTGGTGGCCGACGAATACACCCAGGCGCTGGTAGCGCTGGCCCTTGCCCGCGAGGCCGGCATCGAGCGGATCGTCTACCTGTCGGTGATCCACAGCGACCTCTACGTCAACGTGCCGCATTTTGCGGGCAAGTTCGGCGTCGAGCGGATGATCGAGCAGATGGGGCTCAACGCCACCATCCTGCGGCCCGCCTACTTCATGAACAACGACATCACAATCAAGGACGTGGTGACCGGCTACGGCATCTATCCTATGCCGATAGGAGCCAAGGGCGTCGCCATGATCGACGCGCGGGACATCGGCGAGATCGCCGCGATCGAACTCATCCGCCGCGAGCAGGCCGCCGCGCCGCTCCCGTTCGACCGCATCAACCTGGTCGGCCCCGACACGCTGACCGGCGCGGATGTCGCGGCCATCTGGACGGACGTCCTCGGACGCCAGATCACGTATCCGGGCGACGACACCGCCGGGTTCGAGCAGAACCTGCGGCAGTTCATGCCGAGCTGGATGGCCCTCGACATGCGCCTGATGGCGGAGCGCTTCCTCACGGACGGCATGGTCCCCGATGCCGGCGATGTCGATCGGCTGACCGCGCTGCTGGGCCGGCCGTTGCGCTCCTATCGCGACTATGCGGCCGCAATTGCCGGCTGAGCCCCATTACCGATGACCTTTGTCGGGGAGACACATCATGATTTACTCGACCGCTACCGTTCCGGTGAATCCCGGAGGCGAGACCAGGCTGACCCGTGCGCAGATATGGCAGGGCCTGGAACTCAAGGCGCGCGACGCCCGCCTGTTCCTGCCCGCAGGCCTCTGCACCCGTTGCGACGTCGTGGAGGAGAGCGCGACCCACTTCGTGCGCGAAGCTATGATCGCCGGTACTGATCTGCGCGAGATCGTGACGCTTGAGCAGGAAGCAAGGTCACCTTCTTCCAGGCGACCGGTCCGCGCGAAGGCGCGGAAATCGCCTTCATAGCTAGTGGTCGGGTCATTCACATCAGTTGCGCCAACGGCAATTGCAACCAGCTGGTGAGCGAGCTGCTTTATAAGCACGGACGAAACGCAAAGCCAGTCCGTCAAAACGCGGGTGTAGATGACGTACTGCTTCACGGCTTTGTCCAGTTCAAGCGTTGTGCCTGACAAGGTGGTGGCCGAAGCATTGTCTAACGTCAACGTTCGTTGTGCTTGACAAGAACCGCAAGATTGAATGGAGGGGCACTGTTTGGTCTGACGGCGAGCCGAGTAGCGACGAGCCTCGCATGGGCCTGGTCCATCCCGCCAAAGTCGAAAGTAGGGTGTTCGTTGCGGGAACGGAAGGTCGACGCTGCGGAAGGGGGCATGGGGGTCTTCGCGCGAGCGGGTTATCCGATCCCCCGCTCAGAAATTTCTACCAAACATTCCTGACGGTTACGGCCCGAGCATTGTACGGTTCTTACATCCTGTTGATGTCGGTCAGGGAGAGAGTACTGTCGTCTCTTCGGCGTGCCCCTCGGGGATGGTCGGATGAGTGTCGTTCAAAGTGTCAGTCCAATTCTACATCAGGCTATTGCTGCACTCCTGAACGGGGCGGCTCGCGGAGACATTGTCTCGATCAAGGCTGCAATAGAACGAGTCCGCGTGACTGCGCCTAATCTGCGGGCATCTGACGAAGAGCTAACTGAGGCTATCCTTGAGGTAGCTTCCGCCACTGGCCTGTTCGTGTGTTTCGACGGCCGGGAGTAGCTCTCAGCCACGCGCCTCACTAATCCGCCTAACGTTCCCCCCCAGCATTCCAGGAATTTTGCTCATTGTGGCCCCGCGAGAGGGGGCGCGCCGTCCTGCTTGATCTTCGTAATTAGCAGGAACAAATCCGCTCGCGGTGCAGTTCGGTCCTTTTAAGCATGCAGGCCCGAACATGGCTGAAATCGATAAAGCCAAACAGAAGGTTATTGCCGAAGTTGTGCGGCGGTGGATCACTTCAGAGGTAATCCGCAATTACCTTCGCAACCTGCTAAATCTGCCTGTAGAAAGGGGAACTGCCGGCTGAGCAAAGGTATTTGCTGGAGGAACTTGATAGGGCCGACAAAGAGTGACGTATGGCCCCCCACTGGTTCAACCCTCCGGTCCCCGTCAAGACACAGCGTACCGGGATCATTCGCAACGTCAACAACGCCGAGACAGCCGGCGAGGAGCTGATCAAGTGGACCAAGCGTGGCCCTTGCTGGGACCTCGCGGTGCGCGTTTGCATGGCCGTGATATTCGACGAGATGGAACCCGAGGAGGCCCGCAAAGCATTCCTGGCTGCCGCGATGGAGGAGGGGACGTTAATTCCCCCAACGACAAATAGCTAAATTGTTTTGCGGTATAAGGTTCTATGTGTCTCTGACCAACACCGCCTTCCAGAAAGGAGCCCGCCGCCGGTGAGGGACAGGCGACGGACCCCCCTCAGCGGCTGCATCCACGAAGACTCGACCGCTGCAAGTTCTAACCCCGCGAGGGCCTACATCGTTCCCTACAACCTGGGTTGGTCGGCAGGCTTGTGCCGCTCTAAGTTCCCCTTATGGCAACCCATTGGTTCTCCCCTCCGGTTCCTGTGACGACTGACCGTGCCGGTATGACCCGGAACGTGAACAACGTCGAGGCAGCCGGACAGGAGCTGATGAAGTGGACCAAGCGTGGCCCCAAATGGAACCAAGCGGTGCGCGTCTGCATCGCCTGCATTTCCGACGAGATGGAACCTGAGGAGGCGCGAAAGGCATTCTTGGCTGCTGCCGAGGAGGAGGGGTGCTGCGCTCGTCTGATTAGGGCCGAATGTGCCAGTTACCCGAGCCCAGTACCCAAACATTCCTGATCCCTAATGCAACCATTCCCTGATCTCCGAGTTGCGCGACAGGCGGGGAAGCTCGGTCGACATGACAAAGCGCGACAAAGCTGGGCATAAGTCCCTTGCAGACGCCGTTCGGGAGTTGATCGGAACCGAAGACAATCGTCGTCATGTACACAAGCTGTTTGGGCCAGTCGAAACAGAGCTGACCCCAACCCTAGCTTCATTACTTGAGGCGATTGGTAAGGCCAGAGACGACGAAACTCCCTAGCCGCTCTAAGTTCAGCCTCATGGCAACCCTCGGCATTGGCGCCGACTTGCTGGAGCTTTTCATGAAGGCCCGCGATGCAGGCTGAGCCGGACGAGGAAGATCAGCGCCCTGACCTACCGTTCCAGGGCGGGCCTCGGGTAAGGCATTTCAAATTTAAAAGGAACGTCGGTTAATACCCCTCGGCGTCAGGCTTGACAGCGGTCCCATGTCGATTGTGAGTGCCGCCTTCCTCCTCTATGCGTGTGATCTCGCTGGCAAGCTCGATCTGCTGACCTCTCTTGATCTTGGACGTGCTGTCCACGATGGAATGCGGGAAGCCGTAGCTCGGAATCGAGACGCTTGCCCGGTCCTCAGTGACCCGCCTACGTATCGTGGCCGTGATCGCAACCAGTGCCCCGCGCCAGACGCTTGAGTCTGGAGCGGACGGCGCCTAGTCAAGATGTTGCTAATATACATCGGCCTGCAAGCTTCGCCGTTGGCGAGGCGGCCCAGCGGCTTGGTTGCGGGGGGGACGGCAGCTAGAGGCCGCTGGGCCTTGACGACCAGCGAGCTTAAGAGGAGGCCCTGTGCTGGCTGGTCAAAACCTTGCGCTTAGGGCAACGGAAAAGCATCATTCGAACGAACACTTTTCGTCAACGAGGAGGGAAGGGAATGCAGTCGGCGGCGCTTACCCATTACATAGCCGGCCCTCAGCAGTGGTGACGACTGACACAGTTCGTGGAGTGGCGAGCGGAATCGTCGCTCAGCAATCACATTCTTCCACGATAGGGAATCCCAGACGCAGTGACCATGGTCTTGGCGTTGTCAAAACCGTGGTGTCAGCCAAAACAATGAAAACGCCGGAGCCTTGAAAATACTGGCTCCCCGGGCCGGACGAAACCGCGAACTATGAGCTGCCGATTCCTCTCAAAACTGCGCCGCAGCCCGCCATCAAGACTCGCGAGCGTGACCGGGAGCGCGCCGAGCGCCTCCGATCAACCGGTGGGCCAAAACCATCTTTGAGGCAACGGGCAGTCGCACTCGCGAAGGAGGGCGTTGTGCGCACACACGATCTCACAGACATCGGCGTTCCCCCTGTTATCTAACCCGGATGTGCGAGGGAGGGGCCGCTAATCAAGGTTCGCTATGGAGTCTAGTGAGCAGCAGACGGGGAGGCGGCATAATTACCTTATGCGCGCCTGTCGGAACAACGTGATTGCGGCAAGGAGCGGACGTTGCCCCGCCTATGCGGCTTGCTCACTCTAGCGTCGGGGCGGTCCGCAGACCGTTGAATCGAAAAATCGCTACGAAGCCCACGGGCAGACCTTAGCCTCCGGCGCTGAGCATTTCGACGATTGTTAAATCCAAAGAATCACCACAGGACGGTGGCCGTCGAGCGAGTTTTTAGCAGCCCATTTCCGCAGCCTCTTAATGTGCAACTTGGGAAGCTGCCGACATCAATTCCTCGGGATTCGGCGCTCTGAAGGTGTTGAGGCCATCCTCCAGAACTTCAGTGAAGTTCCAGCGTACGATGCCCGCCCGGTCGATTAGGAACTGACCGACAAGCTGCGCCTGGCTGGAAGCCATCGCCTGCTGATCGACTTCCGTAATCTCATAACCTTCCTTCTTGTTAAGAAATTCATTCATTGCCATGACGTCCATAGGCTCGGGCAACTCGCCCGGAAGATGGAACGGTATCGCCATGACCGTGTCCATCCCGACCTCGCGCAAGCCGAAAGCACGGTGCGAGGCTCGCTCCGGGTCGGATGCGGCGAGAAGATCGGGTGCCGGGTGGTAACGGAAATAGAGCCGCGCCCGCTCGACCGGCGTATTGACCACAGCCAGGCATTCGACGCCTTTCTCCCGCAGGGCCGGCTTAAGTTGCGCCATCGCCGCGACATGGCGCCGGCAGAACGGACAGTGCAGGCCTCGGAACAAACCGATCAACAACGGGCTACGGCCTCGAAAATCATCGAGCGCGATCTTGCCTTCGCGTGAGATCGCATTGAGCACAACATTCGGTGCGCTGTCGCCCGGCTGCAGCGGGCGGTCAACACTACTCGTAGACATGGACAACCTCCTCGCCGCGATCAGTCAGGGAAAGCAGCACACCCAGCGGAGGCGATCAAGTGCTGGGGGCGAAAGCTTCCTGTGCCAAGGCAATAGCTTTCGACCTCTGCCATATTGCCGAGGTCGAGATTACGCGCGTTGCAAGCCCATCATAACACGAAAAAGCATCTGCGTCGCCAGTCCTGCGATCGGCTTGCGAAGAATAGGCGGGGCGGGCGAGGCCGCTATTCTGCGCTTGATTTCATCTGTCCTCGATGCTCTGACACGAGATCGAAGCGTAGGGAAAAATCGCACGCCGGCGTGCAAAATCGCGACTTGGCGTAGAAAAGGCGATGGCTCCCCGGGCCGGATTCGAACCAGCGACCAACCGGTTAACAGCCGGTTGCTCTACCACTGAGCTACCGGGGAACAGAGGCTCTCATGTGAGTGGGGCAGCCTATAGCAAACCCGTTTCGGCTTTGCAAAGAAGCATTTCGCATTTTTTCGGTGCTTTTTGGCGCAGGGCTTTCTGGCAATGGCCGGCGAGCGCCCTCATATGAGCTGTCTCTCGCCTGTCGGGGAACGGAAAAGGCCGTTGCGGCTTTCTCCGGCTGATGGTGCTACTGATGCAAACGGATCGACATTTCACATGACGGCAATGAGCGACGAACAGCCACCGGCCCGGAAAATCTCGGTCTTCGGCCGCCAGTTCACCATGCCGCGCTCGCGCGGCCTCAGGATTGCGATCGGCGTCGTGCTGATCATCGGCGGCATTCTCGGCTTCCTGCCGATCCTTGGGTTCTGGATGGTGCCGATCGGATTGCTGGTGCTCTCCTACGAATTCGCATTGGTGCGCCGTCACCGGCGCCGTTTCGTCGTCTGGTGGGAGCGGCGGCGGCGGCCGGACTGAGATTGCCCTGCTGACGCGCCGCTAGCCGGAAAATGCCGGAGGACGGCGTGCTCCGCCTATGCATTAGCTTCTGCATTACCGAGGTTGGTCGAAGCAGCTTTCCAGGCGTTCGCAAAGCTCCTTGAGGACGGCGGTGGCCGATGCCAGCCGCGCACGGTCGCGCGGTGGCAGGCTGTTTGCGCCTTCTATGCTGAGGCGGTCGATGGCATAGCGCACAAGCTCTGCAGACTGCGACAATCCGCGCGGTGTGCCGTCTTCCGTAGCTGCTCGACGCATGGCGGACCCTCCTATCTGCCCAACGTGGCCGCCGGTATCGGGTTCCTCTCGCCGAGAATCGTGCTTAACGATAAGCTAATATGTTATTGCTAGCATGGTATTGCGTTGATAAGCAGTGCCTCGATGTCGGAAGAACCGTTGGGAATGCATGGTGGCCGCTTGACGGCATTTTCGCCGCAACCTATTGGAGCCGGGTGGAACGCCGGGAGCAATGAGGCCTCGTGGCGGAGTGGTTACGCAGAGGACTGCAAATCCTTGCACCCCGGTTCGATTCCGGGCGAGGCCTCCAATGCCCGAGCTCCCGCGCGTCAGCGCCAGGGGGCTTCAGTTCCGGTCGAAACAGCCGCGGCCTCTGCGCGGCAAGCGGATGGTTGGAACATGAGCGCTGATTTTGCCGAACGCCGGGTGAAGATGGTCGACGGCCAGATCCGCACCACCGACGTGACCAGCGCGCCGTTGCTCGAGGCGATGCTTGTCGTGCCGCGCGAGGCCTTTGTCGGCGCCGGCCAGCGCGATCTCGCCTATATCGATGAGGACATCCGTATTGCCGATACGGCCGATGGCCCGCGCTATCTGATGGAACCGTCGCCATTGGCCAAGCTGATGCAGCTGGCCGATATCGGCCCAAGCGCTTCGGCACTCGATGTTGGCTGCGGCACCGGCTACGCGGCGGCGATCCTGTCGCGGCTGGCAAGGTCCGTGGTCGCGCTGGAAAGCGATCCGGCGCTGGCCGAAACCGCCACTTCGACGCTTGCCGCGCTGGGTTGCGGCAATGTCACGGTGGTCCAGGGGCCGCTGCCGCAAGGCCATGTTGCCAAGGCGCCTTACGACGTGATCCTGTTCGGC